>CANHQZ010000006.1 GCA_947463125.1 Flavobacteriales bacterium | reverse complement strand
TCGTTTCAACGTGCACGACATAGACTGCGATTACTACAGCGGCTGCCTGCACAAGTGGGCACTGGGACCGCTTGGAATGGGCTTTTTCTATGTACGCAAGGACATGCTCTCAAAAACCCGGTGCACGCACGTAGCAGCCTATTCGAGTAATGAATTCAATATGTCAACCACACCACCCACCGGGGGCAAACTGGTGGAGACTGCGCACCGTTTTTACTACGGCACCTTCTGCGGGCCCATGTACGAAGCCGGTTTGGAGGCATTAAAACTCTACAAAAAAATCGGGCCGGAACGTATAGAAAACCGCGTGCGAAGCCTGGCGGCCTATTTGCAGGAATCGCTGATGACACTCGGTGATAAAATTATCATGCTCACACCCACGGAAGCCAAAAGCCGCGGCGCACAGGTGGCGTTTCGCATCAACAACGGCAATCCCAAGGCGAGTTCGGAGTTTGTGACCGGATTGTACAGCAAAAAAATCACCCTGCGTTATGTGGGCGAAAATAATGTGGATTGCGTCCGTGTGAGCACCCACTATTACAACAGCCGCGAGGAGATTGACACGCTGGTTTCGGAAGTTAAAAAGGCATTGGTATAAGTGCTAACGGAGGAAGCTGAAAACATCATCCGGCAGTGGCGTTCAGGGCAAAAGGAATTCCCTGTGAGCAGCAGCGGTACCACCGGAGAGCCGGGCATTTTTTTGCTGAAAAGAAATCTCATTGAACTGAGCTGCCATATTACGGGCGAAGCGCTGTCCATAAACCCTGAAGACCGCATTCATTGCTGCCTTCCCCTGACCAAAGTAGGCGGACTGATGCAGCTGTTTCGTGCTGAAATATGGGGTGTTCCGATAGATGTGATTGAACCCACCGCAAATCCTTTGCTGCATTACGAAGGAACCGCCACCATCATTTCCCTGACGCCTATGCAGTTAAGCCATATTTGGGCAAATGAAAATAGCCGTAAATCCCTATTAAAATTCAGGGTTGTGCTGCTGGGCGGGGCTGGCCTTTCAGCTTCGTTGGAAAAGGAAATTGCCGGTTTTGAAAAACCCGTGTTTTACCATACCTATGGCATGACTGAAACATACAGCCATGTGGCTTTACGCAGAATTGGAGAGCAAGGATTCCGTTTTTTACTGCCCACGAAAGCATCTTTAAGCAATATAGGTTGCCTGCAATTCAGCAATGCCATTACGGAAAATCGCGTAATGAAAACCACCGATGTTGCGATTATTGCAACGGATGGTTCCTTTTCCATAACAGGCCGTGTGGATAATGTCATCAATTCCGGGGGCATAAAAATTGCGGCCGAAAGTGTGGAAACCCTGATACAAAAGCATTTCGGACTGGCAGAAGGTACTTTTTTCTGTGCGGGCATACCAGATGAAATATTGGGAGAAAAGCTTGTTTTGGTAATACAGAAGGGCATTTCAGCTCCTGATTTGGAAAAAATCCCCTTTGAGCCCTCCTACCTCAGGCCGAAGGAAGTAATGACAGCAGATACATTTCTGCTCACAGAGACCCATAAAATCAGGCGGAAAGAAACGCTGGCGCTTATTTGTAAACAACGGGCGAAACACGGTAACCCAGGCGCCTGAAGCTGGCAACCAGTCCATCCTCCCGCATGAGGTGCGCGGCACCCACTGCCACAAAACAACGTTCTGTTTCAAGCACGGTCTGCAGTTTTTTCAGCCAAAGGCTGTTCCTCTCTTCCAGGAACTGACGGTTCCAGGCCAGCTCTTCAGCATCGCCGGTAACTGCAAGATCAATGATTTGTGCAATGCTGTCCGTGGCCTGCTTTTCATAATATTCAGGCAATTTTAAGCTGCGGCTTACATACACCTGCATGGCACTGTCCTCATCGCCATTGAGCAGGCGCCGCAATGATCGAAACTGCAGGGAAAGCGAGGGTTTTACAAACATCAGTTCAAACTGACTTTCGGCGGTCTCCAGATAATCGCGGGTGAACCCGCTTTTGTAAGCAAAATCGTCGATGCCCTGGTCCATGGGAACAGCATCATCCTTCACCAGGTCTTTGTATACATCGCCAAACATTTTTATAGAGGCCACTGATTCGGCAAGGGCGGGCTTATAATTTTCATATACCGAGGCACTCACCGGCGGATCACCCTTCTGCAGCAGGCTGTCGAGTCTGTGCCACTGCCTGCGGGTTAAACTGTCGGAAAGCCTTACCCCTTCAGGCATGGCAGCATAGCGAAACATGGTAAACATGGCACCGCGGTCACTCATTTCGGCCTCTGTAATAACCCGGGAGCATTGCTTCAGGCTGTCTAACGGAGCAGGATGCTTTTCAAAATAGCTAAACCCAGCCAGGTGCATGGTTCCAAAGAGAAATGAGGTTTTCTGCGTAACCGGAGGGGTCACGCGCCAAAGCAGCTGCGCCTTGACGGCACCGGAAAACCCGGCAATACACAACCAGGCGGCCAATACCTTTTTCATCGCGTGGCGGTAGGGTTGTATTCGTACATTTCCCTCAGCAAAAAATTATAAAACTCATCTGCCTTGTCTGAACGCTCATTCGGATACATCCAGGTGATGGTTTTTTTAATTCCTTTTTTCTGCCATATCAGGGTTTTGTGAATGTTATCGGGCAACGGTTTATCGCCACTATTGGTGAACACTTCGGGTAAATCCCTGAAATACCCTCTGGCGATGCGCCCCGGCATGGGATTTAGCTGAATGTACATTGAATCTGACTGTTCACGGCGGTAGATCTTACCGTTGGGCAGCATGTAAAAGTGGGTGTATGCACCCGTAATACCTCCACCCTCGCCTATCATCAGCCATTTCTTGGTTTTGGTGGGATCGGCAATGGTGCAGGATACCAGCAAAGACAAACAAATGATTCCAAAAATGAAAAAACGGTTCATCATAATGGGAATTGGTCGGTTTGAATCAGGTATGTAAAGCCGGCTGCCACCAGAATAATGGCAACCAATGATATTACGGAGGATGCAATGAACTTTTTCACAAAAAATTCAGGCATACCGGCCGCTTTCAGCTTGCGCAAAACCAGGGCAACCAAAACCACGTTATTAAACAACAGCAATGCAGCGATATAAGATCCGTAAAGAACGAAGAACGATATATTTCCGGCACGTGAGGCAAACAGAAACAATACAATGATACCGATTAAAAAAATCAGGGACCATTTCCTTACAGAAAGGCTGATTTCAAGATAACGTCCTTTGTCTTCCACACTCAGGCTTTTAAGTCCTTTATTGAGCAAGGTTCTGGCATATATGAGCGCAGCGAGGTAGAGCCCAAGACATATGATTAATCCTGTCATTCAGTGCAAATTTGCATGTTAATGCACGGAATACCAAACCGAGTGCAGGTTTATGAAAAGCCCAGCGAATGCGTGCTTTGGTGGTTCCATTTTTCGGAATCACACAAGCGGCGGATAAGTTCAAACTCCTGGGTACGCTGATTCAGCAATGACTGTACAGCCAGTTTGCGGGCAATGTTGTAAATCTCGGCTGCACTCAGCCTGTAGCGGATTGACAGCTGCTCTGCCTCATTTTGTTGTAGGGTTGGTACAGCCTGTTTCCACAACTTCACGGCCACGGCCGTTTCAGGCAATTCAAACTGAATTTTATACAAGAAACGGCGTTCAAATGCATCATCTAAGTTGCGGGTCATGTTGGTGGTGGCAATGAGGATGCCGTCAAAATTCTCCAGTGCTTCCAGCAATATATTTTGCAGTGCATTGTTCATCTGATCTACGGATGAATTGACTGCCATACGGCGTGTCAGCAGGCCATCGCACTCATTCAGCAGCAGGATGGGCTCGGGGCTGATGTATTGCAGCGCCCTGCCGTAGTCGTGGAAAAATGACTTCAGGTTCTTTTCAGAATCACCTACCCATTTGCTCATGATGTGGGTTACATCCAGCCTGAAAACCGCGCGCCCTGTTTGCTTTGCAAGCTGCAGTGCCAGTTCGGTTTTTCCTGTTCCGGGGGCCCCGTAAAAAAGAATGGTAAGACCTGTCATGCGTCCCTGCGCAGGCATTTTGCGCTTGAACTCTTTGAACTTGGTGGGTTTAATCAGGCGGTGCAAATCGCGCACCTGTCCTTCCACATCCGGGTTAAATAACAGGGTTGCCGGTTTAATCTTCTTGGGATCAATGGCATTGGGCGGCAGCGTTTTGAAGCGTTCCTTCAGGCTTTCCTCCAATTCTGCCGTAATTTCTGGCAACAGCGTTTCAATGCCTTTGGTGGTAAGCTCCAGCTCCATATCATCGTTCATCAGGGCACTGCCTGCATGCTGCACCAGCCCTGCCTTTATAGGACCCCATGCATTGGAGGCAATCTGCTGCTTTAGGGAAGCAAATCCGGCGCCGGCGCGGACAAACCGTTCGATATAGCGCAGTTCAAACGGCCTGTTTTCAATCAGAAAACGGGCTACAATGGCACAGAGCACAAACCGATGCAACACATTCAGGCTGCTGCGCATTTTTTTGACCAGTGTGAGATTTTCATTCACGGCAAAGAGAAATTCAAGTTCGTCGTGAAGTTCGTGCTCGTTCAAAAAATCATGGTCCAGCAGGTTGAAACGAAAATACTCCATCATGCGCAATACCCCAATAGGCTTGAGTTCGCGTATAAATCTTATATCATTTTTGCGGGCAGCCGACCACACCGCACGTTGCAGCACAATCTTGGGCTCCGACATGGGATGGTCCGCCTCGGAAACTACTTTCAGGCGCTTGAAACTGTACACCACGTCAAATGCATCTCCGCGATTGCCCATAAGCCTTTCTGCAAGCTCATACAGTCGGTTTTCCTCTATGGGCTTGATGCGGAACTGATGGTGAAAAATCAAGGCAAAAACCACCAGCTCATCGCGGGTCATATTCAGGCTTTTGGCATAGCCTTCCAGTTCATTGTCCTTTTTTTCGGAGTGGGCATCCGTTTTTCCGGAAACCGTTTTTCGGTATACGGCAGCAAAGCAATCTGCCAGGGTGGAGAAATGTTCCAAAATCGGGCTGTTTGATTCCATAAGGCAAATTTTCAAGAGGTAAACGCAACCTATTCGCGAAGTGAAAAATAACCGACAATAGATTTATGTTTATTTTTTTACAATGAATTCACTCCTGCGAAATTAAAACCATGTTTTTCTTCTCAAGTAGTAACAAATAACTAAAATTGGGTATCATTGCAGGCATGAGCAACCCACACGAAATAACCCTCGCCGAAGCCATAACCATGACCCATGCATACCAAAGCGATACCTTGTTTACCGGCCAGACCGTGGCAGCCAAAATTTCTGCCGATGCCTACCTGGAAATCATAAACCAGCACGGTTGTGAAGCGGTAAGAGCTTACTTTGCCAAAAATGCAGCTGGTGAATTAACCCTGGTGATTGTAGGTGTGGACAGCAATGGCAATGACATGACTTCCGGGAAAATCATGAACAGGACTGAAAATTGCCCTATAAATTGTTCTCAAAATTCTCCGTTGCTTTAATCCTGTCCGTTTTATCCATTGACATACGGTTATTTCGCTCTTTTACTGTTTACTGTTTTTTCAGGGGTAAGGAATCTTTTAAAAAATGGAATGCATCGCTCCACATCAACCGTTCACCTGTATCTCTATACAAGCCTGATTTTTGAATTTTTGTTTTCTCAAAAAAATGACCCCAATTTAGGTTTTATCTTTAGCGATAATGATGATTCTGCCATTGAGTTTCTGTACAACATGTTCTTCCCACTATGCCTTTCAATAACCATCATTGCAAGATTAACCGACCATTACATTAAATACATTTTTGGCTTTTTAACAGGAATGGCAGTATTGTTTTATTTGTTAGACAACATATTGTTTTTTAATATCAACTTTACGTTATGCATGGCCGGCATATTGCTACTGCTGATCAAAACGGCTAATCGGCGATCACTTCAACTTATTAACATAATTGACATTTTAATATTTTTGGGATTGTATCATCAATCTATAGTGAATTTGATGATAAATACAAAAATCAACTGGTA
The DNA here is from genome assembly GCA_947463125.1 of Flavobacteriales bacterium. GTDB lineage: Bacteria > Bacteroidota > Bacteroidia > NS11-12g > UBA955 > RGEC01. The sequence continues at coordinate 66,276 of CANHQZ010000006.1, read as the reverse complement.
TGAATCTTTGCTGGTAAGTAAAATAATGATTGTATTTTGGCTTATAATGTTTTCAACTTTAATTCTCATCAATGTTAAATTCCGGCGACATATTATTAAGTGAAATCTTTTTCCTTTTGCTGCCCGGTGCACTGATGCTGGGAGGCACGCTGTTGATTTCTTATTTTTATATCAAGAGATACAAACGAATTTTCCGAAGGTATAAAATTCGGGAATTGGAGAAAATTGAAACTGAAAGAAAGCGCATAGCCAACGACTTGCATGATTTTGTAGCGGGTAAACTGCTTAAAATTAAAAGCGAACTGCATGACAGTCTGAACAACGCGAGTGCCCCCCTTATGCATAACCATATTTCGCAGGGCATTTCAGATTTAAACCGGTTTCACGATGACCTGAGATACCTGGTTGAATACATTTACCCGAAGGAACTCATGTCGGGCAATATCAAAGAGGGGTTTCTGCGGCTGGCCGCTGACATGAGCACATCTGCCACCGAAATTATCATGGATATTGAATTTGAAAACCAGCACGCACAAGAGAGCATGCATCAACTATACAGGCTCGTGCAGGAAAAAATATCCAATATTGCAGCGCATGCAAAACCACCCAAAATATTTATAAGCCTGTTTGAAAACACCGATGATAACGAGGTATTGTTATCTATCTCCTATCCAATCGGGCATACGGACAAAAACAAAACCCTGAAACCCGGCAGAGAGGGCCGCGGAATTTCAACCATCCGCGAAAGGCTGAATCTGCTCAAGGCACGCGTTCAAACAGAATACGCCGATGGTTTTTACAAGGAAAATATTACCTTCCCCATTCAACAGAACAAATGAAAATACTCATTCTGGAAGACCACCCCGGCATTGCTCACTTGCTGGAAATCATCATAAAGGAAATTGCAAACAACATAGAAATAGAACTTTTTACCGCGTGGGAAAGCGCATTGGAGAGCATAAACCGGGCTTCGCCGGATTGGGTTATTTCCGATATTCAGATTGGCGATTACAAACAGCTGGAACTGCTTGAGGCATGCCATGAAAAGAAGATTCCATTCATGGTTTTCTCCAGTTTCATCAACCCAACCATCATCGACCATTGCAACCAATACAAGGCAAGGGTGGTTGTAGCCAAATCTTCGGACATGGAGGACCTGAAGCAGGGTGTGAAAAGCCTGATAAACAACCAACATTTCCGATGCGCGGTTTGCAACAACATTAACCATACAAAAAGCCGTATTTCGGAAGAAACCCCCAGGGTGCTGTTTACCCCCTCCGAAGAGTTTGTAATACTGGCACAGATTGAAGGGAAAACCACCGTGCAGCTATCTCAGGAGACCAAAAAATCAAAATACACCATTCGGAATCAACGCATGAAACTGATGGAGAAAAATGCCTGTACGATGGAAGAAATTGCGCGCAGGTATTTGTTTTGGCATACCAAAGGCTGAGCCGGCCAACTTTGATAGCATGCAGTGCTAATCAACAGGAACGCGCGCGTGCAGGTATGCACACATAATTTAGATCTATTTTCAAAAAATGCCTGTTTTTGTCAAGGTTGACAGAACAGCGCCAGGCAGGGTGCACCGCTGAATATTTGTGCTCAATTCAAATTTTTTATTCACCTTTTAAACATCCAAAACACCATGACAAATCCTCAAAACACCCAAATCGCAAACGCCGTAAACCTTTTTATTATTGACGAGAGCGGTTCCATGGCTTCCATGACCCAAAGCACCCGTGAAACGTTTACCGGATTGCTTGAAAAAATCAAACAGGAACAGGCTGACATGCCCGAGCTGCAGCAGTTCGTAAACCTGTGGACTTTTGCCGATCACCGCTTCAGCGAACGTCTGATTTTTCAGGAAGTGCAGCGCTGGAACGGAGAAGCACCGGAATACAGGCCCATGGGTGGCACGCCCCTGAACGATGCCATTGGCGGAGCGCTGAAAAAACTGGAAAACTACCTGTTTGTAAAAAACCTGGCGGCAGACAACACCCGCGTGAGTGTCTTCATATTGACCGATGGCGCGGAAAACTGCAGCCGTGAATGGACCACTGCCGGAATACGCCAGTATATTACAGAATGTGAAGGAAAAGGCTGGGAATTTACCTATTATGGCGCCGACCATGATGTGTGGCGCGCCGCCGAAGAGCTGAACATCAAAAACCACTACAATTTCAGCAAGAGCAGTGCCGGCATGAAATCCATGATGGACGACTACAACGATGATGCGTTCAACAGAAAAATGGCCTTCCTGAGCCGGATCAAAAAACCGTAATTAACCCATTAACATAAAATTCCTGTCGCAGGCGATGCGATAGGGCTGGTTCCGCGCCCCGGAAATGATGTATGGCTGTATGTTCCATTCACTCATCTGGGAGCGGAACCTTGCTTTTATTCGGGATATAGCCTGGTTCATGCTGCCGTTGTCTTTCGACAAAACAAACATAGGCTCGAGTACAGCATTGATCTGGTCATCGTTATTACCGGTTACACCGCGGTAGATGGTGCGCATTTCATCCAGGTAACGCTGGCGTTCGCTTAGCCTGAAACCCTTTGGGTGGTTAAAAAACAGTCGATACAGCGCAAAGTCGAGCGGTTGGAGCGGCACATACACATCCACCTCAGGAAAATCGATGCGGTTGTGATAGGTGTTAATGCTCAGGCGAAACGGCCTTTGTTTGGATTCAAGGATTACATCGGCCAGTCCGGGCATAAGCATCCTTGCAGCATGCGGCATATCTTCATAAACTTCCTGCAGCAGCCCGCGTATGATTTTGAAAAACCCCTTCTCTGTTTCTGTTTGCTGCAGCGCCCGCAGGGTATTCAGCACATCCGGATCCTGAAGCAGCGCCTGATCATCCCATTTTTCAAAGTCGGGGTCATCTTCCTGGATTTGCCTGAATTGTCTGCCAAACAGCTGCAACAGCTTGAATCTTGTGCCGGTATAATCAAATCCTTGTGAAGCCTTCGCCGGTTCTTCCATGCTGCTGCTATAGTTTGCAGCAGGCTTATAGTTCGCAACCGGTTCTGTGTAAATCCATGGAATGATGCCGGTATGCGAAACATGAATCATCAGGTTGGTCATGTTTACCTCCGTCTGGAATTCCGGTTCGGTGCAACACCAGGCCCCGCTGCGCCCGAAATACAGCAGATAATGCTCCTTATCGGCCGGAATATTCAGTTTGCGCAGTATAAGTAGCCCGGCCATCTTCAAATCAACGCCATGCAGCAGCTCTCCCACCAGAATTCCCTGTTTGCGGCGGTGCAGGTGTTTTAATCCCGGAAAGTGGTAGGTCCAGTAATCTTCATCCGTCTTGGACAAATCCAGTGTATCGTTATCCAGATTGGGTGGAAATGCCAGCGACATGCCCCGCTGCTCCAGCTGTTCACACAGGGAGAAGCGCCTGGCCGAAGGCAACCGGCCTGATGATCCGGCACTTAGGTTGATGTAGACAAAGCTGTCGGGAGGAAATAAAAAGTTGAGTCTTTCAGAAACATTTTTAAAGACGGGGCGGGGTATCATGAGAACGTATTTTTCCAAAAATACAATCTCCATTGTTAAAAACCAACATTTTGCCTTTGGGCAGCGGGTGCCATTCTTCGTTTTCGGTAATCGCGGCCGTGGCAATAACGACACCCCTGGTGCCGGGACTTTTTTCATCCTCCAGATTCAGTGTCACATCCAGATCTGCAAGCCGCACATGGTTAAAAGGAGCCTTTCGTACGGTGTAATGCAGGGATGCGCCGGGAGTAGCTGTATGATAAACAATCATGCGCACACCATCGCTGATGAGGCAGTTGAATTTGCCCAGTTTGTTAATGTTCTGCAGTATGGCCTGAATTTTTGGATAATGCGCAGCTTTGTCGAATTGCAGTTTCTGCCTTTTCATTTCTCCAAGTAAATGGCAAAATGCATGTTCGGAATCGGTTTGTCCGGCAGGCTTGTATCCCGACAGGGGAAGCGATTCATGGTTGCTCAGCACTCCATTGTGGGCAAAAACAATACTTTTACCCTGATAGTAGCGCATAAAGGGATGCGTGTTTTGCTGCACATGGCTGCCATGGGTGGCATAGCGCAGGTGTGAAATTACGTTTTTGCTTTTCACCCAGGGACCATCGTAAACAGCCTCAAAAAGACTGCTTTGCAAAGCACTGCGGGCTTCCTTGATAATCTGGGCTTCCCCATCGGGAAACCACGCCAGTCCCCAGCCGTGGCGGTGGATTTGGGCACGTTGCTGAAACCCCTGCAGTGAAAAACGGGGATGAATGTTTTGGTTGAATTGAAGGGCAAGTAGTTCGCACATGGATAATTGTATTATTAGTTTAATCATTTAATTGGCAGTGAAGGGCTTTGCGGGGCCATACATTTCACTTTTAACAAAACAAAGTTCAGCCCGTACGTTGCCATGCGGGCTGTTTTGTCAAGGTTGACAAATAAAGACCTGAACAGAGGAAAACAATAAATTACGGCTTACAGTTGAAGCATCTGAAGCAGTGCCCTCAGAACCAATTAATCTTTAATGATACAATCGTGTTTACGGCTGTTGAGCAGCAATTTTTCAGCACTGTCTTCCACAATAGCGGCACAGGAAACCGGTTTTTTATTGGCCGGATTACTTACAATGAGCAGGTAGGTGGTTTTTTCTGCAGCACAAGCCACAGAAACTACCTCAGCCATTTGCTTTGGTTTCAGCTTGTTTTTCCCTGAATATGAAACATAGAAAGTATGTTCCCCAGCAGTTTGATTTAATTGAATATGCTGACCCGCGGTTACACTGCAAATCTTCTTCCCATCAGCATAAATCCATACGGGTTTATCGCCCATAAAGTCCTCAGAAGATCTCAATACAACAATCCTGGCTGCAGGAGACTGCCCAAATGATGATACAAACCACAGGGACAATCCTAAACATAGCAAAATCCTTTTTTGAAACATGGTTCTTGAATTCATCAATTTTAGATTAATGTCTCGGATTTACGCAACAAAGTGAACAAATTCAAGTAATTACAAAAATAAAATCATAACCGTTTAACGGTTAAATGAATTCATAGGTTCAGTCCACAAACCCTAAATGTATACTGCTTTTAAGGATTACTGCAATCGCATTTGCTGTAATCTTTCATGAGCCTGGCTGCGCCGGATTCCATGATGGGGGTAACCGAAACTATTTTGCGTTTTATATCGGGGATAAGCAGCAGTACATAATAGTGCTGACGCGGTTCGGCGTTTATGCTTAAGGATGTTTCGCGAATTTCCTCACCGGACTTCACCGGTTTATTCAGCGCTGCAAAAACCGTGTGTTCGCCTTCATTGAGTGTAAAAGTTGTATAGCCTGCATCAGGGATGATACACTTTTTCTTACCGTTAATGTATAATTTCGGTTTTTTAATTTTCGATTTTCGATCCGCATGGCGAATCACAGTTAGAAGTGCTGCGTTTTCCGACTGCTGCGCCTGCGATGATTCAGGATAAAAGGTGAACAACGCCAACCCAATTATTACCCAAGTTTTTTTGGCTAAATAAAATGTAATCATAATCTTGTCTGGGTTCAAAAAAACAATGGCTAACAAACACAACCGATGGACGAAAATCATGTTTGACGAAAGCTATTATCATACTTTCTAATGTATGAAAAGCCTGAATGGGCTCTTACTTTCCGCTGCGGTTATAAAAGCGGTGCATGGCCCACACATGGGGCAGGCTAAGGCAGGCAAGAAAAACAAAGAATACAGAAATCCACTGCTGGTGTGTCCAGGGCATGATTCCTGTGTAAACCAACATCATTAATAAACCCAGCAATATCAAAGCGCCGAAAGTAAATGGAAGCGCCTTGCGGAAAAGGGTTTCACCTGCTGCTCCCATTCCCTTTTGTAAATGCGACCATCCGTTCAGGCTGTGCTGCCCGATAAAATACAGCCCGAAAGCTGCAGGCAGCGGCAATTGCGTGCCAATTACCAGCATTAGCAAACTCAGCAAAATAGCCGCGTTTTTCTCAACCAAAGCCCATAAAAGGACTGCCAACACCAGCATATAAATAAGGGATTCTCCGGGATTTATGCCGGCAAAAGCGACACCCATACCATTGACAATAGCCATCGCCTCTTCGAGGTGAGAGAACAGGATAATCCCCAGCATTATTATTCCCCATAAAAATGACTTAAGATTGGGATAGCGGGTAATTTGCCACTCCTGAATGTCAGACTGGCCAAAATGAAATGCCGAATACCCCAGAAATACAACCAGGGCGCCCCAGGGCTGCAACCACCAAAGCAGAAGATACAGCAGCATAATAGCTAGGTACTTTGCAACAAACAAAGGTTCAGCCCTGCCCTGCACCTTTCCCGATTCCAGCAGATGATCAAGTGCACCGTGGGGTATTCCGACGGCCAACAAGCCAACACCAATAAAGGCCCATTGCAGCGGGAAAAACACGGAAGGGGAAATAGCATAAACAAACCAAAACAGCAGGGACAGCAACGTAAGCAAAACCGGTTTTAACATGGCCGGCGGATTGTATCTGACATCCTGTTTCAAAGCGGCTAAAAATGGGCGAAAGGGCAAACTCAGCAGAATACCTGCATCCTGACGCAGGGTGGTTTTTTCATCCAAAAACTGCAGAATTTGCGGGGTGCTGTTTTTTCTGAACAACTGCTGAAAGATTGGCTTCCCCCAATCCGGACTGACGGCGAGAATACGGAGCAGAAGGCGGTCATAGAATTTGAAGCGCGCAGATGCATGCTTCGTTTCAAAAACCTGCTTATTCTGTAACTGCAGGGTTATTTCCGCTGCCTGCCGGTGCATGTTTTTAAAAGCATAACCTGTTCCTGGCTTAATTGCTCCTGCACGGCTTCCCAGGCGGGTTACCCCTTCCAGTTCTGTAATCTCCAGCGGCGCAGAACACATAGGAATACAACCGGTTTCGGTTTCCAGAATACGTGCATTTCCAAAATGCCGCTGTATATAATTTTCCAGCACCGGTGCAGCTTCCGGTTCGGTTATCTTCTTTATCCCAAAGCGGGTAAGTTCCACCAGTGCTTTTCTTTCTGAGAGCGGCAGCACATACATAAACTGGGTTGCACCCTGCTGATCAACACCAAAATCCATCATATCCATGGAATCGGTATTTGCAATCGGGTGTTCCGGTTCAATCATGTAGCCTATAAATGACTGAAAAAGGCTGGTTTCATTGGGTTTTGGTGCCATAAAGCCTGCGGGTCTGCTGTCGAATACCCGGGCTGCGAGATAGGAACCGGCCCCGGTGGTGACCACCACCCCCGAATCATCGGAAATCATGGAAACAACAGCAGATTCAAGCATTTCACAAGCATTTCGTTCAGCCAGTGCCAGCATGGCATTTTTCATATTCTCACCGGGGATGTAATGGTATTGCAGGGGTTTCAGTACACTCTCAACTCCCCTGTCAATGCGCAGATGATTCCAGGTTTTTTGAATCAGCCCATGGCAATCCCGCACGATGTTGTCATCAGGCTTTGCCCAAAAACAAAATGTCTTGCGGCTCAACGAGGTAAAATCGGTATCCAAAAGCACCACCTTCTTACCGGCAAGCAAACCCGCCTTCTCCATGCGCATCAGCAGCAAAGTGGCAGATGCACCTGTACCGGCAAACAGGTAATCACAGTTAATATGGCTTTTGGGGTTCATGGTTTGCTTATAAAAAAGGGGTTCATGATAAAATCAGAACCCCTTTTTTGTAAAGTGTATATTGTCTTAGTCTTCGCTTCTGCTCAGGGCATATACAACCAGACCAAAACCGATTTTGTTCACGGCATCACCGATGTTGTAGATGATGTCCATGTTCAGGTTCCAGTTCTTGCAGAACTCGTACCACTGACCATCGGCAGTACCTACCAGGTAACCCAGGGGATAAATACCCCATCCGATAACAACGAACTTCAACAGAGAATCGATGGCTTTCTGTACAGCAGGGCTGCTGGCTTTTGAAAGCTGAGCAACTTCGCCTTTCCATACCATCCAAACGATCCAGAAGTAAGCCAGACCTGAAACCAGACCCCAGAAGGCAGCCTGATTGCGGGCAACAGCTTCACCCCAGTAGCCGGTAACCAGCATGATTACTGAAGCAAAAATAAGTTTCCACAGCAGACCTACTTTAGCACCGGCCTTTTTGGTGATGAGGTAGAATTCCACGCACATCAAAGGCACAGTCAGCAACCAGTCCACATAGCGGAAGAATACGGGTGATTCTCCACCGGTTTCCAAGTTGTAGCCGCGCATGTAATAATAATGCACAGCTGCAATGAAGGTAATGATACCGGAAACAAGAACAGAAGTTCTCCAGTCTTTAGAGGTGTTACCCAGTTCAAAGAAGAAGAACACAGATGCGGCCATCATGGCCATGGTGCCGATGAAAAACGTAAAGGCTACGTAGTTGTCGGCTGCGATGACGTTAGTCGTCAATAGGTTGAAATGTTCCATACGTGTATGTATTTTAATGATGTACACAAATGAACATAGAAAATGCAATTGTGTTTGCCTTGTCTTCATTTTTTTTGTATATTACGGGGCAACCACCACGTTTATCCACAACAAAAACATCACAATAAATTCAGATAATCGAATCTTATTAGCCTATTAACATTGATTTTCAGGTAATTTTATTAAAACTCGGATACTTCAGTATTGAAAAAAGAAATTTTTTGAAAATGTGGATAACTATACTTGACAAAAACCTGATTTTATCAATGAAGCTGAATGGAAATTGGGTAGTGATAATCTGAAAACGCCCACCAAAACAGCGAATTAATGGGGATTTTACAGCAATTGCAGCCAACATACTGAATCCCCAATCAACATAAAGTCATGAAAAACATTGTTTTAGGATTAAGCCGATCAACACTGCAGTATGTTGCCCATAAAGATACACGTGTGAATGCGATGAAATAACCTTTTGAGCACTATTTGAAAGAGAATAAAAGAATGCACAAAATCCCTGATTAAAACGAAAGAGCTATTTCAGCGTTTAAAATATAACTTCGCACAATGGGTTTTCGCTGCCAAAATCAAAACTGCTTAATGGCCGGCACAAAGGCAGAGTTTCCACCTGAAATAAAAAACTGCCCCGTATGCGGCACGCCGCTGGTTAGCGCTGTTGCATTCAGCGAAGAGGAAATACAACTTATCCGGGAATTGCCGTATGTCATTGCCGACCCACTGAAACGGGCCCTGGAGGAACAAAATCCCTGGAGGAAAATCAATTTATTAAAAGATACATTTCTCAACTACCTGAAATATATAGGCCTTATTACTGCTTCTGAATTTTTCAACAGCCCGTTAAGGGATAGAAACATGGTCGCTCTGTTTCATAAAACCATTGCCGAACCTTCCTTTGGCTCGTGGAATGAATTTATCCGAGAAACCATTAAGTATCTGAAGACTAGGCAACATACCTTTTTTGACAGTGGAATCTTCAACCATTACGAACGGGTTGAAACCGGCAAAAAAAGAACCCTCTTCAAAGGAGAAATTGAATACACGGATATAAACGGAGATGTTCAATTGAAGAAACAGGAAGCCACAGGTATTGGGATGCTTATTAATTTTCGCAACAGGCACATAGGCCATTCGCTGACCCCGCCTGACTCGGTTTCAGAGAATATCTGGCAGGAATATTATCCTGTTTTTAAATACCTTCTGACAGACTTATTAAAATCAGAGCCTGCTCCCATGTACAAGCACGAGCACGGTGAAACCTATTTACTGAAATCGGCAGAAATAAACACAGTTGAAAAGGGGCAACAAAAGCCTGCAAGGGTTTGGATTGAAAACCAAAAGCAAGAGCAGTTTGACATCCTGCCATTTTATATTGTCCCGGGTGAAGTTTCTCTTTCCAAAGAAGACAAGGAGCAAATTTTCATTTACGAATCCCACACCGGTAAAACCATCAAATTTTTCAGTCCGGAGGGCACTGAAAAACAGACTTCAGGAAAGACTCTTAACAAGCTAAACCTACTGCTTCGTGAAAAGCAAAACGAAACCAATTATACACCTGCAGAATTCACTAAGCAGGTATTTATCAGCAGGATAGCCGAAGAAAACAAATTGCTCACAGACAACCTTATCCATGAAAAAAAGATTCTTCCGGAAATTTACATTAACCGCAAAGAGATTGAGCAAAAACTGCATGAATGGATTGGCTCTGCTGCCAACATTTTTTTTATCGCAGCAGAGGCCGGCAGCGGAAAAACCAATCTGCTGGTTGAAATACAAAGACAATATTCAAAACTGAACCTGCCTTGCCTGCTAATTCGTGCAGGCAGGATGGAGAAGAACTCGTTGACAGAGCATCTTGCCTTTATCCTCAATATCAACCCCAGGGAGGGGCTTGAAAATTATCAGGCACTTGCCGGAACCCAGGACACCCCAACCACCATCCTGATAGACGGATTGAATGAGGCAATCAACGCCGAAGATGTATGGGAGGAAATCCTTGCCATCAGTAAAATATTTGATGCCGGAAGGCTAAAATTTATTGTTGCCAGCAGGGCCAATACGGGTGCAGACATACAGCGGTTTACTTTAAATGAAAACGAACAGGAATTGTTGTACGGAGAAAATCCGGAAGGCGAAAATGGTCTGGCGGTTTTCATCAACTGGCTCACTGCCATGAACATGGCAGAAATGCAGGAAGCCTGGAACATTTACACCCGGAAACATAAAAACAAATTCAACCCACGGTTTACATTTTCAGATATAGCAGATTTTGACCGTTCCATTTACAATCAAATCAACAACCCGCTTGTATTAAGAATTTTCCTTGAAACCTACCACCAAAAAACACTGCCCAAAAGCGGAAACAGGCATCTTAATATATGGCGCGACTGGCTGGAATCCTTTTCTGCAAAAGAACGAGTATTCATGGAACTGCTGGTAGAAGCGGTATGGGAAAAGGGGGAAAATGAACTGTTACTGGACGATTTGATCAATTCGGAAAGGCTGAAACCATACTTTAACTCAGATGTTCAAAATGATCCATATCCCCGTCTTAAAAACCTGGGATGGTTAAGTCGCTATACCAAAGACCTGAACGCTTACCTGTCATTCACGGTTGAGGGCGCATTGCTTTATATGCTGGGCGCACACTTACGCAAACAAGAACCTGCCATTCATTTAAAAAGTGCCAAAGACCTACTCAAACAGGGTTCAAAGCTGCAGCGATTTGCGCTGGAAGCCATGCTATGTGAACTGGCTTTGGATGACAACTTTACCCTTACTACGCAGCTTATTGATGCCGGTGATGACTATCTTGACATTTGCATTAAACCTTCGCTGCTGTATTTAAAAACTTTCGGAGTAGCGAACACCCTAAACAAGTTAATGCAGCACGGAACGGCAAATGACTGGAAAGCGCTGCTCGAACTGGATAAAAACCTGACAAAATTGCGGTTGCACGCACTGCGCAAGGAATTCCTCACGGAATTAATGAAGCAAAATCAATTCACGCATATAGAATCAATTTGGCTGGGATTGATAGCAATAATTACCTGCTTTGACAAAAACCAGGCTGTATATTATCTGACCGAAATACATAAATCACAAGCCCTGATTGAAAATGACCATAACCTGTTAAGCCTGTTAGGCAGATGTGTGGCGAAATACGGAAACTATGACCAGGCACTTATTTTTTACCACAAAAGCTTGAATATCAAGTTAAAGGTTTTAGGAGATAATGACCCATCGGTAGCGGGATTGTTGAACAGCATAGGGTTAGCGGAAGTAAAAAAAGGAGAACTGGACAAAGCGCTGGAATTCTATCACAAAAGTGTTGATTTAAAATTAAAACGGCTTGGCGCAATGCATCCTTCCCTGTCAGCCTCCTACAGCAATATTGGCGCGGTTTGGCGAAAAAAGGGCGAACACGAAAAAGCACTTTCCTACTACGAAAAGAGCATTGACATAAAGTTAAAAGTACTGGGTGCAGACAACACATCGTTAGCTCCCGTTTACAACAATGTTGGGTTTTTATGGGCCGACCAGGGCCAATATGACGAGGCCCTGAGGTGGTACTCAGAGAGCCTGAGAATTAAACTAAAAAACTTTGGCACAGATCATTTTTCTCTCGCGTTATCTTACAGAAATATTGGCGCTGCATGGAGAAAGAAAAGAGACTATGAAAAAGCCATAGAATTTTATAAAAAGAGCCTTGATCTGAAAATAAAATACCTGGGACGCGAGCACAAAGATGTATCTGAAATATTGTCTGATTTGGGCGACTCTTACCTTAAGGCAGGGCAGTATCAGGCCGCAATTGATGTTTACAATCAGGGATTTGACATACACAACGATGCGTTGTTTATGGACAAGATTGGAAATTGTTATGTGGCATGGGAAAATCCCAACGATGCACTTTCTTATTACCTACAGGCAGCAGAATTGAACAAAAAGAATGAGGATAACCAAAAGCGCGACGGACTTCATTTAAGAATCATTAAAAAATCAAAAAAGCTTGCAAAAAAATTAGGACGAGAGAATGAATTGCCTGAATGGATGAAGTTACACTAATCGGTTTTAATCAGCCCATTTTTAACAATATATTTTCTTGCCAAAACAATACTGCTTTTTCTTTTTCCTCCGGCATCATTCCATCATAAGGAAACGGTGGCGCATAATCGCCCGGGAAAAGGGTGATTAAGGTATTTGCACCATCAATAAATTCCGAAATGACTGTTAACAGCCGGGTTTGGGGCAGGGATTCAACAACGGCAAATTCTGTAATAAATCCGTTTCTTATTTCGGTTTCAATTCTGTTGTAGTCGGCCCGTTTTCCTACACCGGACCAGCCGCAATATCCATGTAATTCATAAACATGGGCAAACCTGCCTGAGCTTTGCTCAACAATTCGTTTGGGCTCAATGCTTTTGATTGCAGCCAAAATGCTGTCTAAACTTGGAAAAACCGCAGCATTAAACTTACTGCCTGATTTTTCCGAATCACTAAAGTGCTGCTTGCAGTGTTCTCTTGCCTTATCAGTAACTAAATACTCCAATTGCCCAACCTCATCATCCTTTATTCAACTTCATTCTGGCCCTTTTTTTCAGTTTCCTGGACTGATGCGGATAGAGCCATGACAACACAAAAAATCCGGCAATCAATGTAAATAAAATTAGAATCGAATAAAACGGCATCATATCCCATTGCAATTTCAATCTAATCATTTCTAAAAACGCATAAATTTCTTTGTATGACGAGAGGCCTGTAATTGCAGAAACCACGAACAACAGAAATTGCTGCCGATTGCTCTGCTTTTCCTGAATACTGGTTGCCAGATTGGCCAGGCGTTTTTCAAAATGGGCTACTTCTTCATCAATGCCCAAGGCATCGTGAATTTTGCGGTGGAGGATATTGGGCAGAAAGTCAAAGGATATGTGAGACATGTTATAGCGATTGATGAAATTTTGAAATTCATCTCTGGTTTTAATTTCATCATCATTGAAAATGGTATTATAACGAAACACATTGTATCGTATGTACAAATTATAAATATATATGGAAAAATAAACCTTGTTCCAGGTATTATATTTAATGTCTCTTTTCTCCGAATCATAAATATTATGACCAATAACAGTAAAAGAATCTTGCAGGGCAAGACCCGTGTAATTATTAAAAAGTCTGATACCGGATTTCATTAACTCATTATAATACACAGTTGCAGGGGCCTGATAATCATTGCTGCCGACGATACCGATTTTAGACCCTGTTCCTAATTCATAGAGTAACTTTTCCCTTTTTTCTTCAGACTGATCTGAATTGATAATTGAATATATCTTAAACTTTGACCCGCTATAGTCATCCGAAATCCCCACATCGCCATTGTCTTTAGCATCGGTGCGGCGGAGGGCAATGCCTTCCAGTATTTGATTTGAAATAAATTGATGAAATGCAATTTCTGTATTATCCGATTGCTTAATTCTCGATTCGAATAGTCTAAGAACAAAAATCACATTGCTAAGTTCCTGAAAACTAATTTTTCCGATATTAAAGGACAATGATAAAATACCGATTCCATGATTAAAAAGATAAAGATCCTGACAATCGCAACTCAAATCTTTTAAATGATACTTTCCCCAATCATCCGAAATATTCAGTTTGATAGGAAGATCACGCCTGAGCGCCGTCATGCCGGCTCCATTGCCCTCGCTAACCAGCATCATCTTATAATATTCACGATAATATTTATCGCGATAAAAAGATTTGGTTGATGCATCATCATAGTCAGTTGTATGATCTCCTATTGGAGCATCTTTATAACCGGCTTTTCTAAATTTAACAACATCTTCCGGCTTGTATGCAAACACAGAGGTTACTTTAATAATGGCGCTTTGCACTTCAGGAATTTGAACACCCATCATGCGAATATAAGAAAAACATGTCCGCTATATATGTTCATTTTATGCTATGTTTGTTAAAATGAAAAGTATTCAGGAATCTGAAACCATCTATACAGAACTTATGATTCCCTCCTATGCTAATTTCGGAGGAAAAGTGCACGGAGGTGTTTTGTTATCCATCATGGATAAAGTTGCCTATGTGTGTGCTACAAAACACAGCGGAAGCTATGTGGTTACGGTGGCAGTGGAGGGTGTGGAATTTCTCTCACCGGTGGAGGTTGGAGATTTGGTTACCGTGAAAGCTTCTGTAAACTATGTTGGCAAAACCAGCATGATTATCGGAATGCGGGTGGAAGCCTTCAATCCCCGCACCAGTCAATCCACACACACCAACTCCTGCTATTTCACCATGGTAGCCAAAAACGACGATGGTAGTTTAAAAGAGGTTCCGGGACTGCTATTGCAAAATGAGACTGAACTAAGGAGGTTTTGTGAGGGGAAATGGCTTAGGGAAAATGCGAAGCAGAAAAGGGAAACACTGAAGGGGGATTTATTGCAATTTACAGCCGTTCAACTTCATGAAATGTTAAAAACGGATAACTGTAAAATCATAAATTGAAAGTCAGAAATGCAATAAATTAAATATTTAAATATTAAAAAATAGAATATATTTTATAAATAAAAACTTCAAAAAACAGTATAATGAATTAAATAGTACTTTTTGTTTTCATTTACGGAAGTTATTGAATATTATTGCCAACCTTACTACCCTCTATCTCAATTCATGGCCAGCTTGTATGTCATTCCTCTGCTCTGCCTATTTCTGGTTTTCTACCTGGCTGGCTTTGAAATGCAATACAAATCAGGAGGTGCTTCAGAATATCTTCCGGACAAACATTTAACCCTCATTGAATTTCTGACCCAGCACAAAACCAAAACAAAGGAATACCGCAGGCCTCCGGTGGAATATGGGTCCTACCAGCATTTTATCAAAGGCACCCTGGAAGGCAACAGTGCTTCCTTTGTGTATGAATATCCTCTGATTCAAAAAATCAGGGGACGGTCTCACATTGTAATGGAACCGGTAGAAACATCGCGGCAGGCTGACACGTTTGGAATGTCGCGCAGTGTAGTGGAAGTATCGCCTGATGGATTTCGAATAGCCCCCAATGTTACATCGGCACAAATACAGCTTCATTTTAACAGCAACGGGTGGTTTTATGAGGATGAAAACAATTTTGGGGTAGCTTATCATCAGTTAATCCATCAGTACGATTCGCTCACAGGCAAAATTGCCGCAGACCTGAAAGAACAATTATCGGCACACAACAAAGACAACTATTTTAACCGGGTGCAGGCCGCGCTGAATTTTATACAATTTATTCCCTACGGTCAGCCCAACTTCGATTCCGAAGAATGGTATTATTACGGACTGAGCCTTCCGCCCGAAAGCTTTGTATTGGGTTATGCCGATTGCGACAGCAAATCGCTGTTTTTTGCATCCATCCTCTCCCACCTCATACCCAAGGAAAACATTGTCATTGTGCGCTGTACGGTAAAGTCTTCTCACAGCAGAAGCAATGGTGCCCATGCCATGGCGGCCGTATCTGACCTACAAATTTCAGGAGAAAGCATCCTTCACAACGGCAAATCTTACCTTCTGCTTGAAACCACCGCACCCAGCGCCATCGGCAGTTTTGACTGGGTTTCTTTTCAATTAACAGAGATTAGACCACTGGTATAATGTATAGTTTTTTTGAATGGCTCAGCGAACTCGATAAAAGCACACAACTGCTGCTTTTTCTGCTGGTGGCTGCCTGCATGATCATTATTCCCTATGCATCATTCATTAAAAGATACATTCTGCATTTGATGAAACCCCAGCCGTTGCAAATTGAATTCTTTGAATTGGAATCCTCGCCGCATGTGTATGTAGGCAAAGACCGGCAGGGAGCCGAACTATATGCTGAGGTTGCCGGTGAAGGCATATTTATTGATGGTTGCGCTGCAACCTTAATATGGAAAGTAACAGGGGCAAAAAACATTGACATTCATCCGGTTGGAAAGTCACTGAACGGAAATGCTGCCACTGTTATCATTGACGCTTCACAGCCGCAATATACCCTTACCGCCACAGGATTTAACGGCAAAACCGTAACTGCTGGCATACGCATCCCGGACCGTGACTTGTACCACCTGGATGTGGCACCGCTGGGAGATCTGGTCACCACCGGAAACAACAGGACACTGGCCACGGAGCCCTTAACTGAATCGCTGCCACAAAACAGGCGTTTCACCAAAGACCAACCCATCGTTGGCAGCAGGAATTCCCTCATCGGACCGAATGTCAGCCACCTAAACCCGGAGCCGGTGGCACTGCGCAACGATAAAAGACGTGAATTGCATACCGCACTGGACAAGAGACGGATACTCGCTGTATACAACTACAGCACCACCAAATACAATGCTATCAAACATTTCTTTAACGAAAACGAAACCGACTATTCCAACACAATCAAACAATAAAAAATAATTATACATCATGAATGAACATGTAGACTATTCAGCCAAACCGGCAAAAGGGGCCACCCGATTTTTGTGGTGGTGCGCCGGTGCAGACAAGGATATTTTAAAATATTCGAGTTATGCCGATCATGTAAAGTACGTAGGTATTGGAGGCATCGTGCTGGCCACGGGGATTCTGGCCAGCCTTTCCATGTTTTTTGCCATCAACTACATCTTTGAAAATGTGGCCATTGCCATTCCCGTAGGATTGCTGTGGGGCGCCATTATTTTTAACCTGGACCGCTTTATCGTGTCAAGCACCGGCAAAGGCGATGGAACAGACACCATCACCCTCAAAGAACTGGGCAATGCTACCCCGCGTCTGGCCATGGCCATGATATTGGGCTTTACCATATCAGCACCCCTTGAGGTTTATATTTTTCAAAAAGAAATTGACAAGCAGTTTTACAAACTGGACCAGGAAGAACAAAAAGCCGAGATTAAGAAAATTGAAGATATTTATACCAAATCACCGGAATTCAATAAACTCAATAAAGACAAGGCTTTGCTGGAAGAAGAAATTAGAAACCTTGAAAAAGAGAGGGAAGATTATCAAAAGCGTGCTGCCAAAGAAAACGCCACAGAATTTGGCGGATGTGGACCCAAATGCGAGGAATTCAAGCGTATGGCCACGGAAGTAATGGGCAGGATAGATGAACGGAAAAATAAAATCGCTGACCTTGATAAGAAACTGCAGGTATATGATGATGAAAAAACAGCCAAAATCAAAGAACTCAGCAACGTTAATAACTCTTCACATGGTTTGCTGGACAGGTTGTTGGCCCTCCATGCCATTCCCGGATCCTCCGTCCCTGCATGGATGATTCGCCTGATGTTTGTGTTTATTGAAATTGCACCGGTGCTGCTGAAACTGATGCTCATCAAATCGCCCTATGACTATATGAGTGAAAACGTGAACCAGATTCTGGAAACCAAGCAGGGCATCAACCGCGAGCATATCATCGACGAAAATAACAAGCTGCACACCATGAAAGGCTTCTACAACCCCAAACGCATTATTGCCATTGTGGAACACCAGAATGCGAAGGAAGAGGAAAATGCCAAAGAAGCCATTACCCTGTTTGCCAAACAGGAAAAAGATGATATTCAGAAAGACCCGGCCTCTTTCGTAAAACCCGATAACCAAGCATAAGTAAATCGGCTGCATGTCGCTTCCATTTCTTTTTGTTCAGGGCACCTTCAGTGGTAATTACTTTACCGATCAGGGCAGCACCCTGGTGGACGGACAGCCCATGCCGGGCCCCGATAAACACCATGTGCGCCTGTACCGCGGGGAATTACACGACATCGTTCCGCTGAAAGAATTCAAGCCGGAAGACCACCTGAACCGCGATGCCCTGTACCTGTATAACGTTACCAACATTCAGCTGCATCCGGGCAACAAGCAGTATATACAGGAAAAAATCGTTTACGATTTCGAACAGGTTATCATAAAAGACGCACGGGTAAAGGATTCATGGGAAATTGACGGAAAAACCTACGGCATTGTGGAAGGCACTTTTTTAGGAAAAATCAAGGTACCTTCCAATGCCCCTGACCCAACACCACCACCTGCACCGGAACCGCCCAATCCCGACAGACCGCCCATATTCCCTCAATTCAAGGGCTGTTTGTCTAAATTATGGGATATTCTGAAATGGTTGCTTTTGCTGCTGTTGCTGTTGCTTTTACTCCGAAACTGCAATCCCAGCGGCTGTAATCTGGGACTGAACAATTGCAAGGATTGTCAGGAAGAACTGGCACGGTTGCGCAAGCAAATTGACAGCCTAAACGGCGACAACACCATGGGATGCAGCCAGGCAGCCAAATCCGGGGGGCGCGGTATTACCGAGAAAAAGCACATACTCGGCAATCAGTCCGGAAGGGTTGTGATACAATACGACATGGAAAGTGTGCCCGATAAACTGGAAGTATTCTATGAAGGCAACCTGGTGGCATCAACCAAACAGGTGCAAGGCAATGTCAACGGTTTTGTAGGCGGGAAAAATGCCGCCAAATGCTGCGGAGCCATCTCTTTTGACTTTCAGTACAACAAAGACGACTACTGTGAAGTGCGGGTGACCGGCGGCAGCAGCGATACCAAATGGAAGTACACCCTGTTTTGCCCACAGCAATAATGTTGAAATAAAAAAATGCGGCTAAGCGACCAAATAGGAATAGACAGCGATATCATGCAGAAATTGCCTGCAGATGTGGTTAAGCGGCAGATATTCATTTTCAATGGTATTTCGCTTATGCTGTTGGTTGTTGGTCTCATCAGCGCAGTTTCAGCCACCGTCTATGCACTCATACTCTTCCACAGCTGGCTTATTGCCATCGGGGTAGGCCTATTTATCGGGGCAGTTGTTTTTAATCTGTACAGGTTGTTTCTAATGACAGGCCTGGATCTGAAAGGCAGTACCCTTGCGCATTATCACACCAAACATGAAAACCACTACCGTGAACATAATTTGTATGCGCTTGATGGAACCGCTTATCAGCATGCAGATGAGGTTTTGAAAGGCTGGGCGGTTACCGCCAAAGACAAATTGCGCAGCAAAATCGATGTAAATCCCAATGCCCCGCGCAACCTGTTCACCATTGCCGTGCGGGTATTTGTGATGGCACTGCTCGCCGTAATATTTGCCAACGGACTGGAAACACTGATGTTCAGCCAGCAAATCAACATGGCACTGGCCGACCTGAAACAGGTACTTCCGCCGGAAGACTGGACCTACAAGTACATTCTAACCCCCGACCCTGATGAGCCTTTTATTTTGGTCAACGCAAATTCTTTGCTGCTCACCTTTGATGCGCTGGCCTCGGGGCTGGGCAACTGGAAGTTGTGGATGGACATCATGGTACTGGCCATTTATATGATTCCCCTGTTGATTATATACCGCTCCCAGGAGGTTAGACACGGCGCGTATGTGCAGGAACTTGCACTCCATGAAATCAACAAAACCACCTATCATTATTTGATTACGCAGAAATACTGTCATGTTATTTTTACGGAAATTAAAGACATGAAATTGTATTTCAACAAATATTCAAATGAAGCCCGTCGGCAAATTGTGACAGAGCAAAAATGACCCGCGAAAAGAAATATTTCAATGTTTCCCAACTGTTGTTTTGGGCGCTGATTGTTTTGCTGATTGTATTGTCTTTCCTGAAATCGGATTTGGGGTTGTTTAATGAAAACGAACTCACCCGCCGACATCTGGAAGAAGACTCTTTGAATAAAATTGCCCGACAGGAAGCGGAAGAACAGGATGACAATGGGCAGGACAAGGACACAGGCGGCACCATTAAAAGAACCTGGAAATGGGAATCCTTTGACGGCAAAACCTATACACTCGAGTTTACCGTTCCCAAAAAAGCCTATAAATCGGCTCGTGAAAACCGTTTGAAACAGTCACCGGATCCTAATTGCTGGGCGGGTATGTTCAGGCATGACAGGGCCGGCCTTAAAGACATGGTGGAGGGATACCGCAACATCATTGAAGAGCAAAAACTGGATTACCGGCAAGCCATGCAAATGGTGGTTTCAAGCGCACAGAATTTCAATTACACTTACATTACCTGGGGCCAGGAACCCTGCGGCAGCGGAGGCAGACCACCACAGGATTGCAAGCCAAAACCATATCCCTACGGCTGTTGCGACAATGTGGAACCATTTGCTGTGTATTCCCCTTTGGAATATGCAGTTAACGGGGCCGGCGACTGCGATACCAAAGCCCTTTTTGCCATGGCCATCCTCAAATATCTGAACATGGGATTTGATGCAGAAATGCTGATGGGGCAGGTAGAGGCCGGGCACCATGCCATGCTGGGCGTATGTGTTCCCAACCCGCCCTACAGAGACCTTTCTGTAAGGGATATGCGCAGCGGAAAACGCTATTATGCCTGGGAATGCACTCAGCGCAACAATGTTGCCGAACTGGGCGCTCCGGTTTGGAAAATGTTTAAAAACTGGGAAGTAGTACCTATCAGATAAAAATAATACAACAACTATGAATACAGGATTAATGAACCTACTGGTGCTGATGATTTTGGGAATCGGATACATGTTCGGATTTACCAAACTGCAACAGCGCTTTTTCGCCAAATTCTCGAGTCCTACCAAAAATCAGGCGGTGCTGATTGTGTTTGTTTCTTCCCTGCTTATGGCAGGAATAAACCTATACCATGTGGCCGATCTAACGAACCAGGCATTCACATTCTTCATTTCGAACAACCAGCTTTCCAGTGCCATCACCTATGCCGTGGGCTACTTTGCCGGCATGTGGGTTTTTTCGCTCATCTTTTTCAGATTGAGTTACTTGGTGGTGGGTATGCTTACCCATGAAAACGAAGATGTGGAATTAACCAAAAATAATGTAGAGCTGGCCTGGACCCATGCCATCATTATTATTGTGCTGGCTTTTGTGATTGCCCCGGCCCTTATCAATATTGCCGCAGGATTTATTCCGTATCCGAAGTTTCCGAGTGTGTAATTCTGTTAAGGCTCTCGGACGGAATCGAACCGACGACACATAGATTTTTTGCCCTTTGCGTTAACCAATCCCGTGTGACTTGCGCGGCTCACCGCATAGTCACATGCGCACCCTCGACAATCTAATCGCGCACTGCAGGGGTAATATTTGTCGTGGCTGAACTACTTTCAGGAACTAAAAATCTCCCATAAAAAAAGCCCCTCTTTCGAAGGGCTTTTCTATTCTGGTGGTTCGGGGCGGAATCGAACCGTCGACACAAGGATTTTCAGTCCTTTGCTCTACCAACTGAGCTACCGAACCAGACCATTTCGGAAGACGAATCTTCCAAACGAGGGTGCAAAAATAACACCTTTACCCCAAGCTTGCAAAAAAGGAATGAAAAATAATGATGCAAATCCGTTATTCGGCCCTGTTCATCAGTATCATGCGCTGCTCGCCCCAGTGCAACACATACACCCCGGCACTTGCTCCGGGCAGCCGCAATAGCCAGCCCCTGCCCTGTGGATCCAGAGCAAAAGGCACCCTGCGTCCTGCCGCATCCAGCACCATTATTGCATCCGCCTTAACCTGCATCCCCGCTATAATCCATTGCCCGTTTGACGGATTGGGATATACCTGTAAGCCTTTCGCCTGCACGCCTGCCACACCCATTGCCGGCTTGCCCAATGGTGTCTTGTAATCCTGGTTGTTGTTGTTATCCCAGCGCACTGCCCCGTTGTTGAAAGCCGCACTAAAATTAATACGCGCCGCGGCCGGCACCGTTACCGTGGCCTCCCACTTGCCGTTCACCTTGCTCATCTGGGCATCGCTAATACCACCCACCGTCCAGTTGTCCCAGCTGTGGTGCATTACCACCTTGCTTTCCGAGGCCAGAAAACCATTGTATATCACCTTCAGGGTTTGCCCTGGCAGGGGATTCACGGGAACATACTCCACAGAAGCCGGGGTGCTGCCGCCATTGCTACCACCCTGAAAATAGCCATCACCGGGGTTGCCGATGCGGCCGGGGCCGTTCAGCACATAGATGCCCGCACTGCTGGGTTCTACCGTAAAATTGAGGGTTCCACCGCTCACGGTTACTTCCCTTCCGCTTACCGCATCGCGGTAGGTACCGTTGTTCAGCCCGCTAAAACTGAAGTTTACGCTGCCATCTTTGGCCAGCCCCACCGCCACATCGGTACCATTAAACCGTCGCACAAAGCCCACGCCGTTTCAATCAGAGGTGCCATCCCAGCGCCAGCTGCCCTTCTGCAGGGCCGGTATCGCCTTGCGTATGGCATTGAGCCGCCGCAGGTGCTGGTATACCTTGTGGTTGGGCGCATTGGCAATGTCGTTGCCAAAATAGGCCCTGCCGGTGAGGTCTATGGAGTTATTGATGTCGTTGGCGCTGTGTATGTCGCAGTAGGCGCCTTTTTTAAACTGCATTTCGGTACCGTAATATACGCAGGGCAGTCCGCGCCAGGTGTACATGAAGTTCAGGGCCGCTGCCAGGTTCTCCGGAGAGCCGTCGTAACGGCGGTTCCAGTCGTTGTTGGGGCCAAAATCGTGGTTGTCCAGAAACATCACGTTGGTGCCGGCATCGGCGTAGAGGTAATCGTAACGGTCGGCGGCTTTTACGCCGGCAAACGCCTCGCCTTTGCCAAACAGGTGAAAGGTGCCCATGGCAAAGAAATCCAGTACCGCAATGCCGCTGTTGGCAGAGCTGCCTGTTTTGCCCCGCCAGGTGTACCAGTGGGGGTTGATTTCTTCAATCTGGTGCAGCTCGTGGCGTTTCTGGGCCACTTCGGCAAATACCATCAGGTTGGGATTCACCTTTTTAAAGGCATCCACAAACCACAGCACATCGCGCTTGGGCATATGCTTCACGGCGTCCAGGCGCATGCCGTCAATGCCCATATCTATGAACTTCTTGTAGGCCTGAAACAGGTAGTTGCGCACACTGTCGCCGCCGGTCAGAAAATCGGGGGTGTCGCCTGCCAGGGCACGGTAATAGAGGTTAGTAGTATCGTCATAGCCCTGTGCAAAGCCGTTTCCTGACTTATTGTACCACTTGCCATCGCTCGTGTTTACATAGCTTTCCATGCCGGGCCAGTTGTAGGCAGCGAGGTTGCTGTTATATGGTGCGGGCATTTTGGCCAGGTTGGAGCGGCTCCATATTTTGCCATCCAGGGGATTGGCGGTCATGCCATCGTATTGCCAGTTGGGGTTATCGGCCAGGGCTTTGCCGTTTTTGTCTTTGCCCCAAGGCTGGTTGGGATCGGTATTGTATTTGATTTCGGCACGGCCTTTCACACCATACCGGCCTGCATGGTTCAACACCACATCCAAAAAGATTTTGATGCCTTTGGCGTGGGCGGAGTCTATCACGGTTTTGAACGTATAGCCCGGCGATTCCAGGCGGGGATCTACTTTGTTAAAATCCCAGGCGTGGTAGCCGTGGTAATCGAGCGGACTGCGGTTTTGCACGATGGGGGTAATCCAGATGGCGGTGAAGCCCAGGTCTTTGATGTAATCGAGTTTGCGCACCAGTCCTTTGAAATCACCGCGCCACGTAACATCCTGGGTATCTTTGATGTTATTGGAAGCGCCTTTGTACCAACTGCACCATTCGGTAGGGCGGTTGTTGGAGGGATCGCCATCAAAAAAGCGGGAAGTGATGAGGAAGTATATGCTCTCTTCGCGGAGGTCATTTTGTGCCAACAACCTGCAGGGCATAGCACAGATAGCCATTAACAGAAATACCTGAAACCGTTTCACGATTTCAAATGTAAGAAAAAGGGAGTAAGTGTCAAAGTGATACTAAGGGGATCTTTCTTACCAATATCAATAGACTAAACAAGTCGGTATATAGGGGCATGAAAAGAGTATAAAGCACTAATTTTTGATGATCCTGAAAAGTTGCTCGACTATGAAGTAAGCGCCTGCAGGCAAATTACTTCACTTTCCGATACAGAACTTCCCAAATATGCTTCCCAAAAGATCCTCAGTGGTAATCTCACCCGTGATCTCACCTAATGCGGCCAATGCCTCCCGCAGATCAAAAGCAAGCATCTCTTTGGATATACCAGCCTCAATGGCCTCCAAAACGCGCAAAAGCGATTCCTCCGCCTTTAAAAACGCATGAAAGTGCCGTTGGTTGGTTATCAGTGTCTGGTCGCTTAAATCGGATTTAAACGCCGAATTTTGGTATAAATATTCCCGCAATTGCTGTCTGTCTTCGGGGTTCTTCCCCGACACCCCAATAAATCCGGCAGCCCCACCTGCCTGCGCTGCAGCTTGCCATTCAATACTATTCCAATCCTGCACCAGATCGGTTTTATTGCCTACCACCCACACTTGCTGTGCTTTGCCGGCAAGGGTATTTAAATCTTCTAAGAGCTGCAAGGGAGTGTTATCGGATACGTCGGCCACGTACAACACCATGGCACTTCCCTGCATATACTGCCAGGTTCGCTCTATCCCCAGCTTTTCAATGGTATCGGTAGCCTCACGGATACCGGCCGTATCAATCAGGCGGTAGCGCATGCCTTCTATCAACAGCACATCCTCCAGCGCATCACGGGTGGTGCCGGCTATATCCGACACGATAGCCCGGTCTTCCTGCAACAGCAAATTGAACAATGTGCTCTTACCTGCATTGGGCCTACCGGCAAAAACAACCTGAACGCCCTCTTTAACGGCATTCCCCTGTGCAAAGGTTTTTAGCAGTGTCTGTATCTTTTCCAGCGCCTCATTCACCTGGGCTATCAAATCATCCCTACGGGCAAATTCAACATCTTCTTCACTAAAATCCAGCTCCAGTTCAATGAGCGCGGCAAAATCAATCAGTCGTGTGCGCATCAAAGAAATCTCCTCTGAAATACCGCCCCGTAACTGTCCGAGCGCTGCTTTATGCGAAGCCGCAGACTCCGATGATATCAAATCCGCCACAGCCTCTGCCTGTGCTAAATCCAGTTTGCCGTTGAGGAAAGCCCTTAAGGTAAACTCACCGGCATCTGCCGGCCTGGCACCCTGCCTGCACAAAGCCTGAATAAGCCTGTCAACAATATAGGGAGAGCCATGTGTGCTGATTTCCACAGTATCATCTCCGGTATAACCATGAGGCGCCCTGAAAACCGTTAACAACGCCTCATCCACCAAGCCGTCCTCATCCCACAATGCCCTGAAATGAGCCGTGTGGCTATCGGCATTTGAAACAGGCTTTTTAAGCAACCGGTCTACCAGTTCAAAAACACCCGGACCGCTCACACGCACCACCGCGACCGCACCCACACCGGCGGGAGTTGCTCTTGCTGCGATGATGTCCTGTCTGTTTTTCACCCGTGCAAAGGTACAAACAAAAAGCCCCGACCAAGGCCGGGGCTTTTTGTTTGATGACAAGTTAATTAATTGGCGCGTATCAGGTTTACGGAACCGGACACATACTTCTGCTGCTTGCCTTTGAATCGGTAAGTTAGATGATAGAAGTAGGTACCTTCGGGTACTTCAGGTCCGTCGTTATTTACGCGTCCGTTCCAACCCACTTTTGAATTTTCGGTCTGGAACACGCGCTCACCCCAGCGGTTGAAGATCTTCAGTTCGAAGAGATCCTGGCCCTGAATTGGCACACGGTAGGTATCATTTTTACCGTCAGCTTTTCCGGGTGTAAATACGTTGGCCAGGTAAATAAACAAATCTACAACTACCGGCTTACAAATTGTATCCACACATCCTGATGCGTTTTTCGCAATCAGACATACCCAGTATTTGCCGCTGCTGTCATAAGAATAGCAAACCTTCTTGTCGTTGCTGTTATTCTGCTCAAAGAAGTCTTTAGGCAGGCTGTTCTTGATATCGTTTGCGTGCGAGAAGCCCCAGCGCCATTGTGTACCATTCACATCTGTGCGGGTAAAGCAGAAGTCTGGCTTGCCGCTGGAATCAATATCGAAGTCCGCTTTTACGCTATCCACAAGGAAGGTGTCAATCACAGGCGGTGTGGGACAGTATGGCTGGGGATGGGTTATTCCATAGTCAGCCAGGTGCGTCACTCTGTATTGACCGGGAACAGTAAACTGACGTTTATAATTCTTCGTAGTCACTGTTACCGTATCCACCTTACCTGTGCTCAGATTTTCAAACCGCCATTTGTAGGACTTGAAGATGGTATCTGAATTGTCAACAAATTCATTGGAATCGTTCGGACAAATCGAAGGCTTCACAATAAATCCTCTCACGGTGTCGCGTTTGATAACATTTACGATAAACGCTTTCTGACCACCGGCAGTATCAGGATAGGTTGCGGGACAGAAACGCTTGAGGTTTGGCGGAATAAACAGGGTGTCATACTGCTCAAGGAATACAAAGTATTTGCCCGGTTTGTTGTACACATGGGTAATAAATGTATCCTTTTTGTTAGCTACGGCACCGTCACCAAACAACCAGTTCCAGTCAGCGCCATTCGTAGCAGAGTCGGTCATGTTCTTGAAACGAACCGGATTGCCAACACAGATGGTAATTTCATTGCCTGCAAAATCCGCATACTCAAACTTAGGACGGGGTCCGGGAATTTTCAGCCAACGCTTAATGGTGTCTGCGCAGCCTTGGTCAGTTCTTGCAAACAGGGTAATTTGGAACCAGCCATTGCGTGTATACTTGTGCGCCAGGCTTGGAGGCAATAGTTCGTCTGAAGATTTTGAGCGGCTGAAGTAGTTGGTTTTACCATCGCCCCAGTCGATAAAGTACTCACGAATAAAATCACATTCGATAGGTGCAGGACCATTGCAATTCTTGATAGCCCAGTTACAGGGATCAAACAATTTGGTACTGTCAAACAATTCAATGATTGAGTTACAAGAAGGAACAGAGAGGTTAAGACCAAAGTTAACGTCAAGTCGGCTGATGAACAGGCGGCGCGACAATGTATCACGACATCCGGTTGAGTCACCCACCGCTACGCGGAAGGTATACACCCCTGAGTCATTTTTATAGTAGATAGTTTTAGGATCTGTAGGACCGCCACCCAGCTGGAACCAGGGAGAAGTCAAAGTACCTACACCCACTGCACCGTAAGGAGCACCACCGAAACGGGTAGCTGCATTATTGGGGTCATCATCCTTTTTGCTCCAATCCCAGCGTGTGAATGATTCACGGCCTGGAACACCGGCAAAGATATCCGCCTGACGTTTGGCATCGCGCCAGTAATCAAAGGGATCCCATGTTCCCACTTGCGGATCCGGATGGAAATAGCGAAGATCCAGTTTCGCGCTAAGATTGGTGGCCTGGTCCTGACATATTGTGGAGTCCGGCAATTCAATGAAGGCAGCAAAACCTACTATTACGGGCAGCGCAAGGAATTCGTCACACTTTCCATTGGCTGATGTCATGCTCAGTTCCACGGTGTGGAAACCTGCCCAGGGCGAGCGGAAAGTGTATGCCTTCAATTTATTACCGCCAACAACAGCAGAATCCAAAGGACGAATATTGGTGTCTCTGGGGTGAATTATTTTCTTAAAGTTGGTATCGGGTCTTAAATAGAAACGGATAAAGCGTCCAAAACCATTGGTATCAATACAACCTTCAGCTCCGGTAGCAGGCTGACCAATGATACCTTTGTTGTTCCAAATCATTCGGGTAATCTGGGCGGCGTCCAGGGCAAACGGATCAAAGCCACGGGATTCAACACGCTCTTTA
Organism: Flavobacteriales bacterium; assembly: GCA_947463125.1. Classification (GTDB taxonomy): domain Bacteria; phylum Bacteroidota; class Bacteroidia; order NS11-12g; family UBA955; genus RGEC01. The sequence continues at coordinate 38,173 of CANHQZ010000006.1, read as the reverse complement.
ATTCTATCCCAAACTGCGGAAACGTCTGCTGCGGTATCCCATTTACCGATAATGGCTGTAACAATGGTGTCAGGGGTTTTATCCAACTTACCGCCATGTTTTCCGTCGTCCCACGCAACTGTGCGGTCATTTCTGGAGTCATCCTGCCAATCCATTGAACAGGGAACGGGTTCAGGACGGGTTTCAAAACGGCTTTGAATAAGAATGTTGTAAATTTTAGTGGCACTTGAATCTTTCAGGCGAATTCCTCTTTGGTAATCTTCTACAATCTGATAATTCCACTGCCTGCTGTAAGATGGACTGGCATTGCCGGTACCAAACTGCCAACGCAGGCTCTTAAGGTCATCTGTCTTGGTCTTATTGTTGGATATTGGCCTAACCACAACGCGGTCATTCTTACAAATCTTGCGAACACCGTCCCCATTGGGCGTAGGAGTTACTATTTCAAACGAAGGATCGATTACAGGGAAGCAGGCAAACTTGTCGTAATACTGCGTATCTGCGCACAAGGGAGGATCTCCTACGGTTTTGCCTTTGGCCACACCGTTACCAACAATAATTCCTACTGTAATACAACCATTTGGATTACACACCTCGGCTGCATTATACTGTTTAGAGTACCTTGAAGGAGGGTTTGATGCTATCTGATAACCCATGTAAGGCATACCGGGAGGCCTGTTACCCGGGGTTAAACCGGATGTCAGGGTTGTCCAGGTAGTGGGCTTACAGAAAGTATCATAATTGATTCCAACATAAGAGAAGGTACAACCCGGCTTCAGATCACTGAGGATGAAGGTAATACCATACTGCTGGTTTTTGCTGCCAAGACATTCTATCGCGTCTTTCACCAGACCGGATCCGACGCCACCCGCATTGGCATGAAGCATGGACAACTGCTTAATAGATTCAGATGTGCACTTCAAGGGGTGACAGGTATCATAATGGGTAAGTCTTACGTTGTTACACTGGGGTATTCTTGCATAATAAAGTTCTCTCCAGCGTTTGTAATCTACTTTGTAATCCAGTCCGGCTGTTCCGGGGAAGGTACGCTTAATAAATCCAACAATTCTGGGGTTTTCACCTTTCTTGGTGCGAATGCGCAGCAAGGGAGCCGGCAAGGTGTCTTTCTTCAGGAATACAGTAAACAGGAACCGGAATGAATCTGTTTTACTTGTCAGTTTTATGACCTGTCTTGGTGCCAGACTCAATGTTTTAGGACCGATGTGACGGGTAAACGGCCCATTTTGTGGACCAACAAAAGCAGTATCACCAGCCTTCAACTGAACATCTACATTGTTGGTAATAAAGCGTTCTGCCGGACCTCTGATACCTTTTTCCCAAAGGAAGGTTTTTGTTTTGTTTGCAGCATATTTGGGCTGGTTGGCCAGAATGCTGTCAGCCATACTCTTGGGAACCACCAGCAATGTATCTTCTATGATAAAGTTGGTGTCAGATGGCCAAATATTGATACGCTTACAAAGCTTGCTGCTCTCGATAAAAATGGCATCCTCCATGGGCGCATTTTTAAAGTCGGAAAGCATTACCAGATCCCAGCTCTTGTAATAATGCGTGGGAAGAGAATCGTGGCTATACTGACAGTTTACGTTTACGTTTTTGTTGTTCAATCGGTCGGTAGTGCATCTTGGAGCATAATTATCTCCAAAATCCCATATTCTCACGGCGCAAACCCTCTGGCGGAACAAAGGATCAACAAAGCCTTGGGGCCTAACCCAGGTTTGATTGTTATCAAATACATGTCCTGGATGGTTATTGCCTGTCCACTTTTTGAAGGTACTGTCATCGTTCCACATGTTCTTATCATTGTGATAGAATTTGGAGAAGTTTTTAAAGTGTACCGTGTCCTGCACATCTTTGGGGCACTGGAACACCTCGAATTCAGCAATTCGGTTAAATGGAATTTCAATGGTGGATTGTGGTCCGATAATTAATATGGTGTCGTATGCTACTTTTTTTCTGGTAATACCGCCACATACAATATCATAGTTGAACTTAATCTGGAACGGCCCCAGGCCGCTGAAAGCGTGTTCGGCAGCATACGAACGGTTGTTAAAGTTCAACGGACCAGTGGGCGGATCACCAAAATTCCAGAGGAAGCTTGATATACCTACCACAGGCTGTGGTGAAAGGCTAAATTTAATATTGGGATCCGAAATACAGGTGGAGTCTTTGTCTGCCACAATCTGATATTCTCCTTTGAGCACCTGGGCTGCCGCCTTCATCTCAAAAGAATCAATACAGCCATCGGTGGTCTCAATAATCATTTTGATATTGTATATGCCTGGCGATCTGTATTTTTTGCTGATGTTGGGGCCCCATTGATTACTGGTAGTCCCATCACCCCAGAACCAGGTTATAGTCTTTACCTTACTTTGGGCAATCCTAGAAATATTTCTGATAAGTGCAGTTACCGAGTCACAATCTATAGGCTTGTTGCTGGTAAATGCCGGTCCGATGGCTTCACGCACCTTAGCGGCACAGGTAATTGTATCGCTGGCAGCACAACCATTGGCATCGGTATATTCTACGTATAAGTCAAAACATCCTCCGCGTACATCCTTGATAGAGTAGCAAATTGGATTGATTACACTGCTGTTCTGGAAGAACTGACCGTCACCCACTACATACTTCGCGGAGCGGATAGGCGATCCGTTGGGGTTTTTGGTGGAATCGCTAAAGCAGAAAAGGTTTCCGCGGAAACACTGCTCCGGCTGGCTTATCAGCTTCAGTTTTGGCACCGGGCTTGTTTTAATGGTAAGCTGAATGTTTGAGGTACATTTTGAACCATTGATGGTAGTGATGTACCTGATATTCTTAACCCCAGGGGTTTTAAAGGCGTAGTTCAGGTTCTTTAGACCTGATGAGGTGTTTTCACCGTTAAAATCCCAGTCATGGGTAGTGCCTGTATTCGCTCCGGTAAACGAAATAGGCGAACCTACACAGAGTGAACCACTGTATTGAATGGTGCACTGTGCCGAGGCATAGCTGCCTGCAAAAAGCAGGGCCAGAACCGGCACGATTTTTTTGAAGATGGCTATATAACCTTTCATAATGTTTGTTTTCCTTTTTTGGGAAGCCTCAAAAATATCGTTTTTGAGGGAATTTTCAACATTTTCCCTGATATTTTTTTGGCTGTTTGACTGATTTATCGCGTTCATATGCATTGCCATATTTTACTGCTGTTTTAATATTATCTCTTTAAAATAACGGTTTTGGTATAGGTCACGGCCTGTTTTGCCGTTGTTGTTTTGTAGCTGATAAACACCTTGTAGCTGCCTGACGGACAGTCTTCTGAAGCACACTTTCCATTCCAGCGCTGTGCAGGGTTGTTGCTCGTAAACACTTTTTTGCCGTTTCTGTCCGTCACCATCATGCTGAATTGGACGGTTTCAGGCAGCGTAACCACAAGTTCATCATTTAATCCGTCACCATTGGGCGTAATTACATCTGGAATACTGAGTCCTTTGTGAAGCTGACGCGTTATAACCCTGCAAACACCCGAATCCATGCAGCTTGCAGACCTGAAAACCAGCACCTTCACTTCATATTCTGCATTCACATCGGCATACTGGTGCTGCACCGAATTGCCATTTCCGGACTCCCCATCGCCAAAATTCCAGGAGCAGTAAGCTCCGGAGGGCACTGAAGGCATGTTGAAAGACCAGTTATTGTCGCCTGCCTTGGCAGCTGCAATTTTTAAAATTCTGCCGCAAGCAGGAATTGTACCGGTGTTTTGATCCTCCACAATCAGCTGAACGGAGGTTTTCTGCTCAGCTACCGGTTGGGGCGCATGTTCATTTCCCACATTCACTGCCGCCGCCGATCCATGCTCTGTTTTTGGCGTCTTGCCGGATGAGTGGCCTTGCTCGCTGTTTGCAGAATTTGATGGATTTTCCGGTGACGGTTGCTGCGCCATTGACTCCTGAACGCGCTTGGTTTGCTTGGCTTGCTCCGTCACTTCGGCCTTGGAAGGCATTTCAGCAACAGCGGTTTCGGTTGTTTGCGCCGCACCTGCCGGGGGTTGCTGTTTTTCAGACGAAAGAACCGCTGTCAGTCCGCCGGCAACAATACAGCCCGCAACCACCCAGGTCCATACGGATTTAACCACGACAGTTATCAATCCCGGGGCAGCCGCTGCAGGCAACCCTGCAGATACCGCTTCCCACACACCCGGAGGAGGTGTCAGTCCGCCGTCTTTCAAGGTGTTTCGGAACAATTCGTCTATGGGATTTTGTTCGTTTGTCATGGTTTATCTGTTTCCGCTGAGTTTTAACTGTAAAATTCTGCGGGCTTTAAATAGCTGTGTTTTACTTGTGTTTTCACTGATACCGAGTAGCTCTGCAATTTGGCCGTGGTTGTACCCTTCAATAGCATAGAGGTTGAACACGGTGCGGTAACCCACGGGCAGCGTCTGTAATATCTCAAGCAAATCCTTCATTCCCAATGAGGGAAATACGGATGCATCTGCACCCAGCTCCACATGGTTTTCGAGCTCATCGGTGTAAGGTTCCTGCTTTAGTTTTTTTATAAAATCCAAACAGGTTGTTACGGCAATACGTTTTGCCCAGCCCTCAAAAGAGCCTTGAAATCTGAATTTACCCAGACTTTCAAACAACTTTATGAAGGATTCCTGCAACATGTCCTTGGCGTTATCAGAAGACCCGCAATACCGCATGCAGATAGCGTACATTACCGGTGCGTATTTTTGATACAACGCTTGCTGGGCCCGGGTATCCCCGCCCAAACAGGCCTTGACCAGTTCGCTCTCCGTGATGTCCGCATTCAATGATGCCATGCAGGTATTTCATAGACCCTGAATACCTTAAAGAAGATTTTCGGTATCAATGGGTTGCTTGCGTTTGAAAATAATTTTAAAAAAGCCTGCTTATTTTGAAAGACAGATCGGTAAAAATCATTTTAATATTACCGTTTCTTTCAACTTCATAAACGGCTGCGTCCAGTGCCTCAAATATGCTGATTATTTTTTTGGGGGACATCAGCTTGCCCAGTTTTGAGACAAACTCTTTTTCGCTCTCGTTGAGTCCGTTGCGCTCTCCGAGGTAATCCATCACGGTAATAGCCCGCATAATTTCTATGCCATACAGCAGCAAACCTTTGATATATTCCCGGCCTTTTCCACTGATCTCTTCTGTCCATTTGGCAGACTGATGTAAATTGTTTTTATAACAATACAGCATCCACTGACGAAACGGTTCCATGTAGGGACTTTCAGCATTGGACACCAGCTCAAGAGCTTTGAGCAAATCCCCTCCCGACATCATGGAGAAACGGGAAGCCTCTTCAGGGGAGATTTCCAGGGTAGCAGATAAGTGATTAGCAAGGTCATCCTCATCAATAGGCGGAACACGAACAAGCTGGGTACGTGAAACAATGGTACTGAGCAATTTATCAGGCTGGCTGCATACGAGTAGAAACAAGGTATCCGGGGGCGGTTCCTCGAGAAACTTCAGCAGCACATTGCCCTCCTTCCCCAGGTATTCAGGCAGCCAAAGCAACAATATTTTGTAGCGGCTTTCAAAAGCCTTCATGGAAAGGTTCCGTATGATGGAGCGGCATTCATCAATGGGTATATTGCCTTGTTTGTTTTCTGCATTCAGCTGCCGCATCCACGATTCATAGCTCAGGTAGGGCTGAGCCTGCAATGCCTTTCGCCACTGCGGGTATAAATCTACACAGGTATCTCCGAGCGAGGATGGAAACGGAAATGAAAAATGCAGATCCGGGTGCGTTAATGTTTGCATTTTTCTGCAAGCATCACACACACCGCAACTGTCTTCCGGTGTGGGATTTTTACATAGCAGATAGGATGCAAATGCCAGTGCCACGGGTAAATTTCCGGCACCGGACTGTCCCAAAACCAGCTGAGCATGCGGCACCCTGCCACTGGCAGCGTTGGAAGCCAACTTGGCTTTCAGCGAATATTGTCCTGCAACCTGTTTAAACTGCATGCGTTTTGCGGGTAGTATTGTAGCGCCAGATAAAAATAAGCAAACAAACGGAGAATACGGCAATGGCGATGGCCTGGCTGTGACTAAGCAGCCCGTTCAGCACAAAACCCCTCTCTTCATCACCACGGTACTTCTCGGTAAAAAACCTGCCGATGGCATAAACCAATCCATAGGTTAAGAAAAGCTGACCGTCAAACCATTTTTTTCTTTTCATTAATCCCATGATTCCGATAGCTGTAAACAACAATATGGCATCCCACAATTGGGTAGGATACAGCGGGGTATTCAAGGGCGAAGCATGGCAGTTTGGATTCGTAAATACAATCGCATTGGCACCTTCACTCACTTTGCCATGGCAACATCCCGCAAGCAGGCATCCCAGTTTTCCGAAAGCATGCACCAGCGCACCGGCTATACCCGCGTAGTCAAAACCAACCCATGGGTCAATTTTTTTCTTCTTAAACCAGAAAACAAGCACAGGAACAGTAACCAAAAACGATCCGTAAAAAACAAAACCATTTCCAAATGATTTGAACAGCTTTTCAGGTTCGCGCACATAGGCACCCGGGTCTTCGAGCCAGAAAAATAACTTGCCACCCACAATTACCGATGCAAAGCACCAAAGAAACATCTCGCTTACGTCGTCTGATTTGAGACCGTGGTGCTTTAGGTTGGCCAACATGTATGCATAACCAAGCATCACCCCGATAAATATCATCAAACCGTATCCCTGAACAGTAAACGGCCCCAGCGAAAAAATCTCGGGATACATGAAACAAAGATAAAAAAACAATGCCTTAAGCGGCAGTATATGTGCGTATTTTTTCTGCGGCAGCCGCCAGTTCTTCCTGTGAGGGTTTTAGTTTGGCCCTGGTAAAATTAATATCCCCAATTTCGTTCATGGGTACGAGGTGAATGTGTGCGTGCGGCACTTCAAGCCCAATGACGGCTACTCCGATTCTTTTACAGGGGATGGCTTTTTTCAGGCCTATTGCAACTTCCTGTGCAAAAGACCACAGGGCCTTGTATTCCTCGGTTTCAAGATCAAAGATGTAATCGGTTTCTTTTTTAGGAATGACCAATACATGACCGTGCACCAGTGGCATCACATCCAGAAAAGCAAGAAACTGTTCTGTTTCGGCCACTTTGTGACAGGGAATCTCTCCCGAAACGATGCGGCTGAAGATACTGGCCATGGGTTACAGGGTAATATCCAGAATTTCGAGTTTCACTTTTCCTGCTGGAACGCTAATCTCTACCACTTCCCCTTTGGTCTTACCCAGTAAACCTGCGCCAATCGCGCTCTTCACACTGATTTTGTTTTCTTTCAGGTTGGCTTCTGTTTCACTCACCAGCTGGTAAACCGCCTCTTTACCCACATTGTGATTCATTACTTTTACTTTGCAAAGAATGGAAACCTTGCTTGTATCCAGCTGAGAGCTGTCAATAACGCGGGCATTGGCTATCAGCGTTTCCATCTGTCTGATTTTATCTTCCAGATGTCCCTGGGCCTCCTTCGCTGCATCATATTCAGCATTTTCACTAAGATCTCCTTTATCTCTTGCTTCAGCGATAGCCTGGGTAATACGGGTTCTCTCTTCTGTTTTCAGAAAATGCAATTCATGCTTGATTTTTTCAAGCCCTTCTTTGGTAAAATATTGAATCTCGCTCATGGGTCTGTTCTTAAAAAAAAGGTTGCACCCATGTTTTACAAAGGTGCAACACTGCAAAGTTAATAATAAATCCTGTTTTGTGCTTAGTCTTCTCCGCCACCAAGTCCGATGCGCAGTCCAAATGAATGGGTACCATCAAATGGATTGGTAGCGCGATAGCTGTAGTCCAGAGAAATCACATTGGATTTTGACTTGATATCATAGCTTAAACCACCACATAGTCCTGTGAAAGCGCTGGTGCGGTTTTCCTCATCAAAAGCCCCTTCCTGGTAAACAAATGCTGTTCTAACAGAAATAAAGTTCTTGTAGGAGTATTCAAGCCCCAGGGTAGTTTGGTTGGTCGTGAACGCATGGTTGGTGAAACCAAATCCTACGGTAAGCTTGTTGTTGTAGGCATCCGCGTCTTTATCCAGTCTGATGTCATAGGATCCGCTGATATTCAGCAGCGATGGCAGCTTGATTTTGTCCACCTTGGGCTGCATGGTCTTGGAAAAATCTCCATTGGAGATAATGGCTTTGTAGCTAAGACCATCACCCTGGTGACGCATATCAGGTCCGATGTTTTTCATGGATACACCAAACTTAATGTCATTCTGCTTGATTTTGTTTGCCGTAGGTCTGAGGGTTGTGGTGTACTGTACACCCGCATCCAGGCTCATTCCCATGGCTCTTGCATCAGGAATACCTTCATTGACGGCCCTAACAACCAAGCCTGCCGAGATATTGTTACTGAATGACTTGCTGTATGCAAGACCGATGTTGGTCATGTTCACACGGTAAGTACCTATCCCGCCATAAGGATTGCTCTCGGTTGTAATTTCGATGGGTTTGATACCAAACTGCATTACACTTACACCGAAAGTGCCTTTGTCTCCGTCTTCACCCATTTTCTGGCTAAATCCGAAATTATTGATGGCAATGCCGGAACCTACCAACCATTGGGTTCTGTGAAAGGCCAGTTCAGTTCTGCTTGCACTGCGGTCTAGGCCGGCTGCGTTCATGTACATGGCTTCTACGCCACTTACTCCGCCACCGTTGGCCCAACCCCAGCCGCTGCTGCGAGCCCAGCCGTTAATGGTCAGTTGCATGGCACCAGCCTGTCCTTGACGTTCAGGGTTTCCTGCATGCAGGGCGGAAACACCTGCCAGCATGCCTATGGTTATTGCTGCTATATATTGAGTTTTCACTGTGTTTTTCATTAAAGTTTAGTAAGTATCAAGATCTATGGCATGCATGATACCGTACCAGCGGACAATTTTCTCACCAAGTCCAGGTGCTTTTACGTGAATCAGGTAGAGACCGCTCGCAATGGGCACGTTGCTGCCATTTTTCAAATCCCATTCGAAGTAGGTCTTTTCATCAGCCTTGCTGATTTTGCGAATGAAATTACCCGCCATATCATAAATGGTTATGGTACAGGTTGGCGGCAGGTTGGTGATTTTTACTCTGGTATCAATCGGGCTGTTTTCGTATTCACTGTAAGCCCTATATGGGTTGGGAACCACATTTACCAGATCCAGGCTCTTTTTACCCACCTCTTTGCTGACAGTTGGTGCAATATCGGCAGCATCAAAAGAATACATTGGTCTGCTGTTATTCAGTGTACTTCCGGTATTGAAAGTTGTATACGCCTTCTGGATATTAATCTTGAACTTCACATCGGTAGGCGGCACACCATTGGTCATGCTGTAACCAGGAGCCATATAGGTTGGTATCACCCACATTGCCTGACTCAGGAAACGGCGTTTTTCCAAAGTTCCGGTGGGCACGTTTGCCAGTCCTGTGCGGAAACGGTTAAAGTTACCATCATCTTCTCCAAAGTAGCGTTCACCTTTAATCGCACGGTTAGTCATAGATAAACCTGTACCGAATACGTAAATGAAGTGTTTACCACCTAATGCGGGATAGTTGCCATTGTCGTTGAACAGCTGATCGGTTGGGTTCCATATCATATCGCGACCATTTTCACCAGCCAGATAGCTATCTTCACTGAAGGCAATATTGAGGCGTTCACCTGTTTCCATATTGATGGCATATCCGGGGAACCAGCTGAGGCCGGTGCTACCAGACTGAGGATTCAGATTGCGGTCGCGGGATGTGCCGGCACGCATTGAAAACTTGTAGATTGAACCTTCGTTGCTGTTTCTAACTTCATCATCAGACATTTCAAGTACGGCACAACGGGTCCATTTGCTTCTGTCTTTGGTAATCACCAGTTCGATGCTGGCAATCTCAGACATTGGATTATCCGTAGTACCACTGCTTGCCCAGGCAAAACCATAAGTATTGCGGCCGTTGCTCGGATTGAATGCAGTACGGGCAGCTAGTGCATAAGGAGCTATACGGCCGTTCCAGATTCTTTCATAAGCCTGACCCGGATCCAGTGAGTTTCCACCGGCATCGGTGAAGTCATGCAGATGACCATCGAAAGTTGAACCGCGACCATTGGTGCCGGAACGAATCCAGTTTTGCCAGAGTGCACCGCTGGTGGCAGTACTTTGCGCGTCATTATCAGTAACGGCAGTGAGCCATTGTTTGCCATTATCTTCCCATTCAACAGACCATGAAATCATGCTATTTGAAGGATCAGCTTCTGCGTTTTCACCTGGATTTTTTACCTGATTAATCTCGATACTGAGACCCCAGTCTGCTATAGTCACACCCGGATTGGCGTTGTTAAACACCCTCCGATTCGCTCCCTTGGCAGGGATTTCAAAGCGGCGGCCCTGAAGAGATTCAAACTTGGTAGCAATGGTGGTGTCGCCTGCGATGGTGTCGCCGGTGGTCTTATTTACCAGTACCCAGTAAGCATTGGCTGTCATTGAATCGCGGAGCAATGTTCCATTGGAAGCAGTGCGCTCTTTGAAATACAGCTCAAATTTTGCATTGGGAACCTTCAAAGGATCAACTACTTTTACAGTAACAGGGCCCATACCACCCATGTAGGTGGGGTTGTTGCTGAAGCCGTTGTTCAGAATCTCATTGATGGTTTCTTTGGTAAACTCGAGCACGTTTCCACCATTACCGCGACCTTCAATTCTGGTCAGTTTAGGCCCGCTACCGTAACTGCTGTTCAGCGCTGTTCCAAAGTTTTCGGGTTCTGTTTTATGCGGAACTGCTCGGTAAACTTTAATATTTCTGCGACCCGCCAAGAATTGGTTAGGATCAACCTGTAGGGGATCATCCGAAATGATAGCATACGAAAGTATCATGTAATAGTAAGGTTTGAAGTCAACCAAATCTGTATTGGAACCTGTAGCAAATAAATCCGTTTTAATGCTGAAGCTATGCTGCACGCCCTTGTCGGCACCGTCCACCTTTTCTACAGGAATGAGGGTTGCCAGTTTTGGGTCAAATACTTTATTGATGATTTGGGCTCTGTTGTTTTTGATATCACATTGGAACAACAGACGAGCCTTATCAATATTTTCAAGATCGCCGGTATTAACAGTTCCATCCTTTAATTGATAAATCATGTAACCCTCAAACTTGTATGTTTTGGTTTGGTTATTCGCATCTTTATACGTTTCCTGGTATGCTTCTACCTTATCAGAGCCGGTATTCAGCAGTTTGAGTACCAGTTGCTGGTTTAACTCTTGAATTTCGACATCCGGTGCATTTGGTCCATCAAGGATTTTAAAGTTATTGTTAAACAGTGTCTGAGCCTTGTCTGAAGCGAGTTTTAGCAAGTTAAGAGAACCGAGGGCACCGCCACTGGTTGTTCTTGCCCAAACCACGCCCACGGTAATGCGCTGAACCTGCCCTCTTTTCAATTCAAAAGGACCTGTGCTTTGAATAAAACGACGATCACCGGGCTTGTTACCGCTTGATTTTTCAGTCCAGCTACTTCCAAGGTAATCCGGATCGGTATCATCGGGGAACATATATTTGGCAGGCTGGCTGCCACCAAATCCAGTTCCGCCGCGGGTAACGGTTTGTCCACCAAGCCATTTGCCCTGCAACAGATTATAAAATTCTGGAGCCAGGTCAGGGTTACCGCGAATGGGATCAGCATCGTTATTGTAATACATAAAGTGGCTCAATCCCATTTGCTTGCCTGCAGTATCTGTAGGACCTTCAAAATAATCCACACCGATAGTAGGAGGATTCAATCCATAACCCAATACACCTTCATCGTCATCATCACCATTGTAGCAATAGCCAAGGCTTCTGTTTACGTCACAGCCTACATAATCATCTGCATAGTTACCCAAATCTGCATCTACCCACTGACCCATGTAACAATCATTCAGGGTAGTGAAACCGCGGTTGATGATTTTGGTTGTGTAAAAGGTCATGTTGTTTACTTCATCGTTGGTAGCAAATGCAAAACCGGTTGTCTGACATTCCACACCAATAGGCTGACCCTGGGTTTCTGAGTGAATATTGCCACGGTCGTTAAACACCCACCAAATGAACATGTCAGGCTGACGGTCAACGCCATTTTCGCTTACCGGACGTCTTTCGTCAAGAACAGGATGTTCGCCTAAATCAGGCTCATAAACGCCGTCATTATCAATATCCTTAAATGGTGCCAGGTAACGGGCTTCATTTCCGGTCTTTGTTGCGCGGTCTCTGCCAGCGGGCCACTCGCGGATATCGTTGGTTTGAGAAATAAATTTACTCTCTTCAAACTGCTCCAGGTCGTCGCGGGTAACCTTCCACATACGGTTGTAATTTTTACAACGTACAGGATCGGTAGCCGCGGTTGTTGTATCAAGCGGTCCGGGCCAGAAGTCTGATCCGCGCTGACGGTAGGTCATGGCTGCCAGTTTTAAGCTGCCTCCGTTATCCCTGCCTCCAATCCAAATGGCACCGGAAAACAGAGAATGCTTGCGCACGGCATTGGGGTCCGTAACCTTAGGAATTTCATATTTGGGATTATTCAAATCCCACCACATATCACCGCCGTTAAGGAGTTTGGTCCTAACGTTGTTTATATCAAGGTCAGCACTGGTAGAGGCCGGCTCGCAGGTATTTGCGAACATGACAAGACGCTGGTCGTTGCTTTGTGTAGGACGAATCCTTGAAGTTCCCACCACAGGTCTGGCATGAGCTGCAGCAGACAACAAGGCAGTGGCCACAAACAGGACACTTTTCAATTGCTTGGTTTTCATTTGATTTCTGTAATTGAAGTAAAACATTAATTAAAATTCATACGTATACCTAAACGGGCATTTCTGGGGGCACCAAAATTGCCGGTTTGAGAATTCAACAGGATTTTGTAGAGATCGGTGTAGCTCTGGGCATCAATCTGGTTGCGAACCAGCAGCTGACCAGCCTGAGAGTTCAGGAAACCATCATCCATGGGCTGACCTGTAAAGGGAAACACACCCACAACATTTCTGGTGTTGAGTACGTTCTGTACCCACAAGAAAACATTCAACTGCAGTGGATTGTCTTTGCCGGAACGCTTCAGGCTGAAACCTTTGGTAATATTGATATCAATAGTTTGCTGCCAGGGAAGACGGGCTCCGAATGGAACACCTTTAATTTGCGCTCTGTCAACTGCACCTATCTGAACAGGTCGGGTTGTGGGGGTGTAAGGAGCGCCACTGTAAGCGTTGGCAATGATGTTGAAGCTGGTAAACTTGAAGATTTCTTTTCCGCCTACGATTGGACCATTGTAAAGGTTCTTTTTGGTTTTAAAGTCTTTACCTCCGCCCCAGGCCCAGGTTGCTGATAATTTAACGTTGTGACGGATATCCAGTTCGCCCAGCGGAATCACATTTCTCAGGTTTGGCTGATTACTGGCAATCAGTGCAGCCTGAGAGTTGATATTAGAACCTGTACCATCTGCAAACTGCATCATGTAGCTGGCGAGCAGGCTCAGGGGACCTATTTCTTCCATAACGAAAGTTCCGCGGAAACCGGTGATGGTTGCGAAATCAATGTTGCGGAAGGTAGTGTAGGTAACAGGGAAGCCTTGGGCAATCTGGTACAGACCAAAATCACGGCGGATTTCTGAGTAAGAAGCTGCCATTTCAAGACCTTTGTTCTTCTTGCGGCCAAAGAGTTGTTTGTAACCCACTTCGTAGTCGGTTTTAACACGGCTTTTCAGATCACCGTTTGAGATGGTAGCACCCTGACGGTTTTTGAGGTAATACAGTTCATCTATGGTAAGGAATGAAGCACCGCTGTTAGGTCTTTGCGCCAGAACGTCATAGCTCACATAGAATGTTTTGCGACCGGGTTCCAGCGGGAAGCTGAACCAAATGCGGGGAAGGAAATTCAGGGCAGGGGTAAAGTCGCGTAAGGCGTCTTTTCCGAGCACGAGGCTATCCGTATTGGTTGCTACCAGGTAAGGAGCAATTCGTCCGTTTGAAGTTTGGTTGGCCAGGAACTCAGGGTTACGCTGCTCACTGCCATCTGCATTATACCAGCGGTCTCCATTGCGATAACCAACAATTTTGGTTGGAGACTTCAGGTCGTTTACATATACAGCATAGTTGCTGCCGATGTTGCCAGGATGATTTACTTCAAGACCATTGATTTGTTTAACCTCAGCAGCTGTGCGAATCGGATGCAGGGTATAAGGATCTTTCAGCACAAACTGGTTTGCATCGTAGCTTTCCATGCGCAGACCTAAGCGGAAAACAAGGTCTTTAAACTGAAACTGGTCCTGCAACCAGGCAGCCATGTAAACGGGTCTAAAGGCACCAATAGTGCGCATTGTTGGATCGTTCAGAAACTCTTCAATGGCAGGCTTTCTGAACACTTTATTGCCCATGTGATCATAACCAAAATAGTTTACTATGCCGTTACCATTGTTAAGTAGCTCATCGGCCGTAAACATATTAATGGAGAAATCACCGGGTTTGTAGCTGTTGATATCCACGAAAGTGCGCTCATCTACCGCGTTTCCATAAACATCACGGGCTCCCTGAGAAATCAGTTTGTTGCGGAAAGAGCGGTCAAAATTGCTTTGGTCGGCATAGTTAATGAGGCGATTGTAACGTACAGTATCGGTGAAAATACCGTTTGCATCATAACTAAGGATAGGGTTGTTGCGATCCAATTCAGAGATATGACGGTTCATCAGCTGGCCCATCAAAACCCAAAGACCATTTGCGTTTAGACCGTAGCCCCGTGAGATTTGCTGTTCGTAGTAAATACCCGCCTGCAGGTCATGGGGGGTACGTTCACGTCCACCCACAGTCTTGGGCTTAACCTGCATCTGACCAATAGCAAACAGCGAAAAACGCTGAGATTGATTTTTACTGAATCCGCTGGTAATACCGCCGGGAGTACCCCACAGAGAATAGATATTATTGGGGTTAAATCCGTTCATCAGCCCCTGGCTTTGAATCACCTGGGATGAATTCCTTACACTGAAACCACGGCTGGCATAATAGTCATAAACATTTTGCGTGTAGCGGGCCCTCAGTGGATTGAGATTGCTGGGGGTGAAAGTCATTAAGGTATCAGAATAACCTACGAGCTCCCAGTAGTTTCTCAGCTGCACAGTATTGCCAAACTGGTCTGTAACAGTGCGTGGATCTTTATTTGGATTCTGCTGACCGTCATAATTGGAGTATTGGAATACTGGCATGGGGAACGACTGAAAAGTTCCCACATAACCATAATCAAATATGTTGTCCAGGTGGTTGGCATCGCGACCCATACCCGATGCATCCTGGTATTCCAGACGTGCCGTATAGAAAGCACTTTTAATGCTGCTGTTTTTATCTACCTTAAAGTTCTGGGTGAATTGCAGATAACTTCTGAATGTAGAGTTGTCTGAGCGGGCGTTGTTCTTGAAGTTCATCACAGAGTTGCTGGCTGCAAGACCCTGGCTGTAGAAATAAGAAGCATAGCCTGTTACGGTTACCTGGTTGTTGGGGCGGAATTCCAGTTTACCTATAAAATTGCCCTGATACAAAGGAGAATTTGGACGTGCTTTCAGGCGTTCAAAATCATCTTCGCGCAGATAAGAACCACGGTGTATGAAACCACTGGGGGTCATCATCAGCGGATTTTCCTCAAGTTCACGGAGTTTATCTTCTTTTACCACATACACACCTGTGCGGGTGGGCGCAGGATCTTTGAAGTAACCCAGATTTCCGTTCAGAACAAAACCGAGCTTTACCAACTCTTTGGTGGTGCCAGTTTCGTCCTTGTATTTCTTTTTCCAGAGTGGACCTGACACAAAACCTTCCACTGTATTATATCCGAAAGGATCGAGCCCCTGTGAGGTAATCCCTTCCACAGCGGTAACCAATTTGGCTGTAGCGCCGCGAGAGGTGTAGCTGAAAGCACCACCGGTAAGGTCACCGTACATGGCAGGAATACCACCAATATTGGCAGCAATTGCATCTGTTCCAAGTGTAGGCAGTGCGCCTGAACCAATCACACGCATACCGTCAATGAAGGTTCCGTTACCATCTGCGCGGGTCCCCCTTACCGAAACACCCTGCGTGGTGGCTACCACTGCAGCGTTGGTGGAGATTACCGCATTCAGACCGCGCTGACTGCCTTGCAGCAGCTGTTTGTTGGACACGGAACGTTCATTTTTGATGAGATCAACCGGAGATTTCTTGGCAACACCGGTAATTACGAGCGTTCCCATTCCCTGGGTAAGTGAAACATCCTGCTGGGGGTTCAGACCTGCTGAGAGGGGAATCTCTAGTTTAACCGGGTTGTAGCCGCCCTTTTCCACTTCCATTTCATAGGTTCCTGGATCCAGGGTTTGGAATACACAATAACCATCGCTGTCCGTGGTGTCGGTTTTTACCAGAATGTCATTCTTGGACATTTTGATAACGGCACCCGAAACGGATGCACCTTTAAAAGTCACCTTTACGCGGAAGTCGGCAAAGCTGGTTTGTGCCTTGGCTGCTGCCGCGCTGAGACTGAGGATGGTTACAAAAAGAAACTTAAGTATAGTTCTGTTCATATGTCTTTTTCGTTTAGTCGATGAAACCCTGCTTTTTATCCGGAGTTTCGTTTGCAAGTTTACCCAAAAAACAACGATTTAACAAACCGATAAATTAAGGTGGCAAAAACCTGCTTTTTTTGTGACAAAAAGATTGAATTACAGGCTTAAAGCAACAATGCTGTGACAAAACAACATTTCACTTGACTTTACAATGACATTCGCCTGCACACTTCAGCAGCCAGAACCTCAGAAATTTTGCGGTAGCTTTCATGGGTCCAACCTCCAATATGGGGGGCAAGAACCACGCGGGGATTCTGAACAAGCGCATTAAACCATTTATTTTCTGCTTCGGTAAACTTTTGCAACCGTTCATTCTCCAGCACGTCGGCGGCAAATCCGGCGATATGGTTATTTTCCATAGCTTCAATCACATCGGTGGTTTTGACAATATCCCCACGACTAAGATTCAACAGATAAAAGGGCTTGCGGCATTTTTTAATAAAAGATTCATTTACCATGTACCGGGTTTCATCGGTCAATGGCACATGCAGTGTAATGATATCTGACGCCTGCTGTAATTCGCTCAAATTCACCTCTTTTACTTGTATGTTTCCAAAATTTTGCTTATATTTATCGTAGGCGATGACATTTACCCCAAAGCCTTGCAGGTACTGCGCAACCGCACTTCCGGTATTACCAAATCCGATGATGCCCACGGTTTTCCCTTTTAACTCTGTTCCCCGGTTTTCTTCGCGCCGCCAAATACGGCTTCTCACCTCCGCATCTGCGCGGGACAGATTATGAAGCAGCGAAAGCAACATTCCCACTGTGTGTTCGGCAACGGCATCCGCATTGGCCGCAGCTGCATTAAACAATTCTATTCCCAGCAAAGATGCTGTTTTTTCATCCAAATTATCCATGCCGGAACCACCGCGTGCTACCCACCTTAACCGGGAGGAAGCCTGGAGTAATTCTTTGTCTACGCGTGTTTTGCTTCGAATAATCAAACCGGTAAAATCATTCTCAAGCAATTCCAGGATGCGCGCCCTATCTGCTGCCGGTTCATACACAAAAGAAATTCCCGAAGCCGTGAGGGTATCCATCAGCAAAGGATGAAAATCATCCACAATCAATACGGCATGGTGTTCGGATTTCATGCCTTCAGCGCTTAAGAATAATAACTTTTCCTATTTTTCAGCCAGGCGCTTTCCGTGGCAGAGGCTGCGGGAACTTCGGAGGCTGCCTTTGAACCCTGGAAAAAGGCTACGGCTGCCATGGCTGCCGCGCTTTGCTCTTCTGCTGAGAGCACTTCTCCTGTTTGCTCCTCCGGGTTGTAGTGCTTGGCGATAAAATGCGTATCGAATTTTCCTGCCCTGAAGTCAGGATGATTGAGTACAAACTTTCCAAAATCAAGTGTGGTTTCAATACCGGTAATTCTGTATTCATCGATAGCGCGAATGAGTCTTGCTATGGCAGTTTCACGGTCTTCGCCCCAGGCGATGAGTTTGGAAATCATGTTGTCATAAAAAATAGGAATTTCCATGCCGGCTTCCATGCAGTCATCCACGCGTAATCCCGGCCCTTTGGGTATGGCATAATCGGTGAGGGTACCCACGCTTGGCAGGAAGTTGTTGCGGGGATCTTCAGCACACACCCGCAGTTCTACCGCATGGCCATTTATTTTCAGCGATTCCTGCGAAAAGCTGAGTGGCAGGCCGGCGGCCACCTTTATTTGTTCTTTTACCAGATCAAGACCGGTGATGCATTCTGTAACGGGGTGTTCCACCTGCAGACGCGTATTCATTTCCAGGAAGTAAAAATTCCCGTCATCTCCGAGCAAAAACTCAACCGTTCCGGCACCGGTATAGTTGCAGGCCCTGGCCACGTTTACGGCTGCTTCACCCATGCGGTTTCTTAATTCAGGTGTAAGCACTGCGCTGGGAGCCTCTTCTACCAGTTTTTGATGGCGTCGCTGTATGCTGCATTCCCGTTCAAACAAGTGGCAAACATTTCCATGGGTATCGGCCATAATCTGAAACTCAATGTGCCTGGGACCGCTCACGTATTTTTCAATAAATACACTGTCATCGCCAAAGGCGCTTCTGGCCTCGCTCCTGGCGGTTTGCACAGCCTGTGCGAATTCATTTTCCGCATACACCACGCGCATTCCTTTTCCGCCGCCTCCGGCACTGGCTTTTACCAGCACAGGAAAACCTACCTGTTTTGCAATTTGCAAGGCCGCAGCATCATCCGTGATGGCATCGTTGATGCCAGGAACCAGCGGAACACCATATTTCTCAACCGCCTGTTTGCTGCGGATTTTATCCCCCATCATATCCATGCTTTCCGGTGACGGGCCTATCAGGGTAATCCCATTTTCGCGCAAGAGACGGGCGAAAGTGGCATTCTCACTCAGAAAACCATAACCGGGATGAACTGCATCCACACCGGCTTTTTTGATGACCTCAAGAATACGGTCCTGGCGAAGGTAACTATCGGAAGAAGCCGCTGTTCCAATGCAGTAAGATTCATCGGCATACCGCACGTGGAGTGCCTGTTTATCGGCCTCGGAATAGACCGCCACGGTTGGGATGCCAAGCTCCCGGCAGGTGCGCATAACGCGAATGGCTATTTCACCGCGGTTGGCAATCAGTATTTTCTTAAAGTGAGGCATTAAAAAGGTATTGGCGTTGGTTTCGTTATAATAATCGATGATTGAATTACCTTCGCGAAGGTAAAACAGAATTTCTGCATGCAAAACGGTATTCGAAGGTTTTGGATTTTGGTAAACAATGAGATTGCAGCCGATTTGCGCAAGCCCTTTTTTCTGTCTGCCGCGATGCTGCAGCTGCTTACCATAGGAATGCTATGTTATTTGGGAAACAGCAACATACAAATAAAAACCTGGAACAGCCTGTTTTGGATTTCACTCATTTTCAGCACGTTTCAGTCTATTTCCCGCGGTTTTACTAGTGTTTCCCGTAGCCGCTGGATTTATCTAAATCAGCTGGCTTCACCCTTTATGACAGTGCTATCCAAAATCACTTATCATGGCCTGCTCATGGCTGTTTTCAGTGTATTAAACCTGTTGGTTTTCTCGCTCCTGCTCGGCTATCCGGTGCAGCATGGCATGGTTTACATGGCTGCTTTATTCCTCACCGGACTGGGCATTTCTACCATATTCACTATGATTTCTGCTATTGCTGGTAAAACCCATCAGCCCGGAATTGTTGCACCCGTCTTGTCCTTGCCTGTCATTTTACCCATGATTCTGGTTGGGATGCAGGCGAGTCAGAAGGCATTGCAGCCTTTGCTTGTCAGTTCGGTATACAAAGACTTAATGCTGCTGGCAGCCCTAAACTTTTTGGTTCTCGTGCTGTCCGGCATTCTGTTCACACCGCTGTGGCGCGACTGATCACTTATTTTAGCAGATCCTGCATCATTAGAATGGCCTGATCCAGCCAGGCGTCCTTCGCATACATTTTCAGCCACTCCTTGCGCTGGGCTTCACGAGCGGCATCCCCTTTCACTTCTTCCAGGTCAGAGAGCAGCGCTTCAATTTTGCGGTCCATGGGTTTGTAGGCGCTGTCGGAGAAGCGTTTTTCCTCATCTTTGAGTGCCTTTTGCTGGGCTGTGTACTTCTTCAGGTTCAGGCTCCATGTGTAGCTATCGCGCATGGCTGCCAGGCTCTTTGATCTTTTTTGAACGTTGTTAAAGTGTTCGGAGCCGGCAATCCTGCTTTTAGCGGCCTGCACGGCAGCAGGAAACTGCGCCAAATGGGCAGCAGTGAAAGGTGTGTAGGAGGCAGGTTTAATTTTGTCGAAAGCCAGATGGTGCTTCATTTCGCGTTCGCCCTGGGGGATTTCATCGTATAAATCCGGGATGATAACATCGGGGGTTACTCCATTAAGCTGGGTGGTACCTCCATTAATACGGTAAAACTTCTGAATGGTTACTTTGAGCTGACCAAATCCGCGCGGAAAGTCGGCAGAGCTCCCGCCGCCAATAGGGATAAAGGTCTGAACGGTACCTTTTCCGAACGTGCTTTTCGAACCTACGATCAGGGCGCGTTTGTAGTCCTGCATGGCCGCTGCCAGAATTTCGCTTGCAGAAGCGCTGTAGGTATTTGTGAGTATGAGGAGCGGTCCGCTGTATACAATATTGGGATCGGGATCGCCGGGAGCGTCAACCCCACCGCGCGGCTCACGCACCTGCACAATGGGACCTTCCTTGATAAACAGCCCACCCATGTCAATAGCATCGGCGAGAGAGCCGCCGCCATTGTTGCGCAGATCGAGCATAATACCCTCAGCACCTGCATCCTGAAGTTTCAGCAGCTCCATGTACACATCCTGCGATGAGTGACGGCCGCGGCCCTTCTCACTGAAATCCGCATAAAAACTAGGCAACTGGATGATGCCCATTTTTTTACCGCCAAATTCAATGATGGCGCTGCGCGCATAGCTTTCCTCAATGACCACTACCTCGCGGATGATTGGGATTACCTTGATGGACCCATCGGGCTTTTTCACCGTAAGGCGTACTTCTGTTCCTTTCTTGCCGCGAATGAGCTGAATGGCGTCATCCAGTTTCATATCCACCACATCTACAGGCTCTGCGGCACCCTGCCCCACTTTAATAATCAAATCTCCGGCTTTCAGTTCGCCTTGGCGGTAACTGGCACTCCCTGGCACAATTCGCTCCACTTTGATGTAACCATCGCGCTCTGACAGCGTGGCACCGATACCTTCCAGTTTGCCGGTCATGCTGATATCGAAATTGGCTTTGTCTTCGGGTGGATAGTAATTCGTATGGGGATCGTACAACTCGGTTATGGTGTTTACATAAAATGATATTTTATCGCGTTTATCCATTTTACGCCAGCGCTTGAACCAGTCTGTGCAAAACTTGCGGGTTTCTTCACGGGCTTTGGTTTCAAGCGTATCAAACGGCTTGGAATTCTTACCTGCGGAATCTTTGGCATTGCGCATCGCCTCCTGTTTGCGGTAAAGCCTATCCACCGTCTGATACTGAAGCCACAAGGTCCAGTCATCTTTCAGGGCTTTGATATTGGGCTGGTATTTTTCCGTGGTTTCACGAACCGTGTAAGTGGCATTCTGTTCATAATTAAAGGGCTTATCCAGTGTGGCATTGAAATGGGCCTCCAGCAGGGTCAGGCGGTTCATCAGAATATTCCAGGCAGAGTCATAGAAATCATAGCGCCCTGCTTTGATCTGATCATCCAGTGAATACTGGTATTTTTCCAGTTTTTTGATGTCTTCTTGGGTAAAAAAATGCTTATCATCGTCCAGTTTTTCCAAAACATTGTCATACAGTTTTTTGGAAAAATCATCGTTGATTTTGACCGGCGCATAATGCTTCTCTGAGAGAATGCCGGTAACGCGCACCAGCAGTGAATCGCCGGCAGTGAATTTTTTATTGCTGCAAAAAACCAGCAGGGTTAATGCGGTACCCACTGTAAAAAAGGAAATCCAGGATCTTATTCTCATTGATTTATCTGTCTGATTATTATTTGTCTAAACCCAGCACATCCGCTCCCTGTTCAAAAATCAGGTCTACGGGAATGCCCGCCTTCTCAATGGCGGACAAATCCGCTTTTAGGGTATCCGATATAACGGCGCGGGTATCCAACATATTGGCAACGCCCTGCATATTTCCATCGCCCTGCAGTGTAAGCAGTTCAGCGGCAAGGCTGCTGATGACCTTTTTCATATCCTGCACTTTTACTGTGTACTTGCCATCTTTCTGACGGATGATGGCGCCTTTGGAAACCAGGGTGTTGAAAATGATCATGTTCGCTTTTCCATGGGCGCTAGCAGCACCAAAGCGCACGCTGCGGAAGGTTCCTGCCACAAATGTGATGTAAAAGTCCTCCACATTGCCTTCCAGGTCGCCGCTTTCCAGCAATCTGGTTATCATGTAAAGACCCAGCACATCTGCCTTACACTCTTCAATGGGAGAAAAACCGGCACCCAGTGCTTCCCTCACCGTTCCTTTTCCATTCACCGTATTTTTCACACCCAATCCGTGCGCCACTTCATGAAACATGACATTGTTGAAGAAGGCATCAAAGTTCACCTTCGCTGCCTGTGCTTCACTTAACATGAGGTTCGCAATGGGTTTTACCATGTTATCAAATTTGGCCTGCATTACATTTTTCAGCTGTGAGCGGCGGGTTCCATATTCCTGCTGCAGGGTTTCATCGTTGGGCAAATTGACGGCGATGGTTTTGCTGCCTGCATTGTTGTGCCCGGCGTAATAAACCACATCAAAAACCGCAAGTGAACTGCCCGGTCTGGCAGCCTGTGCCGATACCGCAGGGCTTACCTCAATTGCCTGAACCCCGGCATTCCCATCGGGAACAACCGGCTGAGTAGAATTCATGGCCAGTGCGGGTTTGTAGGCAGTTGCCACCGGCAAGCTTTGCTGCAGGGAAGGCAACAGCGATACATATCTTTCCAGTTTGCCTGTCCAGGCCATATCGCGTATCAACACATATGACTCAAATGCGGTGCGGGCCCCCTGGAATTCATCTTCATAATTTTCAATTGGCCCTATGATAATATCCAGCCTGTTTTTGAGCAAGCCCAGCCAGGCTATATCACTTTTATTGTAATCGCTTTGCGACAGTGCATTGCAGCGCTCTTCCAGAAAACCGGCAAATTGTTCGTCCTCCGGGCGAATTGCATTGGCAGCAAGTGAAAGATGTTTTACCATTTCCCGGATTTTCTCCTCATATGCCTGATGGTAAGGCACCATCACCAGGTTGCCTCTGACATCGCGCTGAACAATCGTGTAGGGATTGTTTTTATCCAGGTGGTCCCAATTATTCCATTCCTCCCTGGTAATGTCTTTGGGATAAAAGTTTGCACCTTTGGGCTTGTCTCCAACCCCTTTCACAAAAGGGCCATTGTCGTTTAGACGGTCCCAGGGGCCGTAGTTAAGCTCCATAAACCGGCGCACGGTATCATTTTTGGCATCGCTTAAAAGCACATTTTTATCGCCCCAGGCCTGTATCCAGAAAATATCGTCGGCTGTTTTGGCTGCACGGATGAGGTGGCGCAGCGTTTCCTTCTCCGCTTCGCTAAGCGAAGAAATATCTGTCTTCAGCGGCAGGGTTTTATAGGTTGCCAGCTGCCTGGCCACAGGATAACCTTTCCATATTGTGGCATTCTTTTCAGACTTCTGTTTGTCTTTTTGCGCAATAGCTGCAGTAGCCGTGGCCAAGGCACACAAAACAAGAATTGTATTTTTCATCACAAGATAAGGATTCAAATATCGTGCAAATTATTTTTGCTATGCTGTCACTTCGCAGAATTCGGCTGTAAAGTCCGAACTATCCGATTAACAAACCAATACCCGCAACTTTTGTTAGCTTTGCGGCATGTCTGCATTTTGTTTCATACCCGGATTGGTTTGCGAGCGTACCGCAATAGCAGTAGAAACCACACTGGGCAAGAGACTGCAGCAGGATAAAATCAATAATGGCGACATTCAGCTGTACATTCCCGAATTCAGCAAGCCAACCGGCAAATACGTTTCGAGATTATTACTTCGACTTTTCAATGCTTCGCTGCGCAAAGGCAGCCTGGTGTTTGCCGGCAACCCTTGCACTCCGGGCATGTCGGTGCTTGAGCAGCACATGGAAACAGAAGCCCGTTCCGTATTGGTTGAAAATAATATCCACACGGTTGTCTGCAACTTTAGTGATGTGCCTCAAACCACCGATGGCATTGTTTTTCAGGCAGAACCGTTTATGTGCCTGAAACTCAGGCCTGAATGGAAATCGCTTGAAGATTACAGCCGCGCCATGCAAAGCAAATACCGCATCAGGGTAAACAAGGCGCTGCAATGTAGCCAGCATCTGAAATCTGCCTGGTTCGAGGGAAGTGAATTAACCGATGAGCAGATTGCATGTATGGCTAACCTTCTATCGGCAACCCTGGCCAAAAAAACGCTGGCACTCCCCCCCAACCTTCATGGACTGATCAAAGGATTTTGTAAAACGTACGGCAGGAATTACGAAACGGTTTTTTGCCGCGACCCACAAGGGAATGTCATGGGATTTCTCAGTGCGGTAACGACCGGTAATCAGGTTTTTGCCATGCACATAGGCTACCTTGCCGAACAAGCCAGGGAATGGCACCTGTATCAAAGGCTGATGCTGGATTTGATAAGCAGAAACGTAGGCAAAGATATTCATGCCATTCAGCTGGGCCGCACCGCCACGGAAATCAAAAGTACGCTGGGTGCAGAACCCATGGAAAACAGCATCGTGGTATATACGCGCAGTTTTTTGCTAAAATCCATACTGAAAGCCTACAAACAGTATTTCTTCAAACCCAAAACCTACGTTTTAAGAAGGCCGTTTCGGGATCAGTAAGCCACTGTTACATCCTGTTTTACTACATTTGCCATTATGAGAACCTTGATACCGGCTTTGCTGGCTTTTTCGCTTTCAACGCTGAACGCGCAGGTAACCCTTACCAACAAAACAGGCAGTAAGTATATTTTTAAGTCCGTTTACGACCTTGCGGGAACTGAAGTGAGAGACCAGTGCAAAACAGCCGCCTGCTGGAGTTTCAGCACGCTAAGCATGCTGGAAAGCGAATTGCTACGCACCGGCAAAGGCAAGCACGACCTCAGCGAAATGTATGTAGTGCGCCGGGGCTATGTGGAGAAAGCCATCAACTACATTCGCATGAATGGAAAATGCAACTTTGAACAGGGCGGAGAAGGGCATGATATACCCTACCTTGTAGGCAAATACGGGATTGTCCCGGAAGAGGTTTACAAAGGCCTGGAATATGGTCAAAACAGACACAACCATGATGAAATGCTGGCCCTGCTGCAGGGCATGATGGAAAAGCTGAAAGCCAATCCCGGCGGAACCTACAGCAAAGTATGGATCAGGGCAGTGGAAGGGGTTTTGGATGCCTATCTGGGAAAAGTACCTGAAACCTTTCAATACCGCGGCAAGGAGTACACCCCTACGTCTTTTGCGGAATCACTGGGACTGAAAATGGACGACTATGTTGCACTGACCAGTTTCACCCACCACCCCTATTACAAGCCTTTTACCATTGAAGTTCCCGATAACTGGAGCATGCAGCAGGCCCATAACCTGCCACTGGATGAGCTGACAGAGGCGACGGTAAATGCGCTGAAGAATGGCTACAGCGTAGCCTGGGCGGCAGATGTTAGCGAAAAAGGATTTTCGTTTCGCGACGGATTGGGAATTGTTCCGGTAAACGACACCCTGGTGAAGAAAAAGGGCGATGATTCCCGGTTTTTCAATGATGCCGGCGCCATGCGAAGCGGTTCGGCTTTTGACCAGCCCTACCCGGAAAAACAGATTACACCGGAACTGCGTCAGGATGAATTCGATAGACAACTAACCACGGATGACCATGGCATGCACATTACCGGAATGCTTACCGACCAGAACGGAACACGCTATTTCAAGGTTAAAAACAGCTGGGGCAGCGGCAATTACTGCGGTGGTTACCTGTATGTAAGTGAAGCGTATTTTCGTCTAAAAACCATATCGGTTATGCTTCACAAAGACGGAATTGATAAAAAAACCATGCAAAAGTGCGGGCTATAAAAATGGGGTATCATATGCACAATTTTATTCCTGCTTTTGCGTTATAAAAAGTATGGGCAAATACACATTCACATGGGTCGCCGGAGGGATTTTGATCCTGGTTGCCCTGGCTTCCTGCGGGGCAAGCCGCAGCAAATGCAACACCAAAAATAAAACCCGCACAGAGATGGGCTGGATGTAATTTTACGTGATGACACAACCCAAATACAAGGTAATGTTTGTTTGCCTTGGCAATATTTGCCGCTCCCCGCTGGCAAAGGCCTTGTTTGAAAAGCATGTAAAAGATAACGGGCTTGATCACCTTGTTCACGCTGACAGCGCGGGAACCAGTGGCCACCATACAGGTGAAAATGCCGACAGCCGCACCCTGCAAAACGCTCGGGAAAATGGGCTGATTTTCAAGCACAGTGCAAAAAAATTCACCCTTGACCACTTTGAACAATTTGACCTGATTGTGGTAATGGACGATAGCAATGCGCAGAACGTAAAATCATTAAGCACAAATACACAGCACCACGAAAAAGTCCATCTGATGCGCAAATGGGATTCACAACAAACCGGCATGGAAGTGCCTGATCCATGGTATGGCGGACCGGAGGGATTTGAGGATGTTTATCAGATTTTGAACCGCAGCACAGCCGGGCTGTTGCGTGAATTATCGCTTCGCTGAAGCTTTTTTGGAAGCCGCCTGCTGCAGGCTGCCGGCTCTGGATTTGGCAGCAAAAAGGAATACCGCACTGACTGCCAGAAAACCCAGCAGTTCCCATGAAATTCCCTTTTTGACGGTAAAAACATGCCCCAGTGACAGCAACAAAATTCCTGTCAAGTTTAACCAATACATGTTTTCAGGGGAAAGCAACCAGGTTTTTTTGCCCAAATAAAGCAGCCGCAGGGCATTAACCATATTCAGCAAACCACCGAAAAGCATCAACATGCCTGCATAAGCCCACATTCCTCTGTCAAGCAGGGAAATGCCTCCCAAAATCAAAAGAAACCATCCCAGATTCAAGGCATACTTTTGAAGCCAGTTCGCGTTCACAGGGCAAAAATAGGCATTATTTAACGGAACAATACACGGGTTTGTGAGAGAAGCACAAAGGTGAGTATCTTTGCGGCACTTTTACTTATGATTATCGGAGTACCTAAGGAAATCAAAAACAATGAAAACCGGGTGGCTTTAACGCCCTCAGGCGCAAGCGAACTTGTAAAAAACGGACACACGGTATATGTGCAGGCAAGCGCAGGTATCGGCAGTGGTTTTGACGATGCAGAATACACCGAGGCCGGCGCAAAGCTGCTGCCTACGATTGAAGAAGTGTATGGCATTGCCGAGATGATCATCAAGGTAAAAGAGCCCATTGAAAGCGAATACAGCCTGATTAGACCCAACCAGCTGCTGTTTACCTATTTTCACTTTGCCAGCTATGAGCCCCTCACCCATGCCATGATAAAGAGCAATGCGGTTTGTCTGGCCTACGAAACCGTAGAAAAAGCCGACCGCAGCCTACCATTGCTGATTCCCATGAGCGAAGTGGCAGGCCGCATGAGCGTGCAGGAAGGTGCCAAATACCTCGAAAAACCCATGGGTGGCAGAGGTGTATTGCTGGGCGGTGTTCCCGGCGTAAAACCTGCAGACGTGCTGGTGCTGGGTGGTGGAATTGTGGGAACGCAGGCTGCGAAAATTGCCGCAGGTATGGGAGCACATGTAACCATCATGGATATCAGCCTGCCGCGTTTGCGCCAGCTGGACGATATCATGCCTGCCAATGTTGATACTCAGTTCAGCAGCAATTACAACATCAGACAAGCTGTAAAAACCGCAGATCTCGTTATTGGCGGTGTACTGATACCCGGAGCGAAAGCACCCAAGCTGATCACCAAAGATATGCTGTCTACCATGCGTAAAGGCGCTGTGATTGTGGATGTGGCCATCGATCAGGGCGGATGCTTCGAAACCAGCAAACCTACCACGCACGCAGAACCCGTTTATGTAGTGGACAACGTGCTACACTACTGCGTAGCCAACATGCCCGGAGCTGTTCCGTATACCAGCACACTGGCGTTGACCAACGCAACGCTGCCCTATGCCATTCAATTGGCCAACCAGGGCTGGAAAGCCGCCTGCAGCAAGAGCAAAGAACTTTGCCTGGGCTTGAATGTAGTAAACGGTAAAGTGGTGTACAAAGGTGTTGCAGAAGCCTTCAATCTGGAGTATACACCGGTTGAAACCGTATTGAACTAACAACCTGAATTCATAACATAAAAAAAGCGGCCAAGGCCGCTTTTTTTATGTTATAATCTTGATATTTAATCCTCGTAACTGCCATCTTTGGGCTGAAGATCACGAATGATAATTCTGATAAAATCAACAAATGCCCAAATACCGAATCCGCCAAATGTCAGCAATTGAACTACACCCTGCCAGGTATAACCCAGATAGAATCTGTGTATGCCAAAAACACCCACGAAAAATGCCAGCAACACTGCTATGAGCCAGCTCTTGGAACCACCATTCTTTTCAGCAGCCGCTGCGGGAGATTTTTTCACACTCTTTTCAGCCAGGGTTTGTATCGCTTTTGCAGGAGTCACTACGTTGAGTTTCTTTACAGAACGAACCACAGTTCCTGGTGTTTTTGCTTCAGAAACAACAGCAGAGGAAACGGCTACCGTTTTTTCATTAGAAACAGGAACAGCAACCTCCGGAGTGGCAGCAGTCATGGCTTCTTCCACAACAACAGCTTCCTGCGCTGCCATGGTTTTGACTTGTTTGCTTTTGGTGCCGGATGCAATGCCGGAACCAATACCGTAGCCGGCTTCACCGCGGCTGATGGCGTTTCTTTCTACGGAGCATGAGACGAACACGGTGCCGGCAACCAGCAACAGTGCGAATTTGGTGATTACTTTTTTCATAATATTATAAATTTGGTATTTTCAAACATAAGAAATATTTTTTATTTTTTAGTCAATATTCTACCATATCGTTTTTCACATCTTGTTCACAAACCATACGGATAAACTAAAAAAGCGGCACCGGGCCGCTTTTTTAGTTTATGTTTTTACGTTTTAAATATCCTCGTAAATACCGCAGCGGGGTTCGAGTTTGCGCATCAGAATTCTCACAAAATCAATCAGCCACCAAATGCCCAGACCACCGAGTGTAAAGAGCTGCACCCATCCCTGCCAGTTGTAACCCAGGTAAAAGCGGTGTGCTCCCAAAACTCCAAAGAAGAAACACAGAAAAATAGTCCAGTACCAGCTTTTGCTTTCGCCCTTGGCAGCAGTTGAGATAGCGGGTGTATTCATGCTCTTGTTTACGCTGTTTACGCGATTCATGTTGCTGAATTTCTTAACCAGCTTGGGCAATGCAGCAAAAGCAGGTGCTACGGTATTGGCAGAATTCACTTTAGGGGAGGTTGTTTCGCAGGCGGGCTTCATTGAGGCCACAGCCATAGTTTCGTTCACAACCGCTGTTTTGCTGTCATGCTGTTCTTCAGCGATACCTGCCGCATCGGATTCAGCCACCGGTGTCATTTTCTTGGATGACTTGTGCGCACCGGCCACCCCGGAACCAATTCCATAGGAGGATTCGCCTCCGCGGGTCACTGAATTGCGCTCAACTGAACACGAGAACAACGCCATGCTTAATCCAAGGATATAGCTCAATGTTTTTACTGTATTTTTCATATACATGTATAGTTTTTCTTTACAATATTAGGGTATGCGCCACAAAGATGCGCATATTTTTTTCTAACACCACTTTATTGCTATTTATAGCTCACTGTGAAATACCTTTGCACAAAGGATGTCAGCGATTCCAAACCACCGCATTTACGGCGATTCAGGCCCGGCAGTTTATATACTTCACGGCATCTTCGGCATGCTGGACAACTGGCATTATGCAGCGGGGATTTTGAGTAAATCCTGCAGGGTGATTACTGTAGATGCACGCAATCACGGACGCAGTTTTCACGATGACGATGCATCATTTGAGGCCATGAGCGAAGATTTACAGCATCTTATGGCACACCTTGGCGATGAAAAAGCCATAATTTTAGGCCATAGTATGGGTGGCAAAACAGCCATGCTGTTTTCAGAGAGGTATCCTGAAATGGTGGCTGGCCTTATTGTCGTTGATATTGCCCCAAAAGCCTATCCTGCGGGACACGGTGATTATTTCAAAGCATTCCGGGAAATTAATTTCAGTGCAGTACAAAGCCGAAAAGAAGCCGAAAGCCTTTTTGAGCCTTACGCACCCGACCCCGCGGTTCGGCAGTTTCTGCTAAAAAACCTGGAACCCACACCCGGTGGTGGTTATCAGTTGAAAATCAACATTGACGCACTGGAAAAGCACTACCCTGATATCATCGGCGACTTACACCTGTCCAGAGGCTATGCCGGGCCATGCTTGTTTATCCGCGGTGAAAAAAGCGGCTATATCAAAGACGAAGACATGAACAACATTCTCAACTTTTTCCCGAATGCGGAGCTGGAAACCATACCTTCCGCGGGTCACTGGGTTCATGCCGACAATCCGGCTGACTTTATATCCACAATATCTGACTTTATTGTTGCACACGCTCAGGCATAAATCGCGTAGATTCGCAAAAGAAATGCGTCTAATTCTTGTCGTTGCTTTAATTATTTTCTCCGGAACACTGCGTGCGCAACCGGTGCAGGGTCCTGCGCCTGCTCCCGGAAGTGGCTCTTTTCTGCTGTTGCGCGTAGGAGGTGGTTTTTACCTCACCGGCGCCGATCTGGCCAAAGGGTTTCCACAGTTTGCAAGCCTCCCCGTGGGATTGTATTACAAATCAGGGAGCAATATCACCGTTGGGATTAACCACATGCCATTCTGGGGTAACAAGGTAAAGTACAGCAATTTGTTTGGTGACGTACTTGGTCCGAGTGGTGAAATACTGGACCAAAACGGCTTTCCCACCATCATTCGCTACTACATGCGTGGCAATGCCACCACCTTAACCGCAGGCAAGCTTTTTGGCGGAAAACCGGGAAAACCCGGACAGTTTGAAGTTGCTCTGGGTGCGGGCTTTATGCAGCATTACGTAAAAATGCAGTTCGATGCCGGCAGGACACCGCAACTGGAAGGCCAATACACCAAAGGATATGACAGGCTCACCAATGGATTACAGTTGGTGCAGCATTTTCGCTGGCATTACCTCAATCCGGAAACCATCAGTCTGTTTGCTAGCTTAGACGTTGCACAGGGTTTTACCAAAAACCGTCGCAGCTGGAATTTCAGCGATTATGGACCGGACAATAGTCTGCATTTTGATTTTTATACCGGAATATCTGCAGGCATTATCATTCCATTGAGTTTAAAATCGCAGGCTCAGGACAACCCCAAGTATTTTGACTGATGTTTTATCCGCTGTTGATTTCACTGTACCTGCTGGGATTATTGATTGCCTCTCCTTTCCATCCCAAAGCACGTAAAATGCTCAAGGGGCGCTGGCAGTGGCGAAAAAGGATGCGAAAGGCACTGCCAAAAAAGGCCGGCAAACGCATCTGGTTTCACTGTGCATCGCTTGGCGAATTTGAAATGATCAGGCCCTTACTGGACGCCCTCAAAAAAGAGCAGCCTGAAACGGGCATCGTTATTTCCTTTTTTTCACCCTCAGGCTTCGAGCAGCGGAAAGATTACCCCTGCGATGGGGTCTTTTATCTGCCCCTGGATTTTGAACGCAATGCAAAATTGTGGTACCGCTATGTGCAGCCTGACATAACCGTTTTTGTAAAATATGAATTCTGGCTCCGCTATATGCAGCAGGGACTGAAATACGGCTGTAAAATGGTGGCGGCGGGATGTTTGTTCCGCGAAGAACAATTTGTATTTGAGCCCTGGGCAAAGCCCTGGAAACGCTGCCTGCAGGATTTTGACCGTGTATTTGTGCAAAATGACCATAGCGCCGAAAAGGCCCGTGCTGAAGGTCTTCGCAACATCAGTATTAGTGGAGACACCCGTTTTGACCGGGTACTGGATGTAATCCGCGAAACCGCTCCCATGCCGGAAATTGAATTGTTTAAAGGCGACAATATTCTCTGTGTGGCAGGCAGTTGCTGGCCTCCGGAAGAAAAACTACTGCAGGAATTTTTCGCAACCAACGGTATGCCCGTAAACCGAAAATTTGCACTGGTTCCTCACGATATTGGCAAAAAACATATACAGGAAATACAAAAACGTTTTTCGGAATATCATTGCGTTACCTACAGCGAATTGCAAGAGGGCGCTGATATTTCCAAGGCTAAGATTCTCATTGTGGATTGCATCGGCAAACTAAACGGCATTTATGCCTATGCCGATTTGGCCATTATTGGCGGGGCATTTGGCAAAGGCCTGCACAATATGCTGGAAGCCGCTTCCAGAGGGATACCTGTTCTGTTTGGCCCAAAACACCAGAAATTTCCGGAGGCACAGGAAAGCATAGAAGCCGGATTTGGCTATGAATGCGAGGATTACAATACCTTTGAAAAACACCTGAAAAGCGGATTGGGGAATCCTGAGTTTAGGGAATATGCAGGTAATAAAGCGAAACAATATATTGCTTCAAAAGCCGGTGCTACAGAACATGTGATGGAATATCTGAATTATATTATTCAGAAATCATAATTACATTATTTTCCTTTTTCGGAACCAGATAAAAATGGCAATACAAACCACTGCCATCATTGAAAGTGCATAGTAATACCCTTTTTCCCACAGCAATTCAGGCATATATTTAAAATTCATCCCATACACGCCCACGATAAAAGTAAGGGGCAGAAAAAAT
Source organism: Flavobacteriales bacterium (assembly GCA_947463125.1). Classification (GTDB taxonomy): domain Bacteria; phylum Bacteroidota; class Bacteroidia; order NS11-12g; family UBA955; genus RGEC01. The sequence goes on along the minus strand of CANHQZ010000006.1, from coordinate 5,222 downwards.
GCGGAAAAAATAGTCAGCAATTTCATCACATCATTGGTCTTTCGCGAATTAATAGATAAATAAGTATTCAATAAATTCACTGAATTTTCCATGGTTTCTTCGTAACCTAAAATCAAACCAAACAGACGGTCTTTGACATCCTGAAAAGCTGTCTGATGCGCCTCTTTAAACTTGACCTGATTCAATACCCCCTGTGATATTTGCAGCAATTTTTTAATTACACGGGTTTTACTTTTATGGAAATACAAATCCTCTAATGAAATACGCGAAAAATTGCGGAGAAAAATAATCTTTTCAATGTTATCAATCTTGTCTGATAAATGCTTGAGCGGGGCATCATACGTTTGAAAAATGCGGCTCATTACTTCAATTACAAATTCCTCCGGACTCTGCAGATCCTCGGAAAAAGGTTTTTCCATAAAGGCAAAGTGGTGCCTGCAAATGGTAATTACTTTCTCACCATTGTAGAAAAATGAAACCTTGCCGGAAACCTGTCCTACCGTGTTGTTGCGCTCCGGAATCTTGGCAAGCAAGGCCCTTAGAATTAAAAACTGATATTTTTCCTGATGCTCAAATTTGGGCAGGTGCCCGGGCTGCAAACTATCGGTAAGCTGATAATCATTAAGACTATACTTTTCGGCAAAACGCTCCATGTTTTGCAAATCCGGATTGATGATATGAATCCAGGTAAAGCCGGTAAATACCTTCTCTGTAATCTGCTCGGGATGTTGCATTGCAAATGCAATTAACACAAAAAAAGTGTAGTAAGGGTAGTGCTGTGTATTAAATTTGCAGCCATGTCAGCAGCCATAGAAACGGATATCATCATTATCGGTGCAGGACCGGTGGGTTTGTTTACCGTTTTTGAGGCGGGTTTGCTAAAATTACGCTGCCATTTGATTGATTCTTTGCCTCAGCCCGGCGGGCAGCTGACCGAGATTTATCCCAAAAAACCCATATACGATATTCCCGGCTTTCCTTCTGTACTGGCCGGCGACCTGATAGACAACCTGATGGAGCAGATTGCGCCGTTCAAACCCGGATTTACGCTGGGCGAAAGGGCTGAAAAAATACAGCAACTGGAAAACGGTCATTTTGAAGTTGTTACCCACAAAGGAACGGTGCACCGGGCTCCAAACCTCGCCATAGCCGGTGGTTTGGGCTGCTTTGAACCCCGCAAGCCACCGATTCCGGAGTTGGAAAAATATGAAGAACACGGGGTAGACTACATTGTGAAAGATCCGGAGAAATACAGGGGTAAAAAACTTGTGATTGCGGGTGGTGGCGACAGTGCCCTGGACTGGAGCATCTTCCTGGCGGATGTGGCATCGCATGTTACGCTCATACACCGCAGGACCGAATTCAGGGGCCACCCAGACAGCGTTCAAAAGGTGCTGGATCTGGCGTCAAGCGGCAAAATCAATCTGATAACCAATGCAGAGGTTACCGGCCTGAAAGGCACACACGATCTGGATTCCGTCGTGGTAATGCAGGAGGGCGCCGATGATACCGTAATAACGGCCGATTACTATTTGCCATTGTTTGGTTTATCACCCAAGCTGGGCCCCATCGCCGACTGGGGACTGCAGATCAATAAAAACGCCATAGAAGTAAATACAGAAGATTACAGCACACAAATTCCGGGTATTTATGCCGTAGGGGATATTAACACCTACACGGGCAAGCTAAAGCTCATTCTGTGCGGTTTTCACGAAGCTACGCTGATGGTACAGAGCGCGTTTAAGCGCATATATCCGAATAAGAATGTAGTGCTGAAGTATACCACGGTGAGCGGCATACAAGGGTTTTCGTAGGTGCGACCCCGCCGGGGTCGGGGGGTTGTGGGCTTTGCCCACCCGACGCTAACGCATCGGGTTAATGGCATGTGACTCCTCCGGAGTCAGAGTTGGTGATACCCTAAATACTGACATGCCACAAACACTTTGAATCGTTATCTCTGTCAAACAATTGACTGACTTACATAAAATAGGCAATGGGGTTAAGATGAGATGTGACCATCCGTATTTAAATAAAAACCTTTAATTTTTTCCGTGATTTTTTATGAGATGAGATTCATCATCCAGCAGACCCATTTTGTATTGAAACATCACACCCAGTTCATTGCTTTTATTTATCCATTTTTCAGCAACAGGGCCTTCATATTTCCCTTTAATAGCAGCGTGCAGATAATGCAACCATATTTCAAAATGCTTAGCGGTTAATCCCAGCTTGGTGTGTGGCTCAAAAGCGCTTCCCTTGTAGGGGTTGTTCACAGCATCAATATCCAGCACAAAGCACCAGAACATAAATATGCGGGGTAAATGTTCTTCCAGATTCAAATGCGAAAATACCGGCGCGGTAAATGCATCTTCCAGCAATTTTCCATACTGCTCCTGCACCACCCATTCTACGTCTGATTTATTGGTTATGTCGGGCATTTTGGTTTATTAGTTTAATTGTTTAATAGAAACTCTAATGAAGGAATGATTAAATGAAAGAATTAATTAAAAAATTAAGAGGATGGTTATTTAGTGGTAAATTTTAGTATTTCAACTGTACACTGTCAACTATACACTGTTAACTAAAGTTAGTGTGTTCTCGTCGTTTCTTCCGGTGTCACAATGATAAAATCTGCCAGGCCTTTGTTTTCGGCATCCAGGGCTTTCAACTGCGATTGCAGGGACGTGCTAATGGTGACAATTTTCAAAGTGGGATTTAGTTTTTTCAGGTACCAGTAAATGCTCTGGTAATTATTGCTGTGATAGGCCCCATTGTAGTGAATAAAGATTTGTCCGGGTTTATAATTCTTTACAATAAAATGCGCCATGGTGGCATCCTTAATAGCCTGGGCTTTGGGCAGGTTGGGACCACCGTGCATGCCCACCGCTTTTCCGATATCGGCGTAACAGGGTAAAGTGCTGTCATACATTGGCGGCAGAGGCGCTATCCAGCTTTTTTGCAGGGATGAAAGGGTATCCAGCGCCTCAAAACCACCTCGGAACACCGCACTGGCAAATTTTCGGGGAATGTTGGTTGCTACAAATGAAATACGCTTTTCACGGGCAAAATCCAGCAGGGGTTTGTAATCGGTTTTGTGGTTGGGCCAGGGCCTGGCGGTTTTTTGAAACTCTTTCTCAGGCAAGCTGTCGAACACGTAGCGGTCCACCAATGTTTGCACATCGGCTTCAAACATTTCGGCACCCAGTACCATATTGGGGCGCTGTGCATACACATCGCGGGTGCTTTCAAACTGCAGCCAGTGTATAATGGGATTGTCGTGGTATTCGCCAAAAAGCACAATATCAGCACCCTGCATGGCTTTCAGCATTTGGACATAGTTTGCCTTTTTGCCCTTGCCGTTAAACATGGCATAGGCGGGTTTGTCCTGGGCGAAGACATTGCCGGAAAATCCAATAATTATTAGTAAAAAATATATTTGCCTCATAATTTATTTTTCATTTTACGATCAATTCGCATTTCTTTTTGAAATTGAATAGGATTTAACTGCCAATTAATTTTATTGAAGATAATATCAGCATGATTTTCAGTTGTTTTCATCATCGTTGCCTTACAGTCATTGAAGGCTGCCTCTAAGACACTTTTTATATTATCTATGCCAGGTTTATAAAAGAAAACCATAAAATAATGGATATTTACCAACCCAACACCCAGGCAAAAATAAGCGGTGCCACAATGGTAGCATCACTTTCCACAATGAACTTGGGGGTGTTTACATCCAGTTTGCCCCAGGTAATTTTTTCGTTGGGCACCGCGCCGCTGTAGCTGCCGTAGCTGGTGGTGCTGTCGCTGATCTGGCAGAAATAGCTCCAGAAAGGAACATCATGCCATTCCAGGTCCTGGTACATCATGGGCACCACACAAATGGGGAAATCGCCGGCAATACCGCCGCCAATCTGGAAAAAGCCTACGCCCTTGCCGCTGCTGTTCTGGCGGTACCAGTCGGCCAGCCAAACCATGTATTCAATGCCGCTTTTCATGGTGCTCGCCTTCATTTCGTTTTTGATGATATAGCTGGCAAAAATGTTACCCATGGTACTGTCTTCCCATCCGGGCACGACAATTGGCAAATTCTTTTCGGCAGCAGCCAGCATCCAGCTGTTTTTGGGATCTATCTCGTAGTACTGCTCCAGTTCGCCTGAAAGCAGCATTTTGTACATAAACTCATGCGGGAAATAGCGCTCACCCTTGTCATCCGCATCTTTCCACACGCGGTGAATGTGCTTTTGCAGTCGACGGAAAGCCTCCTCCTCAGGAATGCAGGTATCAGTAACACGGTTGTAGTGGTTTTCAAGCAAATCCCATTCGTCCTGGGGGCTCAGGTCACGGTAATGCGGTACGCGCTTGTAATGGCTGTGCGCCACCAGGTTCATGATGTCTTCTTCGAGGTTGGCACCCGTACAGCTGATGATATCAATTTTATCCTGTCGTATCATTTCTGCAAGGCTTTTGCCCAGCTCGGCCGTACTCATGGCACCTGCCAGGGTCACCATCATTTTTCCGCCTTCGGTTAGGTGGGTTTCGTATCCTTTTGCAGCATCTACCAAAGCGGCCGCATTGAAGTGCAAATAGTGTTTTTCTACAAACTGAGAAATCGGACCTTTTTGTATCATGACCGCAAAATTACGATTTATTGCACAGCAAATTGGGGGTAAAGTTGTTACTTTGTAGTATTGAAGCTTATGCGGTTAACCAAAATAGTTTTTGCATTGGCAGTGATACTGTCGCTAATGCAGACCCAGGGCTGCAAACATGAACCTGTAATTGTGCTCACGGCAGCCGATTCAGCTATTTGTTTTGAGAGGGATATTCTGCCCATTTTCGTGACAAACTGTGCCAAAAGTGGTTGCCATGATGCAGTCACGGCTGAGGAGGAATTAATTTTAAATTCATGGCAAGGAATTATGGCCGGAGGCATCAAACCCGGTGACCCCGGAGACAGCGAAATTTTTGAGGAAATACAAGGCAGCATGGGTGGACCTAAATACGGCAACCTAAGCCGTGATCAAAAAATCCTAATCCAAAAATGGATTATGCTGGGTGCCAAAAACACCACTAACTGTCCAACAGATTGCGACAGCTCTCAGTTTAAATTTTCAGCCAACATCAAACCTTTAATCGATAAATATTGCATTGGATGTCACGCCTACCCCAATGCCTCAGGTTCAGTGGAACTTTCCTCTCATTCAGGTATTGCATTTGTA
>CANHQZ010000005.1 GCA_947463125.1 Flavobacteriales bacterium | reverse complement strand
GGTGCTTCTAACCTGGGGGTAAGCTTCCACCGCAAGGGTAAAGGCACTGCTGATTTTTGCATTGGCACGGTCAAGATCTGCAGGTGTCTTGGCATTGCTGATCTCATCTTTGGCCTCTGTTATTCCGGCGCGCGCTTTGGTAACGGATTCAAGAATGCTCTTTTCGTTTTTACCGGCTTCCTGAACGGTTCTAATCAAAGCAGGTATCAAATCAGCCCTTCGCTGGTACTGGGTTTGCACATTGCCCCAGGCATTCTTCACATTTTCATCCTGTTTGATAATGCCGTTGTACTTGTTGCAGCCCCAAAAGAAAATGATGGCAAAAAAGCCAATCACCGAAAGTAAAATAATGTTATTGCGGTTCATCGTTGTATTGTAGTCCAAATATAGATGCAAAATGCTTGCCTAAGGTGTTTTTTACGACAAACATGTCAATTTGTCGGCCAAGCTCTCCTTCCATGCTGCAAACCATCTTGTCGGATATGCCGCAGGGAACAATGTGCCCGAACATTTCCAGGTTTGTATTCACATTCAGCGCCAGTCCGTGCATACTGACAAAACGGCTGCATTTAATGCCGATAGCTGCAATCTTTCGTTCGTTGGGTTTATCCTTGTCAATCCACACTCCAATTCTTCCCGGTATGGTTTCAGCCTCAATATCCCATTCAGCAAGCGTGCGGATAATGGCCGTTTCTATCCCTTCCACAAAGGCTTTCACCCCGATGCCCAGTTGTTCCAGATCAAAAATAGGGTAAGCAACCAGCTGCCCGGGGCCGTGGTAGGTAATGTCACCGCCGCGTTCAATGTCATACACGCCGGCTCCAATGGAGGAGAGGGTTTCGGCATCGGCAAGCAGGTTTTTTCTTTCCGCGCTTTTCCCGAAAGTATAAACATGAGGATGTTCCACCAATAGCAGGTCATGTGCTGGTTTAATCCCCGATGCCTTTTCTGCTATTTTCTTTTGAAACAAATCCAGCTGAAGATCCCAGGCTTCCTTGTAATCCAATGTTCCCAGATCCAACCGATTGCACTGTTGCATAGCTGCAAATTTACGCAAATGAAAATAACTTGCTTTTTTGTAGAATATGTCGTATGTTTGGTGAATGGGTGATTCACGTCAGGTTGGAGATGAAGGCGAAACCTATGCTGTTTTGTTTCTGAACCACAAAGGTTTTGAGGTGATTCACAGAAACTGGAGAGCCGGGAAATACGAGATAGACATTATTGCGCAGGACAGAAGGAGCCTTGTTTTTGTTGAAGTAAAATCGCGATACAGTAATTCGTTATGGGTGCAGCCTGAAGACAGCGTTACTTTGAGCAAACAACAGAAACTTATTTATGCAGCGCAAAAATACCTGCGGCAGTTTCCCCACCATGGTCCAATCCGGTTTGATGTCATCTCCGTGATGACCACACATAGTTGCAGGCAATTGTATTACCATCCGGATGCCTTTTTTCCCATGGGCAGCTAAGGTCATTTTCCTGTCATCCCTGTAAATTTTTAAAACGCTCATTATCCAAAAAGGTTAATTTTGCAAAAATCACATGAAGAGAATCTTTACTTTTCTGGTACTGTCAAGTACCATGCTTTTGAAAGTCAATGCGCAGTTTAAGCACGAGCATTCTTGCGGAACCGAACTCCTTTACCAGCAAATGCTTCAGCAGGATCCGACGCTGGCTGACAAGCGTGAGGCATACAGCAAGGAGGCCAGGGCTGCTGCCAAGAATCCCGTAAGAAGGGCTGCCAAATATACCATTCCTGTGGTTTTCCATGTTATCCATACCAATGGTACGGAAAACATCAGCCGCGAACAAATACTGGATCAGATGCGAATTCTGAATCAGGATTTTAATTTCAAAAACCCCAACCGCACAAAAATTCGCAGTCAGTTCGCCTCTGTGGCTGCCGATTGTCAGATTGAATTCAAACTGGCAGCCATAGATCCTCAGGGAAATTGCACTGATGGTATCAATCGTGTTTACAGTCCTTATGGTGTAGAGGTAGATCAACAAAATGCTACGGTAAAGAATGTGGCACGCTGGGATCACACAAAATATCTTAATATCTGGGTAGTTACCAGTATTAAATCCTCATCAGGCACCGGAACCGTTCTGGGTTATGCGGTTTTCCCTTTCTCCACAAATTCCAGAATCGATGGTATTGTAATGAGACATGACCGTGTTGGTTCTATTGGTACAGCCGTGCCCGGCGATAGCGGCAGAACCTTGACCCACGAAGTTGGCCACTGGCTGGGATTGTTTCATACCTTCCAGGGTGGTTGTAATGATGATGATAATTGCGATGATACCCCACCGGTAGCCTCTACCTTTACCAACGCCAGCTGTCCCTCCAACAGTAACAGTTGTTCCAATGATAATCCCAATCTTCCCGATCAATGGGAAAACTACATGGATTACAGTGATGGGGGCTGCATGGCTATGTTTACCCTGCAGCAAAAAGCAATAATGGAGTATTGGCTAGCTAGAGCTCCACGATCTGGCAATGTATCGGCGGCCAATTTGCTTGCCACCGGAGTTACACCCAATTCAAATTCTGCCCCCACAGCGGCATTCTCTTCATCTAACAGAATAGTTTGCGCTGGACAGCCTGTTAAGTTTTATGATGTAAGCTGCAAGGCTGTTGTAACTGCCAGAAGTTGGACCCTTGCCGGTTCTTCATCACCTTCTTCAACTGCGGAATCACCGGTTGTAGTATACCAAACACCTGGAAAATATGCCGTTTCTCTTACTGTACAGAATTCGAGGGGAAGCAATACCGCTTCCGTTAATGATTACATAGAAGTTATTGGCCAGGAAAGTGCTCTGTTTCCTAATGCAGAAGAGAAGTTTGAGAGCGATCCACTTGGTCGCGGATTTAGCCACCTGTCCCCAACAAACGCCAGGTGGGCTATTGCTGATACTGTTTCCTACACCGGCAACAAAAGTTATCAGGCTAAAATTAATTCCTTCACTACAGCCGGAACGGTGTTTAGTTTCAGAACACCTTCCTATGACTTGAGTAAACTAGGAAAATCAGGGTTGCCGGCCCGCCTTTCCTTTTATGCATCTTATGCACTGCCAACTTCAGATGCTGCTGCCACCGAAATACTACGGGTTTTTGTTTCCACCGACTGCGGAAACTCATACAGACAGATTCTGGAACGCTCAGGCACCGGACTTGCCCATTCAGGAGGTATAGCAAAACCCGGTTTTGTTCCTACAAGCAAATCGCAATGGAAGCTGTTTTCCATTCCTTCCTTGTCTCAGTTAGGGCGACTGGATACAGCTAAAAACGCCATTTTCCGCTTCGACGTGGAAAGCAACGCCGGAAATTCCGTATGGATTGATGATATTAATATTAGCCAATGGTTCTCTGGCACCCAAACCTTGGAAACCGATGACGTAAAAGTGGCCATCTATCCCAATCCGGCCCGTGATTACACTACCCTGGAGCTGAATCTGACTGCCGGCATGCCGGTTTCAGTAGATATTTGTGATGTGCAGGGTAGGGTAGTGAAGTCTATCAGCAAAAAATATATGCCTGTGGGTAAATCATTGATTACCATTGGTAATCCCTCTGTGGATAACGGCACAATTTATCTGGTTCGCATTCAAACAAGGAACGGGTTCATTACCAAACCCATTACCTTTGCGCCCTAGATTTTTTGATTGACCGTTATTTCCAAAGATGAAGAACCTCGTTATTGTTGAGTCACCGGCAAAGGCCAAAACCATTGAAAAGTACCTGGGTAGCGGATACACCGTTACCTCCAGTATGGGGCATATCCGCGATTTAAGCCGCGGAGATAATGCCATTGATATAAAAAATGGCTTTAAGCCTAAGTACGAGATTGATTCCGATAAGAAGGAGCTGGTCAAAAAACTGAAAAAAATGGCCCAGGAGGCAGAAATGGTATGGCTGGCAACTGACGAAGACCGCGAGGGAGAAGCCATTAGCTGGCATTTATTTGAGACGCTGGGTTTAAAAGAAGACAACACCAAACGGATTGTTTTTAATGAGATTACCAAACCTGCTATTTTAAAGGCAGTAGAAAATCCAAGGAGTATAGATAAGTATTTGGTGGATGCCCAGCAGGCTCGCCGTGTACTGGACCGTCTGGTGGGTTTTGAACTGTCGCCCATTTTGTGGCGCAGGGTAAGCAGGGGCTTGTCTGCAGGCCGCGTTCAGTCAGTAGCTGTTCGTCTGATTGTGGAGCGGGAAAGAGAAATTCATGCCTTCGAAAGCCGTTCAGAATTTAAAATAACGGCCCTGTTTACCACCCAGGAAGGGAAAACCCTGAAGGCAGAATTGAACAAGAAATTCAGTTCTGAGCAGGAAGCGTTATCTTTTCTGAATCAGGTACAGCCGGCCTCTTTCAAGGTGCTGAACACCGAAGTAAAGCCCACACATAGAAATCCCGCTCCGCCGTTTACCACAAGTACCCTGCAGCAGGAAGCCTCACGCAAACTGGGATATGATGTGTCCAAAACCATGTCGCTGGCCCAGCGCCTGTATGAAAATGGTCACATAACCTACATGCGTACCGATTCTGTAAACATGAGTCAGCTGGCAACCGCTGCTGCCAAAGATCAGATTACCGCGATGTTTGGTGCCGAATACAGCCAGTTTCGAAAATTCAGCAACAAAAACGAAAGTGCACAGGAAGCACACGAAGCCATAAGACCAACTTATTTCGATAAGACAGCCGCAGGCGATGACCCCCAGCAGAAAAAGCTGTATGACCTCATATGGAAAAGAGCCGTGGCCTCGCAAATGAAAACCGCAGATCTGGAAAAAACCACCATCAGCATCGGGAATTCAGCCAATGGCGAAGTATTCATCGCAGAAGGTGAAGTAATCAAGTTTGATGGATTTCTCCGCCTTTATATGGAAAGCAATGATGACGATGATGAAAAGGACGAAGAAGGTGTATTGCCCCGCGTAAACATTAATGATTCATTAGATTACAGCGAAATCAAGGCCGAAGAGAAATTCAGCAGGCCCGCTGCTCGATACTCTGAAGCGGCTTTGGTGAAAAAGCTGGAAGAACTGGGAATTGGTCGTCCATCTACCTATGCTCCCACCATCAGCACCATTCAGAAAAGGGGCTACGTAACGACGGAATCCCGAGACGGCAAAACCCGCGATTATGTGTCGGTTTTGTTGAATAAATCAGGCATCAGCAGGGCAGTGAAAACCGAAAACTACGGTGCCGAAAAGAAAAAACTGTTCCCCACCGATATGGGAATGCTCGTAACCGATTTTCTGCTGCAACATTTTGATCAGATCATGGATTACGGCTTTACCGCTTCCGTTGAAAGAGAATTTGATGAAATCGCAGAAGGGAAGGTGGGCTGGCAGGACATGCTGCAAAGCTTTTATGATCCTTTCGCGGAAAACATTCAGCGTACTGTAGAGACCGCAGCCCGCGTCACCGGAGAGCGTATTCTTGGTAAGGATCCGCAATCCGGAAGAACTGTGTTGGTGCGTCTCGGGCAATATGGTCCAATGGCACAAATAGGCACTCTTGATGATGGACAACCCCAGCGCTATGCCAGCATTCCTCGGGGTATGTCCATGGAGAATATTTCCTTGGAAGAAGCACTCAAGCTGTTTGAATTGCCCAAGAAAATGGTGCTTTCAAACGGAACAGAAGTTACCATAGCCGTGGGTCGCTATGGCCCTTACATGAAGGTAGGAGACAAGTTTCACAGCCTTCCCAAAAACCAGGATTTGATTGCGTTTTCCGTGGAAGATGCAGAAGTCTTCCTTCAAAACCTGGCCAATGAGCCTCAGTTTCCTATGGAAATAGGGGAGTACGATGGTCAAAAACTATCCGTGAATAAAGGCCGTTTCGGGCCCTATATGAAGTTTGGGGAACTGTTTGTGAGCCTGCCCAAAGGAAGTAACCCAGCTACCTTCACACTTGAAGAAGCCATTCCGCTCATCGAAGCCAAAAAAGAAGGGGAGAAGGCCAAAATCATCAAAGCATTTGACCAGGATAAAACCCTGCAGATTGTTAAAGGCCAATACGGACCTTACATCAGCCACGGCAAGAAAAATGTAAAAATTCCTTCAGGCAAAAACCCTGAAGACCTTACCTATGAAGAGGTGATGGATCTGGTGAAAAACGCACCGGATAAAAAGCCGGCAGCGCGCAGGAAAAAGTAAAGGTTGGTTGTTGCTCTCTAAAGGAGTGTTGGGCAACCATATTTGATAATGTTTATTTTATTGGTTTAATTGTTTATTGGTTGGTTTTCTCCACTTGTTGGTCTTTGTGCACTGCATGTGGCAGAGCAAGACTTACAAGGTTTAATGCCATTTGCTTTTCTCCCCAAGATTCCGTATATTTGAGTATTGAGTCGCATGATTTCGGATTCTGAACTGAAAGCCATGTTGTATCTGCTCGACGATACCGATGAGCAGGTGGTGAATACCGTTTCAGGCCGGCTGTTGTCTGAAGGCACCCAGATATTGCCCCTACTGGAAGAATACTGGCTTTCCAACCAGGATCCGCTGCGCGCCAACCGCATAGAGCAAATCATCCGAAACATTCAAAACAAAGACCTGTCAGCAGGATTTGATGATTGGTTAAAGTCTAAAGAAAATTCCCTGCTGGAAGCCTGCCTGCTGGTAAGCAAAATCCATTACCCTGGCCTGGATGAATCGCTGGTGGTAAACTTTGTGGAGAAAATTCGGCTGGATGCCTGGATGTCGCTGTACAACGCATCCAATCCCCACGATAAAATCAGTATTCTCAACCATATCTTTTTTGAACGTTACAATTTCAAAGGGAATTCCAACGATTACCACAACCCCGATAATTCCCTTATAAACCGGGTCATCGAAACCCGCTCAGGTAATCCAATTTCGCTCTGCAATCTCTATGCGATTGTGGCTCAGAAATTAGGCATGCCTGTGTTTGGCGTGAATTTGCCCCAGCATTTCGTACTCGCATATTGCGATGATACACACATGGAGCCGGTGGTTCCTTTTCAGGCTCCTCCTTTTCTCAAAAGAGAAGATTACGGACAGGTTTTGTTTTACATCAATCCGTTTAGCCGAGGACAAATCTTTTTACATAAAAATATAAAAGAATTTCTTCAGGTTATTAAGGTAGAATCCCAGCCAGCCTTTTTTGATACCTGCCCGACCGTAGAAATACTCAAGCGAATGCTGCGAAACCTGCACTATGCATACCAGAAATCCGGTGAAGGGGAGCGCACCAAATTGGTGTCGTTCTATATGAAAAAACTGGGTATGACTGACGAAAGCAGCTCCGAAGAATAGCATTCCGCTATTGAAATTTGCAGTTACCCCTAAAAACCCCGAATTTTGCACCTCTTTATTTATGGCAGAAAAACCTATCCTGATGCCCAAAATGGGCGAAAGTATTGCCGAAGCAACCATTATTCGCTGGCTAAAAAACGAAGGTGATAAGGTTGAAAAAGACGAACCCATTGTAGAAATCGCTACCGACAAGGTAGACAGTGAAATACCCAGTACGGAGGCTGGTATTCTGGTTAAGCAGCTTTACAAAGATGGTCAGGTGGTGAAAGTAGGTGAGCCCGTTGCCATGATTGCTACTGACGGAGCCGCGGCTTCAGCGCCTGCGCCCGCTGCAGCGCCCGCTGTACAGCCCACACCGGTGGCCGAAGTTCAGAAGACTATTGAAACAGCCGTTAAACACGCCCAGCCCGAAAGGCCTGCTGCCATTGCTTCCAACGGAGACCGCTTTTATTCACCCCTGGTTCTGAACATTGCCCGCACCGAAGGCATCGGCATGGAAGAACTGGACAGGATTCCCGGCACCGGTAAAGAAGGACGTGTGACCAAGGCCGATATTCTTGCCTATGTGCAAAACCGTGGTGCCGCTCCGGCCGCTGCCGCAGTTGCAACCCCAGCTACGCCTGCTTCGCAGCCTGTAGCTCCCAAATCAGAACCCGAAAAACCTGCTCCCGCTGCCATTTCCCTGGGTGCCGGTGATGAAATCATAGAAATGGACCGCGTACGCAAACTCATTGCCGATCACATGGTGATGAGCAAACGCAACAGTCCGCACGTTACCAGCTTTGTAGAGGCCGACGTTACCAATCTTGTAAACTGGCGCAACAAGGTGAAAGACAGCTTCAAAAAGCGCGAAGGGGAGAACATTACCTTTACCCCGGTTTTTGTGTGGGCCATCGCCAAAGCCATCAAGGATTTTCCGATGATAAACGTATCGGTAGACGGTGACAAAATCATCAAAAAGAAAAACATCAATATCGGCATGGCTGTGGCACAGCAAAACGGCAACCTCATCGTGCCTGTTATCAAAAATTCCGATACCATGAACCTGCTCGGCATTACCCGCGTGGTAAATGACTTGGCCAATAGGGCCCGTGTAAACAAGCTTACCCCCGACGAAATTCAGGGAGGTACCTACACGGTAACCAACGTGGGTTCTTTTGGCAATGTGATGGGTACCCCCGTAATCAATCAGCCTCAGGTGGCCATTATGGCCATTGGTGCCATCCGTAAAAAGCCCGCCGTGATTGAAACCGAATACGGCGATGTGATTGCCATACGCCACATGATGTTCCTTAGCCACAGCTACGACCACCGCGTGGTAGACGGCGCACTCGGAGGAATGTTTGTACGCAGGGTTGCCGATTACCTCGAACAGTGGGATCCTGAAACCGAAATTTAACCGGTTTCAGTCCGCAGGGCCTTACCATTTTCCATGGAAGAAAAACTGTTGAAACTGGCCCGAATCACAGCAACCCTGTTGCTTTTACTAAATATTGTTTACACCATTGATGAGTTTCTGAATCCCAAAACCATTACCACCATTTGTGTTGATGCGTACCAAAGCATATTGCCCGATGGACAAACAGTATATACCGTTGTGCTGGATAACCGCGCACAGGTAGAGGTTAACAATCCGGTCATCTTGCCGAAAACCGGTCAGGAAGTTATTGCACATCTTACCCCGTGGTTTGGCGGATTGAAGGCGGTTTCCTACGATTTTTATGATATGACAGGCGTATTGCAGGAACAAACCATCGGTGCTCCCGGTGCACCCAGAACCTTGATGTTGGTTGTGTCAGGGATTCTCAGTATAATTTGCATAGTATCATTAACTGCAAGGTTTGAATACGCTGTTGGTACAGTTATTTTCGGCATAATCCTCGCCGGGGCGCGTTTTTGGGTGTTGAAATAGTATTTTAGCGTCATGAAACAGCGGTTTATGGCAATATGGGCAAGCATCAGGCAGTATCCGCTGTACCAAATCTATATTGTGCTGTTGTTGCTGGCTTTTGGCAAACAATGTTTCTATACCGCCGAACTGGTGGATTCCGGTGAATACAGAAATGCCGCCGTAAATTTACTGGCCGGAAATGGCTGGAGCGCTTGTTTACCCAATGATGTATGCGATCAGCTGAGCTTGCCCGAAACACGCCGCACGCCGGGTTATCCCATTTTGATTGGCATTACCGGCTTTACCGGAATTTTACTGCTGATTCAAACAATACTGGTTGCCTGCATTCCTTATCTAATGCATAAGTTGCTGGTAAAAATGGGGAAGGAGTCATGTTTAAAAATTGCAATGATGCTGCTGTTGCTGTATCCGCTGCAGTATTTCTATTCGGCCATGCTTATGCCGGATATACTTTGTCAGGTAGGGGTTTTATGCCTGGTAATTGCATGGATTGAACAGCGCTGGCTTTGGGTTTCCATCCTGATAACGCTTTTATTGCTGCTAAAACCTGTTTTCATGACCTTGGCATGGCTTGTGTTGGTCGCGAAGTTTTGGATTAAAAATAAACAACGAATATGGCTGGCATTGCCCGTAGCGGTGGTTTTTCTTGTTTCCTGGCTTAATTTCAGGCAAACAGGACTTATTCACTACACATCCATGCCGGTAAGCAATGCTTTTGAATACAACATTCGTAATTTGACCAAAGAGACGTCTTCTGAAGATTATTACCGCGCTGCCGCATTGAAAATGGATAGCATGGATTTTTCAGGGAAATACCTGTTTATGCAGAATGAAACGACAAAAGCCATCAGGTTGTCACCGTTAAAATATGCGTATTTGCATATGCTTGGTGCTTGTAAGGCACTCATAGATCCCGGCCGGTATGATTTGGTTGCCTATTTTAAATTGCCTCAGGGAAACGGTTTTATGAGCAATAACGGGATACGAGCCTGGGCTTCTCAGCACCCACTGATTTGGGTTTATATTGTTCTCTTTGCCTTATTGGCATTTATCAAAACCATCCTTGTGGTTGTGGCCATGTTTAAACCCATACAACACAAATGGATTCTGCTGTTTCCGTTGCTGTACACCTTGCTGGTGGTTGGTCCGGTGGGAAGTGCCCGCTACTTGTTGCCCGTAATGCCCATCATGATTGTACTTGCAGCTATCGGCTGGAATTCTTTATTTAATCAAAAACATGAAAGTACTGCTGCTGAGTGACAACCACGGATGGCTGGATGAGGGCATCCTCAAATATTGTTCGGAAGCCGATGAGGTTTGGCATGCCGGCGACTGGCTGAACACGGCGTTGCTTAAGGAGGTTGAAAAACTGGGAAAACCGGTGCGCGCCTGCTGGGGCAATGTGGATGGACAAGATTTACGTAAGATTTTTCCCGAACACAACAAGTTCACCGCAGAAGGTGTTACCGTCTGGATTACCCACATTGCAGGCAAACCCGGGAGGTACAACCCAAAAATCACGTCTCAGCTGTATGCCAATCCACCCCAGATGCTGATTTGCGGACATTCGCATATCCTGAAAGTGGAACGGGATCCTGCATTAAAAAATATGCTGTATGTAAACCCCGGCAGTTGCGGTATTCAGGGATTTCACATCGTGCGTACAGCACTGAGATTTGAACTGAACCAGGGTAAAATTCTTAACATGCAGGCCATCGAGTTTGGCCCCAGGGTGCAAAAAATAAGCGAATAATTCATGCGTATCATGCCAAAATTCGCGGTAAATCCGTATTTTTGCAGTTCCACTTTGCCCGGGTGGCGGAATTGGTAGACGCGTTGGTCTCAAACACCAATGGGGTAACACTCGTGCCGGTTCGAGCCCGGCCCCGGGTACAACAAAGAAAGCCTTGCCAATCAAGGCTTTTTTTATGCAATATGGCCGAAAAAATCGCTATCACCATTCCGGGTACGGACCATCATGACATTCATGCACACCTGTTTTTGCCTGAAAAGGAAATAGATGTGCCAGTATTTGTTTTTTGCCATGGATTTAAAGGCTTCCGTGACTGGGGATTTTTTCCTCGTATAGCCGATTACTTTTGCCCGGAAAATGTAGCCGTCCTCACATTCAATCATACCTTTAATGGCTTGGATGAAGAGCAACCCACAGATTTTACCCGACTCGACTTATTTGCCCAAAACACCGTTACACGGGAACTGGCAGAAATCAAGGCTGTCATCAGCTGGGTAGAGTCTCAGGCTGAAACCTTTGGCATCGATGCCGAACGTATCGTTTTGGGTGGGCACAGCAGGGGCGGGGCCAACGCTATTGTCGCAGCCTCGATGGCCAAAAATATCAGCAAAGTGGTGGCCTGGGCACCCGTTGCGCACTACGCTTCCATGTTTGCCAGTGCCGATTTGAAAAAATGGGAGATGGAAGGCCGTTTAATGATTCCCAATGCCCGCACAGGCCAGCAAATGCCGCTGAATTACGCCTACTGGCAGGACCTAATGAAGCATGAAGAAAAATACAATGTGATGGAAGCGGCAGGGTCTTTGCAGATACCGCTGTTTCTCATTCACGGGCTGGAAGATAAATCTGTCCCGGTGGTACATTCCGAAAAATTGTATGATGAATGCTGGCATGCATTCCTCGTGAAAATGGAAAATGCCGATCACACGTTCAATACCCCGCATCCCGCTCCTGCAGCGCTTTGCGATCAGACAGTTGAATTGCTGAACAATACCCTGGATTTTATACTGGATTAAATCATTTGGCTGCAGCCCGGCGCAAACGATCATTGATGGCTCGCCCCAGGCCGGTTTCAGGCACTAATTCCGCTACGATGCAGTGGTAGCCTGCATGATCTAGTTGTCTTAGCATAGCGAAAAGATTTACGGCAGCCTGTTCAAGGTTCTTTTCGGAACTGAGAATCAGCTGGCGTTTCGCTTCAATGCCTCTCAGCGGCTCAGTATATCGCAGATAGGCCGTTTCCGGGGTGTCGGATATGGGTTGACCGGAATCCAGTATCACCTTGCATCGCGGACTGTAGTGCACATCCAGTTGTCCCGGAGCCGATGGGTTGCTTCCGGATGAAATTTGTTCCGCCACCGGCCCAATAACGGCGGTTATCTGCTCTACCGCGATTCCGCCCAAACGGTAAACAACCGGCTCCCCCTGCGGAAATCCTATAATGGTGCTTTCCACGCCCACACGGCAAGCGCCTCCATCAAGAATGTAGCAGGTTTTGTCGCCCAGCTGGTCGGCCACATGTTGGGCCGTTGTCGGACTCACATAACCAAAAGGATTGGCACTGGGTGCAGCCAGCGGAAAATCAAGCTGCTTGAGCAACCCAAGGCAAACAGGGTGGGAGGGAACCCGGATACCGACGGTTTCATGACCGGCAGTCACCAAATCGGGAATGATTTCTTTTTTTGGTAAAACCAGTGTAAGCGGTCCCGGCCAGAAGGCCTCGGCTAGTTTTCGTGCCTTGTCAGGCATGGATTGCACATATTTATTTGCTTCCGAAATGTCATGAATATGCACAATCAGCGGATCAAAAAACGGACGGTTTTTGGCACTGAAAATTTTGGCTACGGCTTCTGCATTGAGAGCGTTTGCAGCCAGCCCGTAAACGGTTTCTGTTGGAATTCCGATCAGCTCGCCGTTTTGCAGGCAATGCACCGCCGCTTCCATATCGGAGCCGGGTTTTACCATCAGCGCCTTTTCAGGTTGTACTTCTCGATTTTATTGTAGAGGTGACTGCGCTGAATGTCAATTTCCTGGGCGGTTTTTGCCACATTCCAGGCATTTTGAATCAGCTTGCGCTCAATAAAAATTTTCTCTGCCCAGTCCCTGAAGTCCTGCAATGTAGCGTAATTGTCAACCACGCCAAACGGATCGGAGCCCCGCTGCGCAGGATTGCTGTAAATAAACACATCTTCTCCGGTAATTTCATCACCGCAAAGAATGACCAGCCTCTCCACCACGTTGTGCAACTCACGGATGTTTCCGGTCCAGTTCACCTCTTTAAGGGCTTCCATGGCATCGGGTGTGAATTTCTTGGCAGGCAATCCGTTTTCAGCACAAATGCTCTCGAGAAAATTACCGGCGATGGTGGGAATGTCGTCTGTGCGCTCATTCAGGGTAGGAACATGGATAAGAATTACAGACAGGCGGTGGTACAAATCCATGCGGAAATTGCCTTTCTCAATCTCTTCCAGCAGGTTTTTGTTAGTAGCAGCCACAATTCTCACATCCACTTTGATTTCACGATCTCCGCCTACCCGGGTAATTCGGCCTTCCTGAATGGCTCTGAGAACTTTGGCCTGTGCAGCCATGCTCATGTCTCCGATTTCATCCAGAAACAAGGTTCCGCCATGGGCCTGCTCAAACTTGCCGATGCGCTGTTTGATGGCACTGGTGAAGCTCCCTTTTTCGTGTCCGAACAATTCACTTTCAATGAGCTCAGAAGGAATGCTGGCGCAGTTTACTTCCACCAGCGGCATATTGGCCCTGGGGCTTTTCTCATGAATCCAGCGGGCTACCAGTTCTTTGCCGGTGCCGTTTTCTCCCGTAATCAACACGCGTGCTTCGGTAGGTGCAACTTTTTCAATCGTTTCCTTGATTTTCAGTATAGCAGGCGTTTCTCCAATGATATCGTACGTTTTGGCAGCTTTGCGCTTCAAAACCTTGGTTTCCGATACCAGGTTATTCCTGTCTACGGCATTGCGCAAGGTGATTAGCAGCCTGTTCAGATCCGGTGGCTTGGTGATAAAATCATACGCCCCTTTCTTGGTAGCCTCTATCGCCATTTCCACGGTCCCATGACCTGAGATCATCACCATGGGCACATCCGGTGCGAGCGCCTGTACACGGTCAAGTAACTCCATGCCATCAATTCCCGGCATTTTAACATCGCTCAGCACTACATCATAGCTGTTCTTTTGCAACAGCTGCAGACCTTTAGCACCGTCTTCCGCAAGGGTTACCTCGTACTTTTCATACTCCAGAATTTCCTTCAATGTTTCCCTGATGGCGGCTTCATCATCAATGACCAATATAGATGGCATAATATGTATAAATTTTCCTACAAGATTATGTAAAATAGATTGGACACCAAGCGGTTTTTATGTTTTGTTATCCACGCATTATCAATACTTTAAAAATACACTTAAAATACTGAATTTCAAATAAATAAATTCATTCGGTTTGTTTTGATGAAATTCGTTGAATGGAACACGTTGTTAACAGCAGGAAACAGAGCAAATTAAAAATAATACAAAAAAACTTGCACATTCATACAGAAACCCCCAAATTTGTGGATTAACGATACAAGTGTTGTGTTCATGAGGAATAAAATATCAATAGTGCTGCTAGCCTTGCTGGCGTTGCCGTACAAGGGTTTTGGACAACAGGATCCCTATTACACGCATTATGCATTCAACAAAATATTGTTTAACCCTGCTTACGCCGGTGCTTCAGGCAGTTTCTGTGTGAATGCAAATGCGCACAGACAGTGGATGGGGCTGGCAGATGAGACCGGTTACTTCAAAACACAGTCAGGAACAGCGCCCGTAAATTTTATTGATAATATCATGCCGAAGACCAATGCATTTGGTTTTTCTGCACCCATCAACATTAAAAATGGATCAGGCACCTCAACCAACTATGGTGGTGCTTTTTTAAGTTTTGTAAATGATGTTATAGCATATGAATCGAACACCTACCTGCGCGGTGGTATTGCAGGAGCATACAACATGGCCGATGGAAGCAGCCTGCGTGTGGGAATCGATGTAACCAGTATTACCCGCCAAATTGACGGCACCAAAATGCGTGCCCATGACCCCAACGATCCTTTGGTGCCTACGAGCAAACAGGGCGATACCAAAACCGAGCTGGGTGCCGGTGTTTGGTACTCAAATCCCAATATGAAAGATCTGTACGTAGGATTATCCATGTCGCACATCAATCCCAAGGAATACAACTTCGGAGCAACTGGTAATATACTCGTTAAATCAGCCCGTCACCTATACCTGATGGCCGGATATACCAAAGAACAGTTCCTCGGAAACCCTGCACTTACGCTGGATCCAAGCATTATGGTTAAAACCGTAATGGAAGAGGGCGGTTTTGTTAAACCCCAGTTTACGCCGCAGGGAATGGTTACCTGGAATAATACATTTGCCGGCGGTCTCTCTGTAAGAGGTCAAGGTTTTGGACTGGATGCAGCTTCCATATTGCTGGGTTATTATCCCCCCATAAAAGGGAATACGCCCAACGGTCAGGGAACCCAGTTATTCCGTATTGGTTATTCATATGACATTACCCTGCAGAGCCTGCGTCGCAGCAGCAACGGAACACACGAACTTCAAGTAAACTATTGTTTCAAAATTGCTTTGCCTGAAAGAATTGAAAAAGTATATCGCCACCCGCGATACATGAACAGGTCTAAAGATTTGGAATAAAATTAAAGTTGTACAATATAATTAAATAAAAAACGTTATAGATTAACGGAAGAAAAAAAATAGTTGCGTATTCATTACAAAAACCTATTTTTGCAACTTCACGTATCATACACAAAAACGAAACTGCCAGATGAAAAGGAAAATAATCAGCAGAATCATCAGTGAAAATCAAATGGGTAAAAAACTGGTGAAAGCATTAACAAACGGCAAATTGCGGGCTGCCATGATTACGGCATCCGTAGTGCTGTTTGCATGTGGTCCCGCAGATACGGGTGATTTAACAGGCGTGCTCAACAGAAGGCCGTGGTTTCATCCCCAGCCTCCCGGAACCGTATACATCCCGTCAGGAACTTTCCACACCGGTCAGTCAGGACAGGATGTGTTTCAATCTTACCTGGAGCCCAACAAGCAAATGACCATTGTGGCTTTCTGGATGGACGAAACAGAAATCACCAACAACGAATACAGACAATTCGTTGAACATGTGCTGGATTCCATCGCCCGTTACAAACTGGATGATGATCAGTATTTCTTGCCTGAAGACGATGAGGGTAACCGCTACATCGACTACAGCAAAGAATTGGATTGGGTAAAACACAAAGAAGACCTGGCTGATATGTATTATCAGGGCAATGAGCGTTTCCGTGGTCTTACCCAGATTGATACACGTAAACTCATGTATAAATACCAGTGGTTCGATTATGTGAGTGCGGCTAATCAGGATCGTGACAAGTACAATCCCATGGACCGTTCTAAGTTCATCAAGGACGAAGAAACCCTCATCTACCCGGATACTTTGTGCTGGGTAAGGGACTTTACCTATAGCTTCAACGAGCCAATGGCACGTGTGTACTTCTGGCACCCGAAATACGATGATTATCCTGTAGTCGGTGTTAACTGGCATCAGGCAAACGCTTTCTGCGCCTGGAGAACTATCCGCAAAGCCAACTACTGGCATGAAATTGGCCTTCCGAACACCGAAGATTTCCGTCTGCCCACCGAATATGAATGGGAATATGCAGCCCGTGGAAATCGGATTGGTAATAAATATGCCTGGGGTGGTCCTTATACCCGCAACAGCAAAGGCTGTATGATGGCCAACTTCAAGCCCCTGCGCGGCAACTACGGTGCTGATGGCGGCGTATATCCGGTTCGTGCAGATTCTTATTTCCCCAACGATTTCGGTCTGTATAACATGAACGGAAACGTGTCTGAATGGACATGGACCGATTATCAGGTATCCAACAACGCCATTGTGCACGATCTTAATGGTCAGAACTACCGCCGTGTTCCTGAAAGAGGTCCTGGAAGTGAAGTGCCCGTAACCCTCAAAAGAAAGGTAATTCGCGGCGGAAGCTGGAAAGATGTGGCTTACTTCATTGAAAATGGTGCCCGCACCTATGAGTACCAGGATACAAGCAAGTGCTATGTGGGCTTCCGTTGTGTTCAAACGTACATCGGACGTTCAAACCGTGACAAAAAATAACTCTTAAACTAAACTAAATAACAAACAATAAGACTATGGAAAAAAGTTTCTTTGAAAGCAAAAGGTGGAAAGTGCTCATGAACTATGTTTATGGCCTGGGTGCGGCGATTGTAATTGCCGGTGCGTTGTTTAAAATCATGCACTGGAAAGGTGCTGACCTTATGCTGATTGTGGGTATGGGTACTGAGTGTATCATTTTCGTAATTTCATCGTTTGAGCCGGTTCACATGGATCCGGACTGGTCTTTGGTTTATCCCGAACTTGCCGGTGCAGAATCTGCAGGCGACAAGAAAAAAGGAGGTTCAGTAACTCAGCAGCTTGATACCATGCTGAAAGAAGCAAACGTTGATTCCAATGTTATCTCCAGCCTGGGTTCTGGTTTGCAGAGCCTAAGCAACAATGTTAAAGAAATGGCAACCCTCTCCAATGCTGCCGTTGCAACCAAGGAGTATGCTGAAAGTGCATCCGCTGCTGCAAGCAACATGAATGCCATCAGCAACAGCACAGCAGAAGTAGCCAGCTCTATGGGTTCACTGAGCGGTGGTTTGTCTAACCTGGTTAGCAACTTGTCTGCCAGCGAAAATGAAACCTTGAAATTCAAGGAAGAAATCGCAAAACTGAACAGCAACCTCGCAAGCTTGAATACCGTATACGGTAACATGCTGAGCGCCATGGGCGGTGGTCGTTGATCCCCGATTTGTCTAAATATAACAACCTAATAGAAACAGGAGTTAAAAATGGCAGGTGGTAAAACTACACCACGTCAGAAGATGATCAACATGATGTATCTCGTGTTGACCGCTCTGCTGGCGTTGAACGTGTCGAAAGAAATTATTAAAGCCTTTAACCTGATTGAGAATTCGCTGAATACCTCAACCAGCAACATAAAGGCTAAGAATGAAATGACCCTCAAAGCCATTGGTAAAGAGGATAATGCAAGTGCGAAAGCGGCAATGGAAATTGCCAATGAAGCCAAGAAGATAACCGACCAGTTCGAAAAGAACATGGACGGTGTTAAAAAAGACCTGGAAGATCTGTCGGGCGGACGCAAAACTGATCCCGAAGCCATGCTGGTAAAGGGTGGTGTTGCTGAGCTTTCACAGGGTGACAACATGGAAGTACACTCCAACTACTTCCTCCTGGAAAACAAACCCGCCAAGCCGGATGGTAAGCCATGGATGTATGCACCCTCAGGGAAGATGCGTGGAGATGCTGTTTTCGATGAAATTAACAAAACAAGAGAAGATCTTCTTGCTTTGCTTGATAAGGCAGTGAAAAATCCAAACCTGGGTGGTAAGGACGACAAAGGTGAAACCAAAAAATTGCTTGAAGAAGCCAAAAACAGCTTGAAGGCAAAAACGGCCCTCATTGCTGAGAATGGTAAAAATTCAGACGGCAAGGATCAAAAATGGGTTTCAATGTATCTTGAACATTCACCTTTGGCAGGTGTGTTTGCACTGATCAGCAAATATGTAAATGATGCCAGATCTCTTGAATCTGAAGTTACTGCAGTGTTAGCGAAAGCTGTAAACGCATCTGACTTCAAGTTTGATAAACTGGCTGCTGTGATTTCTGCGCCTAACAGTGCAATCATGCAAAACCAGACTTACGAAGCCGATATTATGTTGGCTGCCTATAACAGTAAGGCTCAAATGAATATTACTGTTGGTGGAGCTGCTGTTGAGATTAAAGACGGTATCGGTAAATACAAAGTGACTGGTGGTTCACCCGGTGAATTCAACTATAAAGTGAATATTGCAGTTCCCGGTCCTGGCGGTAAGATTGAAAACCTCACTGCTGAAGCAAAATACAGCGTTTTTCCACCGATGGCTGCCATTTCTGCGGACGAACTTAACGTATTCTATGTTGGTCTCGAAAACCCCATCTCAGTAGCTGTAGCCGGTGTGGATTCCCGTAATGTTGCTGTTTCAGCAAGCGCCGGAAATTTGCAGAACATTGGCGGTGGACGTTACAAGGTACTTTTCCCTGCACGTCAGGGCAACGAATCTGTAATCAGTGTTAGTGCCAAGATGGGCGATGGACGCGTAGTTTCCATGGGTTCCAAGAAGTTTAAGATCAGAAACGTACCTCGTCCTGTGTTCCGTGCCGGTGCCATTTCATTTGATAAACCGATTCAGTTGTCAGCACTTATGGCACAGTCATCAGCCGTAGCGATACTGGAAAACTTCGTATACGATGGTGTGAAGTATACCGTACAAGGTTTCACTTTCACCGGAATCGGTAGAACAGGCCCCAAAAAGACAACAGTAACTGGTTCTTCTTTGCAGGGTATCAAAGGTATTCTGGGTGGTATGCGTGCCGGTGAGTTCGTGATGTTCTCTGATATCCGTGCCGTAGGTCCATCAGGTCCTGTATTTTTGGAAAACGTAAGCGGAATGCTTCAATAAATAAATTTTTAAACAATTGGTTATGAAAAAGGGAATGTTAATCGTAGCAACTTGCCTGATAGCGTTAAACGGCTACAGTCAGGATTGGGGTTGGGGCGATGCAGGTGGCTCCAGCAGCTCCGGCGGTGGCTCAGGCCGTACTTCTTCTTCAGGAAGTTCTTCAACCGGTTCTGCCGGTGGTACATCCGGTGCAGGTGCCGGAGCAGCTGCAAGTGGTTCATCTACTCCAACTTTGGCGGTTCCTACAATAGGAACACATTATGATGATCCACCCGCATTCCACCGCGAAACACCCTTCACTACCAATGATGGACGTCCCGGAATAGATGACGCTGTGGTAGTTCCTTATCCTTTTCTGCGTGAAGCTGATCTTAAGTTTCGCCGTAGAATCTGGAGAAGGATTGACTGCCGTCAGAAAATGAACCGTTCTTTTACCTGGCCTAAAAATCCGGTAACCCAGATTATTTACGAAGCCGCTACCAAAGGTCTCGTGCGTGCGTATCACACAGATTCGCTCAACCGTATAAAGACACCTGAGGAGTGTTACAAGGAGGGTTCAAAACTGGTTGTAACACAGATTCAAAACTGGCGCAACCCTGAGGATAATGAAGACTTGGTTGACACCGCTTATTATGATATTTTCAAGTGGGACAAGATAGTTCGCTTTGAAATCATGGAAGATTGGCTGTTTGACTACAAGCACGGAGAACTGCGTCCTAGGATTATAGCCATCGCTCCGATGTATGAGGAAAAGTTTCCGAATGGACAAACGTATGAGTTACCGCTGTTTTGGATTAAGATGGATGATTTGAGACCTACCTTGGCTAAGTCTGAAGTTTTCAACCGCTATAATGATGTAATGAGAATCAGCTGGGACGATTTGTTTAACCATTATCGCCTGTTTGACAGTTACATCGTAAAAACCACCGATTGGGACGACCGTTATCTTAACATGAGAACAGAGTTTCAACAGGATGGTCTTGCAACGCTGCTCGAAGCTGAAAATATCAAAAATGATCTCTTCATATTTGAGCATGATTTGTGGGAGTTTTAATTGAGATTAAAGTAATCAGAGTCCCGGCTTCTTTACAGCCGGGACTTTTGTTTTATTGACTTTAGATTTTATATTTAGGTTGATAAATTCCATAAAATATTGTATTTTTGCCGTTCGTTTTGAAAGACGCATTTTTAGGTCTGGAAGAATTTGACATCGAATTCGTTAAGCTGAAAGACGGCGTACACGAGTTTAATTTCAGACTTGAAAAGAAGTTCTTTGAGGTATTTGAAAATGAGGATGTGCTTGCATCAAACATCGAGGTAAAGGCTTTACTGGAAAAAACCGTTAACCTGATGAACCTTAACCTACAGCTGAAAGGGAAGGTGGATGTGAGCTGTGACCGTTGTTTGGTGCCGCTTTCCGTTTCTGTTGAAACAGATCACCATGTACTTTACAAGATGTTGCCTGAAATAGGCAGTGAGGATAAGATACACGATGATTGGGTGGTGCTTACACAGCAGGATTACAAGATTAACCTCGCACAGGAATGTTATGAAACAACATTATTGTCTTTGCCCATGATTCGCAATTGTGATGATATGGAAACAAAGCCCTGTAATCTTCAAATGCTTTCAAAGCTGAACGATTTGTCCGGTAGTAGTGAAGAGCAATCCGATCCGCGCTGGGACAAGCTAAAAGAACTATTAAAAAAGAAATAAAAATATACAATGGCACATCCTAAGCGAAAAATATCCAAAACCCGTAGGGACAAACGCCGCACCCATGATAAACTGGAAGTGCGCCCTATGATTGCCGACCCTGTAACAGGTGATGTTTCACTATACCATCGTGTTAACCTGGAAACCGGCATGTATCGTGGCCAAAAGGTCATGAAAGACCGCAACGAATCATAATGATGAGGATTGGCGTGGATGCGATGGGCGGTGATTACGCCCCATTGGAAGCCGTAAAAGGGGCTTTCGATGCTGCACGTATTCACTCCGATTATCAGGTGGTGCTTTTTGGTGAAAAAAGTGCCATAGAATCTGTCTGCGCCCAGGAAAATCTTAATATATCTTCTTTTGAAATTGTAGATTGCCCCACGCTCATAGAGATGGGGGAGCATCCTGTAAGGGCCTTTTCATCCAAACAAGACTCCAGCATTGCTGTAGGTTTTCGTTATTTGGCCGAAGGCAAAATAGATGCATTCCTCAGTGCCGGAAATACGGGCGCAATGCTCGTAGGTTCCCTGATGACAGTAAAAGCCATTCCCGGCATAGACAGACCTTGTCTTACGACTGTAGTTCCAAGGCTTAATAATCATCCGGGTTTACTGCTTGATGTGGGTGCCAACGCAGATTGTAAACCTGAACATTTACAGCAGTTTGCTATTTTAGGATCCGTTTTTTACGGTGCCGTAAATAAGGTGGATAGTCCCAAGGTTGGTCTCCTGAACATAGGCGAGGAGGAAGAAAAAGGAAGCATCTTTACCCGTGCAACCCATTCTTTGCTCAAATCTACCGGTGGTATAAATTTCATTGGCAACGTTGAAGGCAGAGATATTTTTGGAGACGGCTGCGATGTAATTGTTTGCGATGGTTTCACAGGCAATGTGATTATTAAAGTTTGTGAAGGCATGTATTATCGTTTGGCCAAAAGAGGCGTGCAGGATGAGTATTTGGACAAATTCAACTTCAAACATTATGGTGGTAGCTCCATCCTGGGTGTAAATGCTCCTGTAATTGTAGGACACGGTATTTCAAAAGCCGATACATTCGTTAAAATGATAGAGCTTGCTGCCGAAGAGGTAAGCAGTGGCATGATCCAGAAAATCAAAGATGCCGTTGCTGCTCACATTAATCCCCAAGCTACCGCGTGATGCAAAAAGTAACCGCAGCCATTACAGCCGTTGGCGGGTATGTTCCTGAAACGGTTTTAACCAATAAAGATCTTGAAAAACTGGTAGACACTTCTGATGAGTGGATTACCACCCGAACCGGAATTAAAGAGCGCCATATTTTGCGTGAGCCGGGTAAGGCAACCAGCGATATGGCTGTACGGGCCATTTTGCCAATGCTGGAGAAGAAAGGAATTTCTCCTGAGGAAATAGATGTAATTTTGGTAGGTACAATCACCGGTGATTATATTTTTCCGGCTTGTGCCAATATCATAGCAGATAAAATAGGTGCTAAAAATGCATGGGGTTTTGATATCGCTGCAGCTTGCTCCGGATTTTTATATGCGCTGGAAACCGGTAGCCGATTTATTCAAAGCGGATCGAAGAAGGTGTTGGTTTGCGGCTTTGATAAAATGAGTTCCATCATTGATTACACAGACAGAAATACCTGCATCATCTTTGGTGACGGTGGCGGTTGTGTTTTACTGGAGCCCAATACAGACGGATACGGCGTGCGTGATTCTATCCTTAAAATGGATGGCAGTGGTCGCGAGTTCCTGTATCAGCCTGCAGGGGGATCCATGAGTCCGCCCACAATGGAAACCGTAACTAACCGCCAGCACTACGTTTATCAGGAAGGGAAAACAGTATTTAAGTTTGCCGTAACCAACATGGCAGACGTAAGCTATGATATTATGGACAGAAACGGCCTGAATGCAGATTCTGTAGATTGGCTGATCGCCCACCAGGCAAACCTGCGCATCATAGATGCGACAGCCGAACGGATGGGACTGGATAAGGAGAAAGTCCTGGTTAATATTGATCGCTACGGCAATACCACGGCAGGAACGCTTCCCTTGCTGATGTATGATTTTGAAAAGAAATTCAAAAAGGGGGACAACCTGATTTTAAGCACCTTTGGCGGTGGCTTCACCTGGGGTAGTATTTATATAAAATGGGCCTACGATCCTTCCTGATTTATTTCCTGAAAACAGCCCTGTATATATAGTCGGCATCTTTTTCACTGCCCCCGCAGTAACTTTCAGAATCCAAAATTAATCCTATTTCTTCCTGAAAATATTTCGTATTCTCCTCATTTTCAGCCGAGAATACGGAACAGGTTAAGTAAATCAGCTTTCCGCCCTGCTTTAGGAATTTTACTGCGTTTGTAACAATGTTACGCTGTTTCTCAGTAAACAGCTTTAGTTCTGAATCTGAAAATACATGGAGCATTTCCGGGGTTCGTCGCCAGGTTCCGCTACCGCTGCACGGCACATCACAGATGAGTGTATCAAAAACCGGTTTGGAAATGACCATTGAATCGTCAAAAATCAGTTTTTGAACAGGATGTGAAAGATCAGCTGTGCCGGAAAAGGGGCGGGGTTTGCCTTCTGCCGAAAATCGCATTAAGGCATTGTGCACCATTTGGGATCGGGTGTCGGAAATGTAAAGTGTAGCATGCGGATTGGCCTCGGAAGCCAGCATGGATTTACCGCCGGCACCACAGCAGGTATCCCATATCAACTCGCTGCCTAACAAGATGCTTTCAGTGATTGATTCCTGGCTGCTCATATCTTGTATTCGGCACCAACCTCTAAGAATTGCTTCATCCAGGTTTACGTTGTCGCATTTTATAATAAGCGGTCCATATTCCTCGTATTCAGCAGCATTTCTATTAAGATAGGTTATCATCTCTTCTCTGTTTCGGGGGTTGATTTTTACCCAAACCGGGGCCTTACCACCGAACCAAAGATTGATGTCTGTTAGGTTAATTTTATCTGAAAGTAATGCTGAAAACGGTTTATATGGATTCCAGTTTTCACCCAATAAATGTTTGAAATCTACCGGAATGGAAGATGACGTGTGGCTGGGAAACATAACAGGCAGCAGTTCCGTTAGTTGCTCATTTTCCGGCTGCAACCGAATCAAACCCAGCAATAAGCGCTGTTCTGCAGTCAGTTGGCTGATTGTCTTGCCGAGTTTCCAGTAGCCGTAAAAAACTTCACGGTAAAATTTTCGGTCTTTGCTTCCAAATTGTTTATGCTGTCTGAATATTTCCTGCAGCCACAAATGGAAAGGCTGTTTGAATGAAAAGCCGGCAATCAGTTCTGCCGCAATGCGCAATCTGTTTTTTAGAGGATTCAGGGTTCTATTTCCTCCCGGATACCGTCAGACAAACGAATAAAATGCAATCCGAAGTTGACCACCTCCTGGTTGTGTTTTTTGAGGTGAATGTGGTTGATAAAACCCCTGTAATCCATATTCAGGGTGCTTTTTACAAAAGAATCTCCAAAAGCCATGAGGCTGTAGCCCAGGAACATAGCCTGGTCATAACCGATATAGGCATATTTGCTTGGGTCGCTGAAGTAGGTTTCGTAGTATAAGTCCTCAAATTCAACAGAGGCTGTGTCTCCGGGTGTGTTGACGGTTACCTCAGGATACAGAATTTGCGGTTCATTTTTATTTACAATGGTTCTGTAGGTTCCATGCCAGTCGTGGTGCGCAATAATCCAGCTTTGCTTTTTGTTTTTAATGAGTTTTTCCAGTTCTGGCTTGATGCTAATTTTATCTATGGTATTGAATATCACAAAACTGTCTGCCCTGTTGATTGGGCTTGAGAGCTTGCCGCTGTTGAGAGTGACGAACTTTATCTGATTGAAGCCAAGTTGCTTGGCCGCAGCTTTTATGCGTGCGGCATCTTTTTTTGAATCAGCACTGGCATCTGAGATAATGTAGAATCGGTGCTTGGGGAATATTTTAATCGCTTTTTCAAAGGCAGCCCGAATACGTATGCTGTCCGGTGTGAAAAAGTTGATCAGGCCATTTTCCTGAAAAGCAGGCTTGCAGTATTTGAGTGGCGAAACCACGGTGACTCCCTTATTATGGCAGTATTTTTCCACCGAAGCCAGTTTATCAGGATACACAGGACCTACGACAAGGCTGGTATTGTCTAAAGTGCCACTTTGGAGTAGGGTTTCCAATGCAAAGCTGTCCTTTTCGCTATCGAAAACAGATATTTCTGCCTTAAAACCTTCCTCCTCCAGTTTTTTAGCTCCCATGGCAAAACCCTGGTAGTAATCAAGCATGGCTTCGCCGACAGCGTTATGGTTGCCGGTTGACTTGAACGGTAAAACCAGTGCTATTTTATAGGTCTTTTTATGATGATTTTGTGCAAAGATGTTTTGTGCCGCAAACAACAGCAGCCCTGAAAAAAGGATATATGAATGCCATTTTCTCATTCCCATTCAATGGTAGCGGGCGGTTTGGAGCTGATATCATAAACCACCCTGTTAATGCCTTTTACGCGGTTTATAATGCTATTGCTGATATCTGCCAGTACTTCATATGGAATGTGCACCCAGTCGGCCGTCATACCATCTGTGCTGCTAACTGCCCTGAGTGCCACAACCTGCTCATAGGTTCGCTCGTCACCCATTACTCCTACACTTTGAATAGGAAGCAGAATGGTTCCGGCCTGCCAGATTTGTTCGTACCAGCCATATTCTTTGAGTTTTTCAAGGTAAATGTAATCGGCTTCCTGTAGCAGTTTTACCTTATCTTCCGTGATATCTCCGATAATACGAATACCCAGACCAGGACCGGGGAAGGGGTGGCGGTTTAAAATCTCCGAAGGCAGGTTCATTGCCTTGCCTACGCGTCGAACTTCATCCTTGAAAAGCGAACGCAAAGGTTCTACAATGCCCAGATGAAGCGATTCGGGCAATCCGCCCACGTTATGGTGACTTTTTATGGTGGCACTGGGTCCTTTCACGCTTACACTTTCAATTACATCCGGATAGATGGTGCCCTGGGCAAGCCACTTGGCATCCTGTATCTTTTTAGATTCGTCCTGAAATACCTCAACAAACACCCTGCCAATGATTTTTCGCTTTGTTTCAGGATCGCTAACACCGGTCAGTTCGCTGTAAAATCTTTTCGAAGCATCAATACCGTGAATATTCAGATTCAGCTGTTCATAAGCCTTCAGTACTTCTTCATATTCATTTTTTCTCAGCAGACCATTGTTGATGAAAATACAGTGCAGTTTGGGACCGATGGCTTTATGCAGCAGCAAGGCAGCCACAGAGCTGTCTACACCGCCGCTTAGGCCAAGGATAACTGTATCAGAACCGACCTGTTCCCGAATTTTTTGAACCGTTTCATCAATAAAATGTCCCGGAGTCCAGTCGCCACTGCATTTGCAGATGTTAAAGAGGAAATTTGACAGTAGGGCAGAGCCTTCTGTACTGTGGTATACTTCCGGATGAAACTGAATTCCGTATGCCTGCGGGTAAGCGCCAAGTTTGAATGCCGCCACAGGAATAGATGCAGTAGTTCCAATGATGGTGCTGCCTTCGGGAACCTTCAAAATACTGTCGCTGTGGCTCATCCATACCTGACTTTCGTATTGTAAACCTTCCAGCAGATGATTGGGCTCGCCGGTTTGAATCAGCATAGCCCGTCCATATTCACGGTGGGCAGATTTTCCCACTTCACCGCCCATTTTCTTGGCCATCAGCTGAGCACCATAGCAAACCCCCAGGGTAGGAGCATGGTTCAAAAGCGCAGTAAGATCCACATCGGGAGCATCGGTTTCGTTTACCGAACTGGGACTGCCGGAAAGGATAATCCCTTTTATATGCGGACCGGGTTGTGGGTAGTGGTTAAAAGGATGAATTTCACAGTATACATTCAGTTCGCGAATGCGTC
Organism: Flavobacteriales bacterium; assembly: GCA_947463125.1. Taxonomy (GTDB): domain Bacteria; phylum Bacteroidota; class Bacteroidia; order NS11-12g; family UBA955; genus RGEC01. The sequence goes on along the minus strand of CANHQZ010000005.1, from coordinate 51,219 downwards.
GGGCAATCAGTTGTGTGTATTGAGAGCCAAAGTCAAGTATGAGGATGGTATCAGTCATCAGCGATACTGCGAAATTACAGCAATTAGGTCGGAGCGCCCTAACTTGATTTGTAAATTTATGGAAAAAGGCTGATCTGGGATTTCAGCAGGGTAAATGTTTTGCGGTGGTGGGGTGTAGCACCCAGTCGGGATATGGCTTCGCGGTGTTTCTCGGTAGGGTATCCGGCATTTTTATCCCAGCCATATTCCGGAAAATCATGGTGTAACTTTTCCATCATTTCATCCCGGTGGGTTTTGGCCAGAATACTGGCAGCGGCAATGGAAACGAACCTGGAATCGCCCTTAACCATGGTGGTGTGGGGGATATCTCCGAAGGGTTTAAAACGGTTTCCATCCACAAGGATATGTTGGGGTATAACTGTTAACCCCTCAATAGCTCTGTGCATAGCCATTATACTTGCGTTAAGGATGTTTATCTCATCAATTTCCTCCGGTGTACAAAGCGCTACTTGCCAGCATATAGCCGCATTTTCAATAATGGGACGGAGTTCATCGCGGTGCTTTTTGGAAACCTGTTTGCTGTCGTTTAATAATGGATGGTAAAAATCCGGTGGCAGAATGACGGCTGCCGCCACTACCGGACCTGCAAGGCAGCCCCTTCCGGCTTCGTCAGTGCCGGCCTCGGGGAAAAGTCCGCTGTGGTTGGAAATCAAGGGCATATCAGCGAAACTTTAATCCTATAGCCAAACGATATTTGTTAAAAACCTCAATAGCCTGATACCGGCAAATCTGAAAGCCGGTTTTCCCGTCTAAAAAGCCTTGATTAACCAGATAGTTTTTTGTGAATTTAAATATGGGGCTGAATAGCATTTTGAAAATAAGCCAAAGCAGCGGTTTGATTGAAAACTGTGCTGCCGCAATATGTGCAAATTTATCTGCCTGCCTTACCATGTCTGCGTGGGCGGGGTAGGTGTTGTGGAGGATGTCGCCCTCCAGATGTGCCAAAGCCAATCCGGGGTTTAACTCAAACCTGTCGTGGGGATTGGTTCCTGTCCAGGTACCACTTTCTTTTTTCCAAAGCCGCAATTTGGTATCGGGGTACCAGCCACAGGTTTTGATAGGTTTTCCGCAGTAAAAATTGAGGCGATTCATACTGTATCCATGCACATTCCCCGGAAAATTTTGCCCTTTCAGGGATTTGATATTGTGCAGCAATGTGTCATCCGGTTTTTCATCCGCATCCAGGCTTAACACCCACGGTTGAGCAGCCAGGTCTTTGGCCCTGTTTTTTTGCTGGATATGGCCGTCAAATGCGTGTTGTTCAAAGCGCACTCCCTTCTCTCTGCAAATGTGTTCGGTGTTGTCTGTGGAGAAACTATCCAGCACTAGGATTTCATCGGCAATTTCCCGCACAGCATCTATGCAGGTTCCAATATTTTTCTCTTCGTTTTTGGTGATGATGACCACAGACAGCGGAGTCATGTGGCAAAGAAAAGGGATTTTGCAGGTAAAAACACAAAAAAGGCGGCATTGAAATCAATGCCGCCCTGAATACGATCTATGTTTCGCTTAAGACTGCTTCATCAACTGTACTTCACAGTTGATTTTTACTTCGTCAGAAACCAGAAATCCACCGGCTTCAAGTGGCGCGTTCCAGGTAAGGCCCCAGTCTTTTCTGCTGATGCTTCCTTCCAGGTTGAAACCCGCTTTGGTATTGCCCCATGGGTCTTTGGCAATACCTTCAAATGATACTTTCAGCTGAATGGGTTTGATTTCACCTTTAATTTCAAGATCGCCATTGAGCAGATAATTTCCAGATGCATCCTCTTCCAATCCGGTGCTGCGGAAAGAAATTGTTGGGTATTTCTCGGCATCAAAGAAATCTGCACTCAGCAAGTGGCCGTCGCGCTGTGCATCGCCGGTGTGAATAGATGCAACATCGGCGCTAAATTGAATGGAGGCTTTGCCAAAATCTTCGTTTTGTGTTTCAACGGTTGCGTTGAATTTATTGAAGCTCCCCGTAACGGTTGATATCATCAGGTGCTTGATTTTAAACTGAATGTGGGAGTGACTGTTGTCAATGGCCCATGTTGTTTTTGCGGTGCTGGCTTGTTCTGTCATTGTGTTAATAATTAGAAATGCGAAGGTACAACATTAAATTTGTTTGAACAAATAAAATGATTTAAATCGGCTTTAGGCATGATTTACGTATAAAAACACCGGGACTGGTGGTATAAACCCCAAATCCTTGTTATTTCGCAGAAGTGATGGAAACTTCGTTGAATCTCACATCCAAAATGCCGGGAACGGGCACTACCATTTTTTCTGTAATGTCGGCTCTGGCGAATGAACACGGGGCTGTCAACCTCGCACAGGGTTTTCCTGATTTTAACTGTCCTGAGGCATTGATTAAACGTGTTGACTATCATATGCGCCAGGGGAGAAACCAATATGCGCCCATGCCGGGAGTGCCGGAGTTAAGAAAGAAGATTGCCGAAAAAACCTTGAAATGCTACGGAACGGAATACGACTGGCAAAGTGAAATTACAGTGGTGGGTGGGGCTACCCTCGCCCTGTTCTGTGCCATAAGCGCGGTTGTTAAGGAGAACGATGAGGTAATTATTATTGAGCCTGCATATGACAGCTACATTCCTGCGATTACGCTTAACGGAGGCAAGCCGGTTTTCAGCAAACTCAAATATCCGAATTATCAGATAGACTGGCAGGAAATTAAAAAACTGATCAACTTTCGTACCCGCGCAATCATGATTAACTCACCGCACAATCCTTGCGGAACGGTCATGTCGGCGGAGGATATGCGTCAGCTTGAGCGCCTGACAGAAAATACAGACATTGTTGTTATCAGCGATGAAGTATATGAGCATATTCTTTTTGACGGGCTGAAACACCAGAGTGCATGTATGTTTCCGGGATTGGCGTCGCGCAGTTTTATCGTTTCCTCTTTCGGAAAAACCTATCATAATACCGGCTGGAAGATGGGTTATGTGCTGGCTCCGGAAAAAATGACAGCAGAGTTTCGGAAGATTTATCAATATGTAGCCTTCAGCACCAGCACTCCTGTGCAGTTTGCGTTTGCCGATTTTTTGGACAACGAAGAACATTATCTTGCACTGCCTGCTTTTTACCAGCAGAAGCGCGATTGTTTCCGGGAACTGATCAAAGACTCCCGCTTTAAAATTCATTCTTGTTCAGGATCCTATTTTCAATTGCTGGGTTACGATAAAATAAGTAAAGAGCAGGATTACGATTTCGCTGTAAGGCTCACAAAAGAGGAGAAAATAGCCGGTGTTCCGGTAAGCGTGTTTTATCACGACAAAACGGATAACCGTGTGTTGCGGTTTTGTTTTGCCAAAAATGAAGATACCCTAAAAAAAGCCGCTGACATTTTATGCAGACTTTAAATATACGGGCTGTACAATCTGATATCATCTGGGAAAACCCGAAAGGCAATCTTGATAATCTGACAGCATTGCTGAAAAACGCCCAAAAAGACGAACTGGTGGTTTTACCTGAAATGTTTGCTACCGGATTTAGCATGAACACGGAAAAAACAGCCCAGAGCATGAACGGTGAGATTGTTTCGTGGATGAAGGAAAGCAGCGAGGATAAAATGGTTTGTGGTACCGTTGCCATCGAGGATGACGGGAAATATTATAACCGCTTTATTGCATGCTACCGGGGTGAAATTACCTGTAAGTATGATAAACGACATTTATTCAGCTATGCGGGTGAGGATAGACACTACACACCGGGCAAGGATGTTACGGTTTTTGAGTTTCAGGGTTGGAAGATAAAACCACTGATTTGTTATGATCTGCGCTTTCCTGTATGGTGCAGAAACAAAGAGGAAGCGGATTTAATGCTGTTTTGCGCCAATTGGCCCGAAGCCAGAATTCAGGCATGGAATGCATTGTTGGCGGCCAGAGCGATAGAGAACCAGTGTTTCGTGTTGGGTGTAAATAGGGTAGGTTTGGACGGCAAGCAAAAGCAACATAATGGGCAAACCCAACTATGCGATCCATTAGGATCACAAATAAATCCCTGCGGAGACAGCGAAGCAGTTTTTGAGTATTCGGTACAAAGAGAAGTACTTCAATCAATTAGGATTGAATATCCTTTTCTAAGAGATTCGGATTTATTTACAGTTTTAGTGTAAATAAATGCGGCTTTTACTGATAATCGTAAAGCAAATCACACAGCTTTACATCCAGAATTGCACACACTTTTTTCATGCGATCAACCGTCATTTTTTCTGGCATTTTTTCGCACAAAGAATAGGACTGCTGGGTGATGTGCAGTTTTTTGGCAATGTACTCCTGACTAAATCCTCGCGTGGCGCGAATTGACCTGATTTTTTCAGAAAGAGTAGGCTTGTTGCTTGCTTTCATTATTTTTTATTTTGCGGTGCAAAGTAAATATCACAATACAATTTTGGATAGTATTTCACAATGCTTTATTGTTTAGTTCAGGTTTGTTTGTTCAACAGTATGAAAACCAACGGTGTAAGAGGATTTGAGAAGCGTTTGAATACGAATATAGTATGTTATTTTCATAATCCAAAACATCTATAAATGACAAATATCACAATAAAATAAAAATTAATCTATAATTATGCCGCCTTTTTTTACTTCACCGCCGGATGCCATGAGTAAATAACTCTTAATAAAAGGCCATAAATCACCATCCATTACGTTTTGAATGTTACTGGTTTCTTCGCCAGTTCGCACATCTTTCACTAGTTTATAGGGATGAAAAACATAGTTTCGGATTTGTGAACCCCATTCAATTTTCATTTTTGAATCCTCGATGGCAGCCCTTGCCGCATTCCTTTTCTGTATTTCCAGCTCATACAACCGGCTTTTCAGCATTTGCATGGCCCTTTCACGGTTTGCCAGCTGGCTTCGTTCTACCTGGCAAACAACGACGATGCCTGTAGGAATGTGGGTGAGCTGTACCTTGGTTTCTACCTTGTTTACGTTCTGTCCGCCGGCTCCGCCGCTTCGGCTTGTCTGCAATTCCACATCGGCCGGTTTAATATCGATTTCAATGCTGTCATCGGCCATTGGATAAACGTATACACTGGCGAAAGAGGTATGCCTGCGCGCGTTGCTGTCGAAAGGAGAGATGCGCACCATGCGGTGTACGCCATTTTCGCCTTTGAGGTAGCCAAACGCAAACGAACCGTCAATTTCAAGGCTCACGCTCTTGATACCGGCTACTTCGCCGTCGGTTCTTTCCAATTCAGAAACCTTAAAGCCATTTTTCTCAGCCCACATCAGGTACATGCGCATCAGGATTTCAGCCCAGTCACAGCTTTCGGTACCACCGGCACCTGCATTGATTTCCAATACACAACCCAGGTGATCTTCCTCGCTTTGAAGCATGTTGCGGAATTCCAGGTCTTCCACAGTCTGACAAAGCTGTGCGTATTGTTTGTCTATTTCTTCGGAAGTGGCTTCACCGGCTTCTGCAAATTCCACCAGTACGTCCAGGTCATCCAGGCCTGAAGTGCAGGCAGCGTAAGCGTCTGTCCAGCTTTTCTTCTCTTTTAATTTTTTAAGGTGTGCCTCGGCTTTTTTGGGGTCATCCCAGAAATTGGGATCCAGGGTGCGTTCTTCTGCGTCGGCGATTTCGGCTATCTTTCTATCGATGTCAAAGATACCTCCTCAAGGCCTCTACACGGCCCCTTATATCTTTATGCTGATCGGTGTTCATGCCGCAAAGATACGGTATTTCAGGTGTTTTATGCTGCGCTTTCCGGTCCCACGGCTTTCTGGTAAACAGCCAGGCAGCGTTTTCGGGCCACTTCATGCTCAACCAAAGGTCTGGCGTATTGCAGTGAATTCCATTCGGGAACCCACTGTTTGATATATTTACACTCGGGATCAAACTTTAAGGTTTGCAGGTGCGGATTAAAAACCCGGAAATAGGGAGCCGCGTCTACGCCGGATCCTGCGGCCCACTGCCAGCCGCCATTGTTGCTCGCCAGTTCAAAGTCCAGCAGGTGACGGGCAAACCACGCTTCACCCCAACGCCAGTCTATGAGCAAATGTTTGGTAAGAAAACTTGCCACAATCATTCGCACACGGTTGTGCATGAATCCCGTAGCCAGCAATTCACGCATACCGGCATCCACGATGGGATAGCCCGTTTGGCCCTTACACCATTTATCAAAATTATCCGTGTTGTTCCGCCACTCAATGCGGTCGTATTTGGGTTTAAACGACTCTTTTACAACCCTTGGAAAATGCCAAAGTATCTGCATGTAAAACTCTCGCCAGATGAGCTCATTAAGGTACTTCTCCGATAACTTCATCGCAGTTTGTGCAAGTTTTCTGATGCTGATGGTACCAAACCGCAGGTGCACGCTCATGCGCGTTGTGCCTCGCACTGACGGAATATCACGCTGCTCGGCATAGGCTTTAATAATTTCCTCATCAGGCTTGCTTTCCGGAAAATGGAATGGGGTTTCTTCAAATCCCATTTCCAAAAGTGTAGGCATTGGGTTTGATTTTTCCTGCAAAAAGTGCTGCGAAAGTGATTCAGATGAATAAGGGTTCAGCATTTCCGGCTTGAACTGAGCTTTCCATCGTTTGCTGTAAGGTGTGTAAACCGTGTAGGGCAGTCCGTCATCTTTGACCACTTCAGCGCATTCAAAAACTACCTGATCCTTGAACTGATGAAAGCCAACACCATGGGTTGTGCAAAGCCCTTTGATTCTTTCATCACGCTGAATGGCATAGGGTTCATAGTCTTTATTGGAGTATATGTTTTCTACATTGCCGGTTGTTACAAGTTCGGTCCAAATACGCTCCGGATTGCCGTAATAAACCCATAAATCGCTGCCATGCGACTGCAGTTTTTGTTTGATACCGGCCAATGTTTGGTGAATGAACAACACCCTTCTGTCTTGAGGGTTGTCGAGTTTGTCCAGAATTTCTCTGTCGAAAATGAAAATAGGTTTCACAGGCAATCCGCTTTGCAGGGCCTGGAAAAGTCCGTGGTTATCATTCAGTCTCAGGTCTCGCCTGAACCAGAAAATATTATGCTTTGGAGTGGAAGATGTCATTGAGTGCTGAATTCAGGGTAGGATATTGGTAACGAAAACCGGCGGCTAAAAGTTTTTCTGAACTGATCTGCTGGCTGCCGCAGGCCAGCGTTCCCATTTCACCCAGCATGAGTTTTAGCATAAAACAGGGCACATTGGGATGGATAGTTTTTTTCTGTCTTGCTGCGTCTATGGTATGCACAAGTTGCTTCATGCTCACCACCTCCGGTGCCACCGCATTCCAAACATCCGATTTTTTCTGGTCCATTGAAAAACGGTAAATCCGGCATAAATCATCGGCGTGAATCCAGCTTAGCTTGTTGTTGCGATGTCCTGTGGTTGGAATAATCCGTAAAAAAGCGGTTTGCAGCATTTTTGCCAGAAATCCTTCACCGGCTGAAAGTACGACGGGAGTTCTTATAATTTGGGTTAAACATCCGGCTTGTTGCCATTCTAAGGCAACGGCTTCCCATGCTTTGCATACTTCTGCCAGAAAATGGTCTCCCGGATTGTCATTTTCGGTGAATATGCTCTCAGACGGATTGGGGTAGTAATCAGTACCCGATGCTGAGATATAGATTTTGGGTAAGTTGCCCTCTTCAGTTAATTTTCTCAACAAAAACCGCGAGCTTTCCGTGCGGCTTTCCATGATTTCCCTTTTGTAGCGGCTGTTCCAGCGCTTTGCTCCTACGTTGGCTCCCGCAAGGTGAATAACGATATCGATATCTTGTGTAAGATTTTTTGGGAAGATTTGCTTTTTTAGGTCCCAGAAAAAAACTTTTTGTTGAACATTTTGTTTAATCTCTGAAGTGGTTAAAATACTTACATCCATGCCTTCCTGCTTTAACATGGGTACCAGTCTCTTTCCGAGCATGCCGGTAGCTCCGGTAATTAAAATATTCATACAACAATGAGTGCAAAAGAAACAAACAACGACCCAAATATGTTCGATCCCCGCAAATCAAAAAAGGATTTCAGGGATAAATATTTTATTAAGGATATCGAGAACATAACCGGTATCAAGGCTTACACCATAAGGATCTGGGAGCAGCGCTACGATATGCTAACACCCAAACGTACGGATACGAATATTCGCTATTACGAAGAAGATGATCTTAAATACCTGATGAATGTGAGTATTTTGAATGCCAATGGTTTCAAAATCAGCAAGATTGCCAAAATGAGCAGGGAAGAGGTTCAGCGTCAGACCCTGTCTATCAGTGAGGGCAGCAGTAAATATGAAAACCAGATACAGGCACTCACCACGGCGATGTTGTCATTCGATGAAAAGGAATTCAATAAGATACTGAGCATCAGCATTCTGAAAGTGGGAATGGAAGAAACGGTAACCCAGATTATATTTCCGTTTATGGCCCATGTGGGGGTTTTATGGCTGAGTGGCAGTATTCACGTAGCACACGAGCACTTTATCACCAATATTATCAGGCAGCGCATGTATGTATCCCTGGATCAAATCAATCCCAATCCGTCGCCGCTGTCAAAAAAGTTTTTGCTTTTTGTTCCCAATGGGGAAAACCACGACCTAAGCCTGCTTTTTGCGGCCTACATCCTAAAAACCAAAGGACAGCAGGTTATTTATCTGGGCACTTCCACGCCTCTGGAAGACTTAAACAAGGTTTTCAAGCTTCACCGTCCGGATGCAGTGTTTTGCGCCATTACCGGCAGCAATTCGCCGGTTCCGATTCAGGTATATGTTCACAGTCTTCAGCGCACCTTTCCAGGTACCCCCGTACTGCTTACCGGTAAACAGGTTATTCGCCGCAGAGACCTTAAACTGCCTCCGGGAATCAGGGTTGTAGCCTCTCCGGATGAGTTCAATGAAGCTATTGAGGAAATCACAGGTCAAAACGGCTGATATCCACTTCTGAATTCAGTGTTTTGCCGTTGCACAGAAAGTCAGCCATCATGGGCGAAAGCCAGGGTATGAGGCTGCTTCCCTTACTTCCCAGTCCGTTATAAATAAATAATCCTGCATCTTTGGGATGTTCACCCAGATAGGGCCTTCGTCCTTCAACGGTGGGTCTTATACCACGCCGGTGATGCAGCATGAAAAAAGGGATGTTTGTCCATGATCGTATCTGTTCCATTAGTTTTTCAGCATCTTCCGAAACGGGTGTTGTATTACGGCTACCTTTATGAAAGGTGCTGCCGGCGAGCCAGTTTCCTTTGCCATCGGGCACCAGCCAGCTTCTGTTCTTGTAAAGTGCCTGCGGTAAATCCTTGTCAAATTTTAGGGTAAGGATGTCGCCGGCCGTGGGGTGAAAATGTAGTTTGTGGAACCATGGATTTTCCAATACACCGATTCCTTCGCAGAAAACAATACCATCGGCACGGTATTTACCATACTGCCACTGCTGACCTTGTTTTTTCAATGAAGCATGTTCAAACATGCAGCACTCAATAATTATTTTTTCTTTCAGCCAAAGAAGTGCCGCGTTTAAAAAGGTGTTGGTATCCAGCCTTGCACAATGATGTATAGCATTGTGGCCCTGCTGTGCGGAAATCCCGGGTAGGCTTTCCCTGCTGAACGGCGCAATCCATACGTTCATTTCTGTCGAAGAAGCGCGCTGCTGCCAAAAGGCAGCGGTTTCTGCGTTGGGATGAATCTGAAATCCCTCCATGGTTTGATAGAATGAGGCGCTTAGCCTTGTTTCCCATTCACGGTACCAAACGGGAATAAGAGGGAAGATGGTTTCTCCCATCCAGGTAAGACGCACTCCTTTGGGAACGATGGGGTGGATAATGCCTGCTGCAATGCGACTGCTGGCAGATGGTTCGGGATTGTCCAGCAAAACAATATTCTTACCGCGCACCAACAGTTCCAATGCCAGTGAAATACCGGCAAGCCCGCCGCCTACGATGATATAATCTGTTTTTTCCCCGCCCAAAGTGTAATTTGCAGCAAATTTCAACTAAATGATGTTACTGAGAATAAGTTTTTTGATTGGTCTGATTGGTTTTTGTTTGCAAAGCAAGGCTCAGGACAGCAAAGGCGCATTTTCTTCAGCCATGCATGCCGCTGTTAATGTTTGTCAGATTGATGGTGACGGTACATCCGGTTTCAATAAATTTGGTTATACACTGGGAAGTGTTATCGCACAAAATCTTGGGAAGGGTTGGCAGTATGAAACAGGTATTGCGTTTAGTGAGCGTGGATCGCGCTATCCTTTCAATCCGGATTTGCCCGGAAAGCCTTCATTTCACTACCGTTATCAAACCATCGATTTGCCGCTTTTTCTGAATAAGACTATCGATTCCCGCTGGTTGGCCGGTGTCGGCATACGAACAACCTATCTCCTCAGGGCCAGGGAAACGGAAGGGATTCACTTGCACGTCGAGGAAGACAGCCGAAAAACGGGCGTGTTGATGTGTTTTAAATTGCACTATAAAACCGGCGAATCCCTGAGTTACCGACTGGAGTATCAGTATGGCCTGGTTTCAGTCGCAACAGCCTCTGCCGGCAGTTTGTTCTTTCCAACCGGCGCCTACCATAACTGTATTAGCGCCGGAATTCATTATACCTTATCTTCGAAGTCAAAATGAATAAGTGGGTAGCCTTGTTTCTTGTTGCTTGTTTTTGGGCTTGTAGTGGCAATGAAAGCAAACAAACAGCAAATGTTATAAGAGAATTGCTTGCGACGCAGCAGAAAGCCTGGAATGATGGGAATATTGAAAAATTCATGGAGGGTTATCATCAGGATTCCTGCATGCAGTTTATCGGAGCCAAAGGGGTAAGATATGGATGGCTGGCAACGTTGAATGCTTATAAAAACCACTATCCGGATAAAGCCGCGATGGGTCAACTGTATTTTGACATTGATACGATAGAATTGCTGGATAAGGCAGAAGAAATCGGGCATGTTAACGGACGTTGGAAACTGATTCGGGCCAAAGACACTCCTGCAGGGCATTTTAGTTTGATAACACGCAGGATTTCAGGCAAACATAAAATCATCATCGATCATACATGGTAAATCGCCTGATGGCCATAACCCAAAAGGTTTTTAGCCTTCCGGGAAAGAAATTTCTTCCGTTGCTGCTGTTGTTGGTAGTGCTTACGCATTTGCCTTTCATGAAATTTCCCGCAGTGGGGAATCATGTGTGGCGGCAGTGCAATACTCTGGCTGTGGCTAAGAACTATGCAGATGAAAGTATGAATCTGCTGGAGCCCCGGGTTGATAAGCGATTTGAAAAATCGGGTATAACCGGTCCGCAGTTTCCGGCATATGAGTATATACTGGCCTGTATGTATCGCAGCATGGGGTTTTCAGAGTATTACCACCGCTGGCTTTCTCTGCTTTTTACCCTTTTTTCTGTGTGGGCCATGCACAAGGTAATTCTGCATTACACAGGCAATTTAGTGCATGCCTCTGCAGGATCTGTTTTTATAGCCTTTGCCCCTGAAATGTATTTTCATGGCATCAACGCCGTTCCTGATATTATGGCGCTGTGCTGTATGTTGTGGGGCTGGTGTTTTGCCTTGCGCTGGTTGCAGGAGATATCCTGGAAGACTGCTTTTTTACCAACGGTTTTGCTTTCGCTGGCGGGAATGATAAAGTTGCAGTTTTTAATGGCGGGTTTGCCGCTGGCTGTCTCATTTCTGCTGATTCATGGTAAAAACCGGAAAGCCTGGCTGCAGGCCATTTTTATGGGTGCTTTGGTAGCAGGTCTCTCGGTTTCATGGTATTTGTATGCCGCCTATCTGGTAAAAACCTATGGTTTGCATGAATTTGTGCATGCCATGCGCCACGCCCGCAGCTGGGGAGAGGCGCTGGATATCCTAAGTAAAAACCTGTTTTCCGATATTCCGGAAACCTGGGTGGGGTATGCTTTTCTGCCGTTTTTACTGGCGGGAATTTACAAGAGTAAAACTATTTGGAAACAGTATCTGCCTGTAATGGCTTACGGTGTCGGATGTCTGCTGTTTTATTTTCCTGTGCAGTATCAGTTTATCCACCATGGATACTATGCCATCGTATTTATGCCACTGCTGTCATTTATTGTGGCCAGGGGAGCAGGGTTAATTGTAAATACTCGTTTTGCACCATGGATAATGCTATTAGCTCTTGCACCCGTTTGGGCATGGATTCGGATTGTGCCCAACAACTGGACATCCGGCAATTACAGGGTTCCTGAAGAATTTGTAAATTCAAAACAGGCAGCACTTCTCAGGGAGAACAACGATACATCTGAGCGCTGGATAGTAGGCCCGGATGTGAGCGGCTGCGTTTATTTTTATTACACCGGAACTAAAGGCTTTCCCTGGGATACAGCCATAGAAACGCCCATTATGCTTAAGCAGTATCACAATAAAGGCGCAGTGGGTTTTGTAACAGACCGGCCGGAGTTACTCAATGATAGTAATCTTACCTATGCGCCGGGTTACAAGCTTAAGCTCGAGAAAAAGGTAGGTAACATCGGCTGGTATCGCATCATGCCATAAAAAAAGACCCGGATAAACCGGGTCTTGTATAATCTTTAAGGCGTTGATTAACCTCTTCTTTCTTTGATACGGGCGGCTTTACCGATTTGCTTGCGCAGGTAGAAAATGCGTGCACGACGTACTTTACCACGGCGGTTAACCTCAACTTTGTCGATAAACGGGCTGTTAACAGGGAAGATACGCTCTACGCCTACGCCGTTGGAAATTTTGCGCACGGTGAAAGTTTCTTCCACCCCGCTGTTTCTGCGCTGTATTACATCGCCTTGAAACTGCTGAATACGCTCTTTGTTTCCTTCTTTGATTTTATAGTGAACCGTAACGCGGTCACCGGCTTTAAAATCCGGAATATCGTTGCGCAAATATTCGCTCGTGATGGATTTAACAATCGGATTCATGTTCTTAAGAATTGGGGTGCAAAGATAAGGAAATGTTTGTGTTTTTCAAATAGAAGTTTGCCTTTTTCAACAAAGTCCTGTTTTTTGGTCAATTCACTTCATCTTTGTAGCATCTTTTTATATGAGGAAATTGCGTTTGCAGGAGCTGAACCGTTTGAGTACTGAAGATTTCCGGCAGGCAAATAAATTGCCCATGGTAGCGGTGCTGGACAATATTCGCAGCATGCACAACGTAGGTTCTTTTTTTCGCACTGCCGATGCTTTTCGGTGCGAAAAACTGGTGTTGTGTGGTATTACGGCCCGGCCGCCGCACCGCGACATTACCAAAACAGCCCTTGGTGCCGACCGTTCTGTATTGTGGGCGTATTTTGCCGATACACAGGCCGCTGTTTTGGAATTAAAACAACAGGGTTATTATATTATTGGGGTGGAACAAACCACACAGTCTTTGCCTTTGCAGGAATTTTCGGTGCCCAATCAACCTGTAGCTGTTATTTTTGGCAACGAAATTGATGGTATTCAGTCAGAAGTTTTGGAACTTTGCAACGCATGTATAGAAATTCCACAGGCAGGCACCAAGCATTCGCTCAACGTTTCCGTAGCGGCAGGCATAGTGCTGTGGCATTTCTGCGCACCACATTTGTCGTCTTTACGCTAGGTTGTTTCAGTAATTTATTTGCCCAGAAAAAAGATGAACTGATAAAACTCTGCGATGCTGAACAGCGCCGCATCGACCTGCTTGATGGCAAAGCAGATACCAGTGCCGGATATTCCTCACGGGCCCAGTTTGACCGGGCACGTCAGGTCTATTTTAACCGTGTGGATCAAATTCAGGCCGCACTGGAGAAAAGCAGTTTTCCCAAAGCAGAATACGAACCTTTTTATCGGCAACTGATAGGTTCTTTGCAGGGTGTAAATGCAGGAACCGTGAGGTTTTTAGGCTATTATGATCAGTATTATGCCGCTGTGCTGGAACTGGCTAAAAATCAGGGGGCGCAAAAAGACCGCGAACTGCTGAAAAACAACCTTTTTGTGGCACTGGAAATTATTCCGTACTTCGTGAAAAGGGCATGCGCACCCGAGGTGATGCTGTTTGCTGCCGCGAAAAGACCCTATGATGTGCTGACCAAACACGCAGATTATCAGCGGGAAACGTGGATTCTGAAAGTATTGGAAACCGTGGCCAAAAATGATCCCAACGCCATCAAGCAGTTTATTGGCACATTACATCCGGTAAATAACGTACTTGTCAGCAGCAAAGATTCTGTGGTTTCCATGCTGTATGATATTTATCGCGCCTATGGCAGAAGCAGCAGCAGCTATACTAATGTTCACATGGTTTATCACGGGGAACTTACGGTTGCCCAAAGTGAAAAACTGGCCGCCGATGAAGATGCCTGGTTCACCAAATTGTGTTCACTCAGAAGAAACCCCGAAATTCTGGGCAGCTATTCCGTGGATGCAGAAATGGCGCACCATAGCATCAAGGTCATTCGCAAGATAAACCTGCTGCATGACGAGAAAAACGAGAAAATACGCTTTAAACTGGCCGAAAACCTAAGTGCCGAAGAGCTGTACAACCTCATTGTTTACAGCCGTGATGAAATCTTCACCAGCACCTTTCTGGGATTGTTTAAACGCATGATGCAACGGCGTCCCGACAGCAGCATGTATGTGTTTTTTAATAAAATGGGCTTCAACCGGTTCAGAACGTTTGTTCAAACCTGTGCCGGGTATAATACATTGCAACCGGTGCTAAATACCATGTCTCCAGAAGAGCAGGAGCAATTTGTAATTGAAATTGTAAAACACCTGGATATGACTGGCGGAAACCTTGGACCGGCTGTGGAAGTGGCCGATATCTTCGGTTCTTTGTCCGATTCGCTCATTCGCGAGAAGATGATTGCCCGTATTCACAAGGAATTGCGGCGTTGTTACCTGGCGGATAACCGCTATGGCATGAAGATTTATGGACTGCTGTATAAACTGGCAGGTAAAAATCCGGTACTGGTGACCGGCATTTCTGTGAAATACAAAGTACCCGAGCTTACCCGCGTGGAGGCTGAGCTGATGTTTCCTGACGGGAAAAACGTGCAGCAGCATATATTTTATGATGATGAGGATGGAAACGCGGCCTTCAAGTCCTTTAAATCCAAGTATTCATCGGATAAAAACTATAAACTATCAGAAACCGAGGATTACCTGAAAATTGAGAGTGTAGAGGGCCGAAAAATCGTACTGTATATGAATAAACCCGGTGTGGAAAAGGGACTGGCCAATCTCATGGCGCTGTTTGAAAAGGAAAAGCGATATCCGGATATTGTGGTGCACCGTGGTCACAGTTACCACCTGCAAACAACCATTGAAGTGCTTACGGGAAATACAAAGGTAGCTGTTCTGGGCAGTTGCGGCGGCTACCAAAATATTAGCAGGGTGCTCGAAAACGCCTCTGATGCGCAGATTGTGAGCAGCAAGCAGATTGGCACCTGGACCGTAAATAACGAACTGCTGAAAGATATGTGCGAAATGATGCGTACGGGAACAGGCGAAATTGTTTGGAATACGCTATGGGCAGGCATGGAAGAACGAATGAAAAACAACGACAAATGGAAGGACTACATTCCGCCCAACCGCAACCTGGGCGTAAAGTTTGTCAAAGCCTTTCAGGTAATGAAATAAACCATGGGTACATTTCAGTTCACCCGCAAACAATGGCTGCAGCTGTCGTTGTTGCTTCTTTTGGTGATAATTGCAGGTGTCAGTGGATACCGTGGCCTAATCTCATTGGCAATGGAAGATGGTGGTAAACCGGATGTGGCAAAACAGGAGTCTGTAATTCACCGCCTGCACAATGCCGCACTGGATATAGAAAAACCGGCCTTATTTAATGTAATTTTTTTTCTCAGCAAGGATTGTCCGCTTTGCAATAATTACAAGCCCATGCTTGATTCCCTCCGCGGGGAATATGCCTCGGATCCCCGTTTTTTGTTTGTGGGCCTGAGGATTGACGCAGATGCTGCGACCGACAGTAGTTATTTTATGCCGCTTGAATACAGCGCCGGCAAGGATGTGCGTTATATAGCCGATATATTCAAGGCTACCACCACGCCCGAGGTTTTTGTGGTAGACAGCAGCAATAAGGTTTGGTACAGCGGCGCCATTGACAACTGGTCGTATGATACAGGCAAAAAAAGGCAGTATGCCACCGAACATTATTTGAAAGATGCCCTGAAAGCATTGCGCAACGGACAAAAACCCGGAATTGCTGAAACCAAAGCGGTGGGCTGTTATATCGAGTGATGTTTTACCTTTGCACAGGCATGCGGTCCACACGGATTTTTACAGCGCTGATTGCGGGAATTTTCCTTTTGCATTGCGGCAGCCAGCCGGAAGCGGGCGTGCCCGATAAACCCACGTTTGCAGACCACATTGCGCCTATCGTGTTTAAAAATTGCAGTCCCTGCCACCGTGACAGTGGCGCGGCGCCGTTCCCTCTCACCACATACGAACAGGTAAAGAAAAAAGCCAAAACCATTGCCAAAGTAACAGCGAAGCGCTACATGCCGCCATGGCCTGCTGATCCTGCGTACTCGCATTTTGTGGGAGAGAAGTACCTCACAAATGCGGAGATTGCCACTATTGCGCGCTGGGCCGAGCAGGGTTGTGCCCCCGGGCAAAACGGAGAAAACCTGAGCTGGAAAGCCCCGGCGTGGCGCAGCAACATTGGAAAGCCGGATATGGTTTTACCGCTGCAGGCCGTAGAATTGTTGCCCAACCTGCGCGACCGCTTTTTTTTAGTAAAAATTCCGGGACTGCTGACTCGCGATACCTGGGTGCGCGCCATAGAGTTTGTGGCCGGCGCGCCCAATTTGGTGCACCACTTCAATGGGCATATCCTGATGTATGAGCCCGATGCCAAAAAGAACCACGCAAAACCGCCATTTAATGTGGAAATCACCTCCGGCGAATACGATAGCGATTTCAGTAAGCTGGATTTACTGAACGATAATGGCAGTAAGCCCTTCAGGTTGCACAGTGCTGTGAATTATTTACCGGGTGTTCAGGCCACGTCATATCCCAATGGCATTGGTACTTTCAGGCTTTCCAAAATGTTTACCGTGGTGGGCAACGATTTGCATTACGGCCCCGGAAACCGCAAAACCACCGACAGAAGCTACATCAATCTGTTTTTTACCGACAAGCCGCCCACCCGTGAAACCCGTGAACTGATGCTGGGAACCAATGGCGTAAGCCCGATTGTGCCACCGCTGCAGATTGAACCCAATACCCGAAGCCGCCACAGTACGCGTTTTCAGGTGGATGCGGATATTTCCTTGCTCACGGTAAATCCGCATTTGCACTTGCTGGGCAAAAGCATCAAAGGATATGCCGTGAAACCCAACGGAGATACTGTAAAGCTCATTTCTATTCCCAAATGGGATTTCAGGTGGCAGTATTTTTACACGTTCAAAAAACCTGTGCATTTGCCTGCGGGGACCTGGATTGTATCCGAGGCGGAATTTGACAATACCACTGCCAATCCCAACAATCCAAACCGGCCGCCCAAAAGGGTAGGAGAGCGCCTGGAATACGGCGGTGCCAGTATGCGTGCAGGCGATGAAATGTTTCAGTTTATTCTTACCTACATGCTTTACCAAAAGGGCGATGAGGAGATGTCGCTGGAAGCTGAAGAAAGATAAACTGCCTGTCATTCACTAAATTTGTAGCATGTACAACCTAAAACAAGTTCCCGCACAGGCTTCAATCGCCGATTTTCATGCCGTTGCCAAACTTGTTTACAAAAACGATCCTGATTACATACAGCCCATCACCAAAGATGTGGAAGAAGTTTTTGACCCAAAACAAAATCCGGCCTTTGAGGGAGGAGATATCGTTCGTTGGGTGTTGTTTGACGGAAACAAAGCCATAGGCAGGGTTGCTGCATTTTACCAAACCAAAAACAGCGGTGAACGCATGGGGGGTATGGGATTCTTTGAGTGCATCAACAACAAAGATGCTGCGTGCTGTTTGTTTGATGCTTGCAAAAACTGGCTTCAGGAAAATGGGCTTTCCTACATGGATGGTCCCGTGAATTTTGGTGACCGTGACAGTTTCTGGGGGCTACTGGTAGAAAAGCATTCCTATCCCAGCTACCGTGAGTCGTATCAGCCTGCATACTACCGCGGTTTTTTCGAGGATTACGGATTTGAAAAAATATTTGAACAAAAAACCTGTGATATCACCTACGATGTTCTCAATGTAGAGCGCTTTGGCAGACTGGCTGGAAGGGTGCTGTCAAATCCCAAATACCGCTTTGTAAGCCTGGATTACAGCCGACTGGATAAATTTTCTGCCGATTTTGTGCGAATTTACAACGAGGCCTGGGCACACCACGAAGATTTTAAGCCCCTCACGATGGAAAAAATGATGGCCAGGTTAAAGAAGGTAAAGCCCGTATTGCCGGGAGATTTTGCCGTTTTTGCTTATGCTGATGACAGGCCAATCGGGTTTTACGTAAGCATTCTGGAGGTGAATCAGGTATTTCGGCATTTTGCAGGAAAACTCTCGGTTTGGAATATGCTTCGTTTTCTGTGGATGCGCCGCAATATCAATAAAGTTCGGGGTATCGTATTTGGGGTGGTACCCGATTTCCAGAACCTGGGAGTAGAAACCGGTATGATTATGACGTTTTATGAATGTCTGAAAAAGAATCCGCAGATAACAGTAGCAGAACTTGCCTGGATTGGGGATTTTAATCCCAAAATGCTCAGTATGCTTGAGTCTTTGGGAGCCTATACTGCGAAGGTTCATTTCACCTATCGCAAAAATTTTTAAAAAAGGTTTGGGATAACCCAAGACAATCCATAATTTTGCAGTCCCAAAAACGGGATGATTCCGTAGCTCAGTTGGTAGAGCAATACACTTTTAATGTATGGGTCCTGGGTTCGAGTCCCAGCGGGATCACAAAGCGGCTGAAAAGCCGCTTTTTTTATTTAATTTCTTTTATATCTTTGTTTTATGAAAAGAACTTTTACAATTCTATCGGCAACATTTTTGCTGCTCTGTGCAGCAGGCACCTTCAGCTCTTGTGACAAACTCAAGGAGAAGATGTTTAAAGCGTTTACCACCGGTGGTGGTGAAGCAGAATTTACCGTTCCTATTATTACGACCACAGCTAAGTTCGACACAATCGACATGCAAGAAATTTACCTGAATGTAGATTCCATTATCAAAGCGGAAACCGGAGGATTGTTTACCCTCGATGATGTAAAGAAAATTACAGTTGAGTCCGCTGAAATTACCATAAATAATCCCGATGCGGATAACAATATCTCCAATTTTGATTACGGTCTGGTACTTTTTAATACCTTCAATCCTGCCACCAATGATTGGAACAATACTATGGCTGTAGCAGCGGATGATATTCCCGATTCATTCGCAACCTCTTATAGCCTGGCCGTATTGGACAATGTAAACCTGAAAGATCACATGCGCGGAACAAAGCTTGTGTATGCCGTTGCGGCGAAAGCAAGGCGCGTTACCACCAAACCGCTTGATTGCACCTTAAAAGTGCGCGTGCGTGTTGAGTGACGGTGGTTTGTTTATAGGTTTATTAGGCAGGTCATCCCGGAATCTTACAGTATATCCGGGTCTTGTCAAAGTTTCCTTCAATTGCGTGATATTAAACTTTACACTCTACACTCTACACTTCCAACTACTAACTATCTAACGTACCTTTGTTCTCAATCCTTCGCTTATCATTAAATGAAGAAAATACACAAAGGCTGGTATATATTCTTAATTGCGGTGCTATTGCTGGCGTTTCTGAAGTGGAAGTTTTTCCCGACGCCCAAACAAACCGAAGAAAACAAACCTAGTGCCGCTTTTGTAAAGGTAAGCGCAATGGTGGTGCAACCCACGGAATTCAGCGATGAAATTTCTGTTTCCGGAACCGTTATGCCTTCTGAAATGGTGGTTCTGCAGCCTGAAATGTCCGGTAAAATTACAGGTATCTTTTTTCAGGAAGGCTCGGGTGTTTCTGCCGGACAGTTGCTCATAAAGCTCAACGATGCGGAATGGCAGGCACAGCGTAAAAAACTGAAGGCGCAACTCACACAGGCGAATACCGATGCCGAACGCAACCGCAAATTATTTGAAGCCAAGGCCATTTCGCGCGAGGTTTTAGAAGCCTCTCAGGTGAATGTGGAGGCCTTGCAGGCCGATCTGGAGCTGAATGCCGCACAGATTGCCAAAACCGAGATAAAAGCTCCCTTTGCGGGAAAAATAGGGAACAGGGGCGTTAGTGTAGGTGCTACAGTTAATACCGCAACACAAATTGCAACCCTTTACCAGAATCAATCTCTTAAAGTAAAGTGTTATTTGCCATCCGCCTTTAGGCAAGGCTTAAAGGAAGGTTCTGAACTGTCCGTAAAACTCAGCTCGGGTTCTGTAGTTAACGCCCGCATTTACAGCATAGAACCTTCATCCGATGCGGTGGCAGGCACGTTTGAAACCCGCGCAACCCTGAAATCCACAACCGAAGCCGAGCCTGGCGATATGGTAACGGTTTTGGTGCGCAAAACCGCACCCGCACCCGCCATGCGTATACCTGCAGGTGCGCTGCTACCCGTACTGAAAGGAAACCGTGTATTTGTCATTAAAGAAGGCAAAGCCGAACCCCGCGATGTCACCACAGGTACCCGAAATGATAGCAGCATCTTGATTTTATCGGGCCTGCAGGCCGGTGATTCAATCATTACAGGCGGGCTGATGTTTGTGAAGCCGGGCATTGCCGTAAAAGTTTCGCCAAACAAGCCATCCAAACCATGAACCTCTCCGAACTGAGCGTAAAACGACCCGTGCTGAGCATGGTGATGTCTTTGCTCATTCTGGTTTTTGGTGGAATTGGTTATAAATTCCTTGGCGTTCGCGAATTTCCTTCCATCGATCCGCCCATTATTACGGTAAGGACTGGCTACACCGGTGCCAATGCCGAAGTGGTGGAAAGCCAAATTACCGAACCGCTGGAGAAAGCACTCAACAGCATTGAAGGCATACGCACCATTTCATCTGCCAGCAACCAGGGCAGTTCAGTTATCACGTTGGAATTTGAGCTCAGCGTGGATCTGGAACGTGCCGCCAACGATGTTCGTGACAAGGTTTCGCAGGCAGTTAGGCAGCTTCCGCAGGATATAGATGCCGTTCCCAGTGTTTCCAAGGCCGATGCCAATAGTGACGCTATTCTCAGTATGACGGTTCGCAGCAGCGACCGTAAACAAACCGATCTGAGTGACTACGCTGAAAACGTAATTGCCCAGCGGATTCAAACAATTCCGGGCGTAAGCGGTGTGCAAATCTGGGGACAAAAACGCTATGCCATGCGCCTATGGCTGAATCCGGCCCAAATGGCTGCACGCGGCATTTCGCCTTCCGATGTGCGGCTTGCGTTGCAGCAGCAAAACGTGGATTTACCCTCCGGTAAAATAGAAGGTAACACTACCGAACTCAACATCAATACACGGGCTAATCTTGAAACCGTTGCACAATTTGAAAACATGCTCCTGAAAAGCACCGATGCAGGAAATGTTTATCTGAAAGATGTGGCGCAGGTGCAGCTGGGTCCGGAAAATGAAACCACCATACTCAGGCAAAGCGGTGTGCCCATGGTGGCTATTGCAGTGGTGCCTCAGCCCGGTTCTAACCAGATAGAAATTGCCACGGAATTTTATAAACGGCTTGAATCCCTAAAAAAAGAACTCCCCGCCGATATAGAACTGGATGTAGTACTTGATACCACGGAATTTGTACGCCGTTCCGTAAAAGAAGTGGGCGAAACCCTGCTTATCGCATTTGTGCTGGTGATATTGGTAGTGTATCTCTTTTTCCGTGATGCCATCGTGGCGATCCGCCCGCTCATAGATATTCCCGTTTCACTGGTGGGAACGTTTTTTATCATGTACCTCATGGGTTTTTCCATCAATGTGCTTACCCTGCTGGCCATTGTGCTGGCAACCGGATTGGTGGTGGATGACGGTATTGTGGTAACAGAAAATATTTACAAGCGCATCGAAAGAGGAGAGAACCCGGTAACCGCCGCCATTGAAGGTACGCGTGAAATCATCTTTGCTGTGGTGAGTACATCGCTAACCCTGGCCGCCGTGTTTTTGCCGGTAATCTTTCTGCAAGGCTTTACCGGAAGGCTTTTCAGGGAATTTGGTGTCGTGCTTGCATCATCCGTACTGATTTCAGCCTTTGTATCGCTGACCCTCACGCCCATGCTCAATGCGTATCTGGTGAGGAAAAACAACAAACGCAGCCGTTTTTACGAAGCCACAGAGCCTTTTTTTGAAAGGTTAAACAGCGGCTACCGAAACTGGTTGAACGGCATACTGCACAAGAAATGGATGGCATTGGGGATACTGGTGTTGTCCTTGGCTGCAGGTGTGTATTATTTCAAAACCTTGCCCAAGGAGTTGGCTCCCATGGATGACCGCAACTGGTTTCGTCTATCGGTTACAGCTTCCGAAAGCGCCTCCTATGAATATACCGATGCCCACATGATTCAACTGGCGCAGTTTTTGGATGATTCCGTGCCTGAAATCGCAGTGGCACTCACCGTTACATCACCGCAATTTGCGGGCTCCGGTTCCGTGAATACCGGTTTTGCCCGCATCCGGCTCACCGATGCCTCCCAACGTAAGCGCAGTCAGTCCGAAATTGCCCAGTATATTCAGAAAAAGACAATGGGCATGAACACGGCTAAAACCTTTGTCATTCAGCCTCAGACAATTTCTACCGGAGGTGCGGGTTTCGGTCAACCCGTACAGTTTGTTATTCAGGCACAAAACTTTGAAAAACTGAAAGCAGTGCTGCCGGCCTTTATGGAAGACGCTTCCAAAGACCCAAACCTACAGGCGGTGGACGTAAACCTGAAATTTAATAAACCCGAAATTAACATTGAAATAGACCGCGAACGCGCCGCAAAAGCAGGGGTGAGCATGCAGGAAATTGCACAAACCCTGCAACTGGCATTCAGTGCACAGCGGTTTGGTTACTTCACACAAGGCGGACGACAGTATCAGGTGATAGGGCAACTTGACAGGGCCAACCGCGATGAACCTGCCGATCTGGAGAGCTTGTATGTGAAAAACCGCAATGGGGAACCGGTTCAGCTAAGAACCCTAGTGAAAGTAAACGAAGAAAGTGCACCGCCCCAGCGTTACCATTACAACCGTTTTGTGTCGGCTACCGTATCAGCAGGTTTGCCGCCTGGTAAAACCGTGGGAGATGGCATCAAAGCCATGCGAAATATTGCGAAAAAGCACCTTGATGATACCTACAAAACCGAACTCACGGGCAGTTCCCGGGATTTTGAGGAGAGCAACGATAACCTGTCGTTCATATTTTTGTTGTCGCTATTTCTGATTTACCTGCTGCTGGCCGCCCAGTTTGAAAGCCTCACCGATCCGTTTATCATCATGCTTACCGTTCCACTGGCGCTAGCAGGCGCCTTGTTTTCACTTTGGTATTTCAACCAAACCCTCAACATATTTTCACAAATAGGTATCATCATGCTTATTGGTTTGGTAACAAAAAACGGCATCCTAATTGTGGAATTTGCCAATCAGCTTCGTGAAAACGGTAAAAGCAAGTTCGAGGCCATCCTGCAGGCTTCTGAAATGCGCCTCAGACCCATTTTAATGACCACCATTGCCACAATCTTTGGTGCGATGCCTATTGCCATCGCTTTTGGTTCCGGTGCTGCCAGCAGGCAGGGAATGGGCATTGTGGTGATGGGCGGACTGATGATATCACTGTTGTTTACCCTCATTGTCATTCCCACCATGTATTTATGGCTATCCAAAAACAAACGATGAAAACAGTCCGGTATATATTCCTTCTTTTGTTGAGTAGCTGGTTTTCATTTCTGCATGCCCAGGTATTGTCGCCAGAACAGGCACTGGAAAAGGCCTTTAAAAACAATCCCGATTTGCAGAGCGCCGAAAAAATGAAATCCATCGCGGCAATCAACAACACAATGGGCAGGGCAGGGGGACTTCCACAGGTTTCACTGCTCAGCGGATGGAATACCGCCACGCAAAATGCCAATCTTACGTTTAACAACGGAAGTGAAGTTTCGCGAAAAGGGGCAGGCAGCAGTGCCTTTAACGGCAATGTGCAGGCCGGTCAGTTGCTGTTTGGAGGATTCTCTGTTCAGGCCCGCAAACAATCCCTTGAATGGGAAGAAACGGCGGCAAATGAAGCCTACAGGCTAAGAAAATCGTTGCTGCGCGAACAGGTTCTGAATGCATACTATAAATGGGTGAATGAATTGCAATGGCTCAGACAGATGCAGTCCCTGGACAGTTTTTTTTCACTGAAAACTGCACAGGTACAATTGCTGTTGCAAAACGGCAAGGCTACCGAACTAGATTTGCTGCAGGCCAGGGCAGATGAAGCTGCGCAAAAAGCCAAAACCCTGGACAGAATGGCCATGCTGAGCGAGGCACTGGCTTCACTCAATTTGCTGATGAACGAGCCTGCTGACCGTGTTTTTACGCCCGCTGTAATCGAAATGCCCGAAAATTTTCCCCTGCCTGATACATCGGAGGCAGCCCTGCTGAAAAGCAATAGCGAACTAAGTCAGAAAAAAGCAGAGTGGGAAGCCATTAAGCAAAACCGGAGTATGGCAAAATCGGCAATTTATCCCACATTGTCGGCACAGGCAAATACCAATCTTCTAAACAGCCGCTCGGATGTGGGTTTATTATTAAAGAACCAAACCACAGCATCTTCCGTGGGACTTAATTTGAGTTACAATTTGTTTAATGGTGGCAACATTCGCAAGGATATCCAAATGGCATCTTTCAGGGTTTCCATGGCAGAGATTGCTTACAACAAAGCTTTGCTGGATGCTAAATCGAATATGTTTATCGCTATAAAACGATGGAGCATTGCGCAACAGCAAACCGCACTTCAAAAACAGGCAATGGGTCAATACAGGGAGATTCTTGAAATTTCACAGAAGGCATTTTCGCTGGGCAAATACAACAGGGTGGAATTGTCGCAGGTCCAGATACAGTATGAAACGGCTTTGTCAGCCTTGATGCAGACACAGTTTACGGCACTGCAATATTACCATGTGTTGCAGCGGTTGCTGGGTGCGGAATAATTTGGAAATCTCCCCCTAATTTCGTATATTAAAACAACAATGTTTTTCCTCCTCTCAAAAATACTGGTGATATTCATCCGTCCGCTTTGCTGGAGCGTGGGATTGCTGATCTGGGCTTTTGTTACCAAACTTCCCGAAAGGCGCAGAAAACTCATTCTTATCAGCCTGCTGATCCTGTTCTTGTCATCCAATAAAGTTTTGGTCAATGAAATCACCCAGGCCTGGGAAATGGAACCGCAAAAAGAGGTAAACATCCCGGAAACGGCCGTTATTCTGGGTGGCTACGCCGAATTTGATGCCCACCGCAACCGCGTGCAGATGAGCGATGCCGCTGATCGACTGTATTCTGTGGTAAACCTGTATCAGCAAAAGAAAATCAAACGCATCATCCTTTCCGGCGGTTCCTCTTCCGTAACCGGACGCACCAAACCCGAAGCTGATTACGTACTTCCCATCCTAAAAAGCTACGGCATTCCCGATTCGGTTATCATCAAGGAAAGTAAATCCAGAAACACATATGAGAATGCCCTTAACACAGCCAAGTTATTGAAAGACAAGCATATTGATGGCTCTGTTTTACTGGTTACTTCATCCTTTCACATGCGCAGGGCTCGGGGCACATTTGCCAAAGCCGGAATAGCTGTGGTCCCATATCCTGTGCACTTTATCAGCGATTACGGACGCGGTTATTTTCTCCCCGATTTCTTTATTCCCAGCAGCGAAGCGCTGTTTCGCTGTGATGCAATTGTAAAAGAATGGGTGGGATATATGGCCTATGCCATTACTGGCAAACTCTGATTAAAATTTTTGGTAGATAAATGGAATGGGCTCCATACCGGAGATCTGGTAGGTCAGGAAAATGGCAAGCACCAATAAAACAGCTTGCATAAACCAACCCGAACGGATGAAAGTCTGCTGCATTTTTGGATACAGCTTGCCTGCGGTCCATTGCCACAGCAGCACGCCACACATTACGGCAAATACTCCGCCGAAATCACGCAGCCAGTTGCCAAACACCGACCAGTCTCTGTCGGTGAAAATATGAGACAGCATGCCGGTGGCGATTTCCATGTCTTCCAGACGGAAATAAATACCGCTTAACGCCAGAAACAGGAAGGTTAAGGCCACCGAAACGGGTTGATACAGCCATCTGGGAATCCATTTTTTGATTGTATCGCGCATTCCCGATGAAGCAATGTCCCATGACAATGCCAGGCCGTGCAGTGTTCCCCAGAAGGTGTAGTTGAGGGATGTTCCGTGCCAGAATCCGCTGATGACAAAAGTTATCATTACCGCCAGTACGGTGCCCCATTTTTTCCATCCCCTTAATGTAAACGAAAGCGGGAAAAACAGGTATTCGTTTAGCCATTTGCTGAGGCTCATGTGCCACCTGCGCCAGTATTCGGTAATGTTGGAGGAAGCATACGGGAAATTGAAATTTTCAGATATCCTAAAACCCAGCAGTAAAGCCATGCCCAGCATCATATCAGTATAGCCGCTGAAATCCAGAAAAACCACCAGTGCCTGTCCGATGGCAGCGAAGAGGTTTTCCATGCCCGTAAACAGGTGCGGACTTCCAAATACACGTTCCGTGAAATTGGCTGTGATATAGGCAGCCAGTGCGTATTTCTTAATAATTCCCGAAATCAGAAAGAAAAAAGCTTCTCCGGAAGGAACCTCCTTGGCGGAAAACCCTTTGCGCAGTTCGGGCAAAAAATCACGGGCCGGAGAAATGGGTCCCTGCAGCATTAGTGGGAAAAAGCTCAGGTAGGTAAAGTACCGCACCCAGTTGCTTTCCGGGGTTTCTATGTTTTCATGATACACATCCAGCACATAGCCCAGGGACCGGAACACATAAAAGGAAACGCCTATGGTGGCCGGCCAAAATGGAATTTCCCGGAATCCAAACCATTGGCTGAAATGCCTGAAGGTTAATATCAGCCCGATATTCAGCAGTATGCTGATCCACAATAGAAAACGTTTCTTGTTTTCTGATCCGGAACGAAAAATACCTTTTGCCAGAAAAAAATCGGCCACACTCAAAGCCAGCAAAATGCCGATGCCCAAACCGCCCAATAAATAATAGAAAACAGCATTGAAAACAAACAGCAACGCGGTTCTGAATCCGGGTTTGCCTGCCAGAGGAACATACAGGCAGTAAAAAACCACAAAAACCAGGATAAATAGCGATGAGTTGAATGCCATTATTTTACACGAATGGTTTGACCTGCTCTTAGATTATGGCTTCTCATATTATTCAACTTCATGATGGCCGAGGTGCTGCTGCCGTATTTCCGGGAGATTGAGAATAGGGTTTCACCGGTTTTTACCTTGTGGTAAACTTCCTTGGACACTGTGGGCTGAGGCTGTGGTCTGGGCTGCGGACGCGGGGCCGGCGGACGTTGGTTCACTCTTGGGGCAGGAATAACCTTTTTGGTGGTGTCGGGCTTTACAATACTGGCTGAGTCGGAAGGACTGGTTATGACAGGGTTGACGGGCTTCACAGGAACCAAAACTTTAATAGGTGCATATATTTTCAATACTTGACCTGTCCACAAATAATTGCTCCTCAGCCGATTCCATTTCTTAATCTGATAAGCGCTTACGCCATACCAGGCAGCAACCGACCAGATGGTTTGTCCGCGCAGCACCCGGTGGTAAACCCATTGATAACGCACTTGTGTCTGTGTGGTAACAGCATCTTTTTTTGAAGTATCAATGAGCGGAGTTCTGAGAGAATCAACATTATAAAACAAAGATTCTGCGGTGTCATTGTGTTTTAGCCAGTAAGCCGTCCTTTCATAACTTTCGGCCATCAGTTGTCCTTTCAGCAAATAACCGCTGTGTGTGAGGTGAACCATATCCCACTTGGCAAGTGTACTTTGGCTCCAGCGCATCATAGAAAAACGACCTCCTGAAACCCAGTACCAGTCGTAGAAAAGACATTGATGCTTTTGCGAAAATTCCCTGATGATATCGGAAAACACCATGCAGTCGGGTAAACTGTATCCTCCTCGGTAAATATCCTGAGAACAGCCCAGTATAATGGAGGTTTCCGGGTTTGCACTGCGAATGATATTCACGATTTTCAGCAGGTTACTGCTAAAAACGTCTTTGTCAATTTTTCCTCTGTAAAAATCATTTGCCCCCAGATCTATGATAACGGCGTCAGGTTTAATAAGCTCAAGCTGTTCCTTCATCAGGTTTTGCCTAAGCAGCGAATAATGGCCGGCTCCGTTAATTCCCACACTGTGAAACAAAACCCCTGCATCATCGGGTGTTTCAATGCTGATACCGTAAATCTCGAATACAGATTGGGCAGTATCGGTTTTTTTAAGTGTAAATACAAAGTCACTGGTTACTGTCGGTAAATCTATCACCAGCATTGGGGTATTATCCGGTAATGCCGGATTAAATACGTCTACCTGTATCTGGGTATTGCCGGAACGAACGTTAAAATCATAGCTTTGAGCATCCCGTTTCAGCAAAATACGCAGGCGTTTGTGTTCGGGCTGAACGGTTCCCCTGAAACTGAGCCTGAATGAGGCATTGCTGTCCGTAGTCCTTGCCGTTACTCCGCTAACGCCCAGCGGCAGCTGGGGTGCCGCCTCAATATTTTTGGAGTAAAGCCAGCGACCGGTGTGTGAGGTAACATAATCAACGGCAGCATGGGTTCGGGCGGTGGAATATGGAAAAACCAGGCCTCTGCCTGCATTGCCATAAGTAAGCTGAAAACGCGATCGCAGTTCACCTGTAAAATCGTCTGCCTGTACATGGGAATCTCCAATATAGAGCAGATTTACGCGCTTGTTGACAGCATTGTTCAGTTTCAGAAACAAAGGTTCAGCCAGCTTTCTGTCATAGAATTGCAGGGTGTTGAATTCTGTATGCAGAAAAGGGTAGGGGGTATAACGGTTCTCCGGCCAGGCGGGAAGAGCATGCTGTGCTTTCAGAAACCAGCATCCGGTAAAGAGCAATATGGAAAAAATCTTTTTAATGGCTTCGGGTATGGCTTATCTGGTAAATTTCATAGGACTTCATCAACTCTCGGTAAAGGGCCTGGGCAAAAAACTTTTGTCCGTAGACACTGAGGTGGCCGTCGATACTGGCCTTGCCTTGTTTTACCCAGCCTTCTATACCTTCATTGGTCTGCATTAGTGCATGCATATCAAAAAATGCACATCCTGCCTTTTCGGCTGCTTTTCCCATTTCTGAGGCAAGGGCTGCGGCAAAGGGATAGGATTCCGGTTTTTCATCTATCAGCCTGCCCATATCTCCGCCGCTGATAACCAGAATACTCACTTTGGGAAGTGCTTTTCGGAATTTAACGAACAACTTGTAAAATTCATTGCCCACCTGCGCTGCATGGGCCTCACTCTTCAGATATGGAATGGCATTATTCCCGTAGTGAAATACCACAAGTTTGGTATTTAAAAGCGATGCGTGTTGTTTCAAAATGCCCTCGCTGATATTAAAAAGTCCGTCACCACTGTGGCCGCGAATACCACAATTGTCAATTTGTATTCCTTTCTGTCCCTCCAGCAAATAACCAAATACCGAGGGAATCCCGGTTGGGTACTTCACCTTCAGTTCTTTGCATTTGCCCTCGTGCAACAGGGTTTTTGCACCTGTAAGGGTAACCTCATTTTCTGTATGTTTATCGGCAGAAACCCGCACCATCGCTTTTTCAACCTTATCATGCAAAAGGTATACCTTACTGAACTGAAGACCGGGTAGAACTTTAAAAGTAGACTGTGCCGGTGTGGAATCGCCGGTTTTAATGCGGTATTTGATTCCACTAAAGCCAAAACCTGTTGATTTGCGGTGGTTGAAAACATTGTATTTAACAAAACCTCTGCAGTCGGTTTCAAGAAAACGGTAACTGGCCACATCATTCAGAGGGACCAGCCCCTGGCCAATTCCACCAAATTGCTTTTGCAGCAAAAGCCTTAAGTCCTGGGTAATTCGGTCTCCTTCAATTTGTGAATCGCCATAGTACCAAATGTGTACCAGTGAATCAGCTGTGGTTTGAAGTGCTGCAAAAAAGGCATCCAGTGGGGCTTTCCCATTAATGGAAGCATTGTTTAGAAATGCAATTTTTCTGTGCAGGGTATCAATGCGTTTGCGCTCAGCTGCAGTGAGATTTTTAAGGATAACAGAATCGGGTTTTACAACGATTTTCTTTGGTTTAACGATCGTGTAGGGTTTTTCCCCGCCCCGAATCAGCTGCCCCGTTTGGGTAAACCGTAAACCTCTTTCGGTTAGCCACTTGTTCCAAGAAGGGTTGCTGAATGCCCACATGACACCAGCCAGCAGTACAGCAGCTGTAATGATGGTAAGGAGAGGTCTGTTATGGTTGGAATTACTCAAACAGCCTGCTTTTTCTCCACTATCAATTTTACCAGATCTCCGGTATTTTTCATCCCGGTCAGTTCTTTTAGTTTAAACCGGATTCCAAAGTGAGATTCAACGGCGGCAATCATAGTAAGGTGGGTTAAAGAATCCCATTTATCAACCTTTTCAGCCGTTAAATCATCAGTAATTTCTATGTTTCCGCAGTGAAACACACTGTCAAATATGTTGCTTAACTGCAGGCGAATTTCAGAAGTTTCCATATCAAAGGGGTTTTATCAGAGACACTCGGGTATTGTGTGCCAACAAAGTTAAAATTTCAGGCTGTGTGGAGGTTACCTCTTCTCGAAGTAGAAATCCACATTTTGTGTATGAACGAAGGGCAGACTCATTGTTGCCCAGCAATTGTATTTCAGCGGTTTTGGGCGGAGCAGTAGATGAAGAAGCCTCCTGAATACAGTATGTTATCAGTTTTGAAGCCAGTCCCAGACCGCGAAATTCCCTTTTTGTGTAAATACACTCTAGCTGCAATGCTCCCTGTAAACGAGGCAATTGCATACTTCTCAGGCATTCCAGCCCGTATGAGGCTGTTGTCCATTTTTCCTTCAATATCCAGGCCATGGCCTGAGCTTTCAACACTCCGCTGCCTATTCCGATTTCCCCTTCAATCCATGCACTGAGACAGGATGCCGGTATGCCGTCTGCTTCAAGTATGGTAAATCCGGGCAAAAACCACTCCTGGCCTTCAATCTCTTCTTCCATTACCGCATGAATCAAAGCAATTGTTTCTTCTTTCGAAATGCCAAACAGCGCGGTATAGGGAAGGATATTTCCACCCGACATTTCCGCATGGATAATACCTTCGGCAATAAAATCAATGTCTTGGGCAGACGCTTTGCGAAAAGTAACTTTCATGACGCATGTTGTCTTTCCGCCTGAATTCTCAGTGCTTTTCGGTCTGTTTTACCATTGGCATTCAGCGGTATTTCATCAATTGCAAAAACGCGGTGTGGTTGCATATACTGCGGAAGCAAAGGTCTTAGCGCTTCTTTTATTTTTTGTTCCGCAAGTCCCGCCTGCAGTACAAACAGTGCAAGGTACCAGTTATTACTTACCTGATAACCTACGGCAACCGCAGGATTCTGCGGCAATATACGGGCAGATGCCACTTCCAGTTCACCCAGTTCTATGCGATATCCCTGAATTTTTACCTGGTCATCCTTTCTGCCGATGTAAAAGTAATTGCCACTTCGGTCACGGTAGGCAATGTCACCTGTCCTGTAATAACGAATTCCATGGTGGTGAAAGAACTTTTGTCCGTTTTGCTCCGGATTATTGAGATAACCGGGGGTTAACTGCATGCCACCGAGGCACAATTCACCTTCCATTTTTGTATCGGTAATTTCGTTGCCGTGTTCGTCCAACAGCATGAAAAGGCTTTCCTGCATGGGCTTGCCAATGCCCACCATACCGCTTTGATTCGGTATCTTGCCGGAGGCACAGGTTAAGGCGCTGCAATAAATGGTTGCTTCTGTTGGTCCGTAAACATTATCAATACGGGCATTGGGCACACAAACCATCCATTTTTCAAGCAGGTCTTTTTTAAGTGCCTCACCGCAAAATTGTGAAACACGCAGTTCAGGCAAATGAATATCATCCAGGTAGGGCAGAAGTAATCCAATAGCAGAAGGCACCATCAGGCTGAAGGTGATTCGGTTTTCTTCCAGTACATGATACAGTGCGAGGGTTTTAATCATTCCGCTCGGCAACGTATGAAAACTGCCTCCACAAATCAGCGGAAGGGTAAAGCATACCACAGAAAGGTCAAATGTCAGTTCAAACATTTGCAGGAACCGATCGTCTTCATGCACCTGATATCCAAGCGCATCAAAACCATCCATAAAAGCCTGAATATTGCCAAAAGTAACGGGCACACCCTTGGGTTTTCCTGTGGTGCCCGAGGTGAACAGAAGATAAGCTTCCTTATCTTCTGCAGGAAATGAATAGAAACAATCCGCCGGTGGTAAGTCTGAAGTGTTTGTAAATATAATCTTCGTAAAATGAGAAGTCAAACGCTCAACTTCCGGGTCTTCAGTGGCATAAAAAATGGCACTTATTTCAGCTGAACTGATAATTTCAGCAATTCTATCCAAAGGGTAATGCGCCGGAATAGGTATGTATGCTTTACCTGTGAGCCACGCAGCGATGATGGTTGCGTATGTTTCGGCAGTATTTTGGGTAATAATACCAATACGCATACTGCCGGTGCGCTGTATTTTGGCTTGTACAGCCCCCGTCATGGCCGATAAAGAACTGTATGAAATCTCTGTATCTTCGATGACGCAGGCGGTTTGTAAACCGCCGGTCTGCAGGCGTTTAAAAATAGTTTGTAGAAACGAAATGCTCATGCATCCAGCATTTTACGCACCTGCTCATTGGTTTTTCGCGGATCTGCCTTGCCCTTACTTGCTTTCATAACCTCGCCAACAAATAATCCGAGCAAGCCGGTTTTTCCATTTTTATACTCCTGCACTTTTTCCGGGAATCTGGATAATACTTCAGCAATTAGCGTTTCAATGGTTTCGGAGTCTGCGTCCTGTGCCAGGTTCAGTTTTTCTATCAATGACTCGGCTGATGCAGCAGGGTTTTGAATCAGGGCAGGGAAGAGGTGTTGGGCGGCAGCGCTGTGAGAAATGATGTTTTTATCAATTACATCAATAATCTCAGCAATTTTTTCAGGTTGCAGCGGAAAAGATTCCATACCCATGGCATTTTCATTGAGGTAGCCCTTGATGGAAACATTCACCCAGTTGGCTGCAGCTTTATGATTGGAAGTGCACTGAATCAGCCTGTTGAAATACAAGGCCGTGGTTTTATCATCTATCAAAACCGAGGCATCGTATTCAGAAAGTCCAAGTTCGCGGTGAAATCGGTCAAACAAGGATTCCGGAAGTTCAGGCATGCTGTGTTTTACAGCCTCAATATCTTTTTCGGTAAGTGTTAGCGGCGGTAAATCAGGCTCCGGAAAATAGCGGTAGTCATTGACCAGTTCTTTACGACGCATGCTGAATGTATTTCCATTCAGACCATTGAAGCCGCGGGTTTCACCTACCACAGTTCCGCCACCGTTCAGAATATCTGTCTGCCTTTTAATTTCAAAATCAATGGCGCGTTTCACGTTGCTGATGGAGTTCATGTTTTTTACCTCCACCTTGGTACCAAAAGCGGTTGTTCCTTTTGGGCGAATGGAAATGTTGGCATCGCAGCGAAGGCTCCCTTCCTCCATATTGCCGTCGCAAATGTCGAGATAGCGCACCAAACGGCGTATTTCCGTTACAAATGCATAAGCTTCGTCACCGGTGCGGATATCGGGTTCGGTAACCACTTCAATGAGGGGTGTTCCTGCCCGGTTATAATCAATCAGTGAATCGGTCAAATCCTGATCGTGCATGCTTTTTCCGGTATCTTCTTCCATGTGAATACGGATGAGACGCACTTTCTTGGGCTCCCCGGTTTTGGGTTTGATATTGACAAATCCTCCGGTGCATAGCGGCGTATCGAACTGGGTTATCTGATAGCCTTTGGGCAAATCGGCGTAGAAATAATTTTTACGCGCATATCTGTTGATGCGGGTTATATCGCATTGCAGCGCCAAACCCATTTTCATAGCCAGATCTACCGCATTCTTATTGTGTTTGGGCAAAGTACCGGGATGGGCCAGGCTGATGGGGCTTACCTGGGTATTTGGCATTTGTCCGTATGCAGTGCTGTCTGCCGAAAAGGCTTTGCTTCCGGTTAGCAGTTGAATGTGTATCTCCAGTCCTATTACGGCTTCAAATTCCGTGCTCATTGCCCTTGCTGTTTTCTGTACAAATATACATGTGTGATTTGGTATTGGTGGAATCGTAAAAAAGAAAAGCCCCGTTTCCGGGGCTCTCTGGAGCGAGAAACGAGACTCGAACTCGCGACCCTCACCTTGGCAAGGTGATGCTCTACCAACTGAGCTATTCTCGCTTTTACATTGCTCTTTCGATCAATGTGGGTGCAAAATTAATGAATCTGCAGGCTAAAGTCAACCCCGATTGATTAATTTTTTAAAAGCAGTCCTATAAGCCGGGTTCTGTATCTGTTTTCGTTGCCGAAAACAAATCCTTACCATTTATCTGGGACCTGCTTCACAGCAGGCCTCAATCGACCTACCCTCCCTGCCATCACCGCCGAAGCAGTGAACCGGAGCGGGCAACTCCTGTTGCAGGGTTTATTTGGTCTTTCAACCCGTAAGGTTTATCCCAATCCCGATTCGCACCGGAACGAGTGGGCTCTTACCCCGCTTTTTCACCCTTATCCCGGCTGGGCCGGGACGGTATAGTTTCTGTGACACTTTCTGTCGCACAAAAGTTACCATTTGTGCGCCTTCCTGTTAGGAAGTACGGCGCCCTGTGTTGCCCGGACTTTCCTCACCGGATTTCTCCGGCGCGGTAAGGCAGACTGCTGCCACAAAGTTACGTCAGTTCGCATAAAAAAGGCTTCGAAATCGAAGCCTTTTTTATTTTATCGGTAAACAGATTAACGTTTCTGTTTTGTTTTCTTGTCAATTCCACTGCTGGGCAGCTTGTTGTATTTTTCTTTGCTGTTGCCAACGGGAGATCCAATTCTAATCATGGCGCAGCGGAAGCCCAGTGTGCTGGTGTTTTGCTTTTCGTCCAGGAAGCGGCGGGTGCCGGGAGAGGCCCAGTAAACACGGTCATTCCAGCTGGCTCCTTTGAATACGCGGGCTTTGTTGTTCACAAGCGATGTAACACCGTATTCATAAATCATTTCGCCGTTGTTATAGTTGTCTTCATCCTTGAAACCAATGTTATCAGCTTTGCGGTAATTGCGGCGGTTTACATTGTCTGCTTCGGTTACGTCGCGGAACTGCAGGCGACCCAGGCTGTCCTTTTGCTCGATAGCACCGTACTGATCCATAACCAGTGTTTTGTATACGTTACCGCGGAATGGCATAAAGGCATCCATGTCTTCCATAGAAAGAGGACGGAATACATCCATAACCCATTCGCTAACGTTTGCTGACATGTTGTACAGACCGTAAGCATTAGGCCAGTATGAGTAAACAGGAGTGGTAATGAAACCTGCATCATTCAGAGGGCCGCCGGCTACACCGCCGAAGTCACCCTTGCCGCGCATAGCATTCATTCTGATTTTGCCACGGTCGGTTTCGTTACCTTCCTTAATACGGATAGTGTAATCATCCCAGGCATAAATGCGTTTCTGGTCAATATTTTCAAACTGTGTGTTTCCGATGTTGGCCTGAGCCGCAAATTCCCACTCAGCTTCTGTAGGCAGACGGTAATCGGGGAGGAGAATACCATCTTCCATGCTGATGCGGTAACGTTTGCGGTCTTTTTTCTTCATTTTGCTGTAGTCCTGAAGTGGCTTTTTGCCTTTTTTCAGAAAATCATACTGACCGGCAAGGTAGGTGCGGGTATTAAAGTTGTTTTCACCGGCTGCATCCTGAGCGATTGTAAATTTCATGATACACTCGCGGTCTACGATGTATTCGTTCACCCTGTCTGTTCTCCATTTTGCAAAATCAGTTGCTTGCTGCCAATTAACGCCCACCACGGGATAATCCTTGTAGGCAGGGTGGCGGAAATAGTAATCAACAAAAGGCTCATTGTATCCGAGCTTTCTTCTCCAGCAGTTGGTATCAGGTAATGCCTGATTATATACCTCAGGATAATCAACAAAAGTGCGAGCCAGCCAGTAAACATAACCGCGGTAATCAAGGTTGCTTACCTCGGTTTCATCCATGTAGAATGAATTTACGGTAACGGTTCTCTCAACGTTATTATTATCATACATGAGATCATTTTCGGTTGAACCCATGGTGAAGGAACCGCCTTCAACCAGCACGAGTCCCGGACCTGTTTCCTGGCCCTGGTATTTGGGATTGGCAAAGCCACCCCATTTAGGACTGTTGTAGTATTGTCCTGTGGTTCTGCTTCTTTCTGAAGGAACGCATCCCGCAAACAATAATGGCAGTGCTAATGCAGCTATCCATTGATTTTTTACCCTGAAATTCATTTTCATTTGTTTATGGTTTAACGCTTTTTGGCGAAAAATATTTCGCAAGTATAAAAATTATTTTCTTATGTGCCAAATAAAAATGGGCTGAAATCGTGTTTTTTTCAGCCCATTTTGTATTAATTTTCTTTGGTTGTTTAGAATTCAGGACACTTGAGCGGTCTGAACGGTTTGGTTCCGGGAGGAACGCACCAGTCTATGGTAGCACTTACCTCATGGCTTGAAGGAATTGCACTTCTTCCGTCGCTTACGGTAAAGTCATAGCTGTAACCGAATTTAAAGCGATTTTTTCTGAAACCAATCAGCATCATAATGGCATCCGCATTTCTGTAATTTCCGAAGGTTTGCCTAAACCACAGACCGCTTACCAGAGGCCCTTTGTTGGCGTAGAACCCTACATTTAATTGTGTGAAATTTCGTTGCATCATAAACAGCGCATTCGGGCTGAATGTGGCATCATCATCCGACCTAAAACGAGACTTGCTGAGCGGGATAACGGCTCCGGTATGGACTGTGTATCGGCGGGGCAGAACTTCATTTGGGTTTTGATAGAAACTCCAGTTAGGTTCGATAATGTTGTGCGCTGCCACACCCAAATAAAATTTTGATGAATACATAATCCAGCCGGCATTGAAATTGGGATATCCAATGTTTTGCGATGGAACCTGTTCGCCTGTAGGATTGACAAAGCCCTGCGTCGGGACAATCTGATCAGAGAATTTAAGGCGGTTGAAATTGATACTTTTGAATGAATACGCTCCCTGCAGACCAAACCGCATAAATAGTTTATTTCGGTTCAGCGGGAGAAGGTAAGAATAAACACCGCTAATAGTGGTTGTGGTTAACAGTCCGGATCCGGCCACATCATGAAATACCATGGCGCCTAAACCACCGCCAACACTGGAAATGTGCTGATCCCAGGAAGCTGCAAATGAACGGAATGTTCCGGGCAGACCGGGCCATTGATTTCGATAGTTTAAAGCCACCCTGCCTGCAGCGCCGAAGTTACAAACTGCCGAACCTGCCAGTGCCGGATTGGTGTAAACCGGTGCAGCATAAAACTGCGTCAGCTCAGGATCTTGTGCCTGAATGGAGGCCACTGACAGTAGGGAAGCAGCCATAAAGGAAAGTCGTAAAAATCCTTTTTGCATATTTTATGAATGGACAAATTTAGGAGATAAAACGTTTCATACAATAAAATATTTTCTTTTCGTGGTGGAAAAATGACATTAAGATGCGAGCGCAGACACAATATTTTAGGATATTTGCGGTTAATGTCTGCATTGTATATGCGTATATTTCAAAAAGTTAACATTTTCGGGGTACTGGTGTACGCTTTTTGTACCGGATCATTGTATGGTCAGGGCATGAAATTTAGTGATGGTCAGTGGATTCGGATGCGCGTATCCAATGACGGGGTTTACAAAATTACCGGTGCCGATTTTAAAAAGGCAGGAATCAATCTCAATGGAAAGAATCCTCAGCATCTTTCTGTTTTCACCCATCAGGGAGCGATGCTTCCAGAAATGAGCCGCAGCGCTTTTCATGGTACCCGCGAGATCCCCGTATTTGTTGAAGATGGAAACGATGGTGTTTTTGGAAGTGATGATTATGTCATCTTTTATGCAGCTGCTCCACACGCATGGAATTTCGCATCAGGGCAGTGGAGGCATCAGGTGCATTTTTATGATGATTATACCTATTTGTACGCGGGATTTGGGAATTCTCCGGGTAAACGTATCTCAAATAGCTCTTATCAGGGCGCTGCGGCTGTAGTCGTAGATAAAACCGAATGGGTGTTGTTTCATGAAAAAGATCTTGAAAATCCCATTCACATGGGCAGAACGTGGCTAGGCGAAAAACTGGGCAACGAAACCCTAAACCGGTCGATTGACTTAAACCTACCTGCACTGGCTGAGGATTCGGTTAATGTGAGAATTTCGGTTGCCGGTGGCATTCAGGAAGGAGCCGGATCTGTTAATTATTCGGTAAACAATGTAAATGGTGTGTTTTCATTCGCTCCTATCAATATAGAATATGTTGCTTTTGATCTTCAGGAGCGTTTTTTTAAGTTAACTGCGCCGGGAAAAAAACTATTCACGCAGTTCACCTTAAACAGGCCAAATGCAAAAAGCAGTGCCTGGGTTAATTTTATAGAGGTAAGCGGTAAAATGCCGATTAATACAGCTCAGGGGCCTGTCATCATAAGAAACCGTGATTTTAAAGACATCAGTGCGGCGGAAATCAGGATTACAACCGACTTGTTGAGCAAACCTCAGTCGGTATGGAATGTTAGTGATCCTTTTAATCCGCTGGCACAGGATATTATTCAGGAGGGAGCGTATAGAAAATCGTTGTCCGGGCCCGGAATATCCAAAAAAATGTTTGTGGCGTTTGAAGCCGTAAATATTCCAGGACCTGAAATACTGGGTGTGATTACTGGTCCAGATTTGCTCCAAAACAATGCGCCGGAGATGCTTATTATAACCCACGGCAGTTTTACGGCCGCCGCAAACAGGCTTGCAGAAATCCGAAGCAAAAACCAGGGATATACG
The DNA here is from genome assembly GCA_947463125.1 of Flavobacteriales bacterium. Lineage (GTDB taxonomy): Bacteria > Bacteroidota > Bacteroidia > NS11-12g > UBA955 > RGEC01. Next base: position 12,125 of record CANHQZ010000005.1, on the reverse strand, counting down.
GTTCAGGTAGCTGATGTTCAGGATATTTACAAGCAGTTTAGTACCTCGCAGCAGGATTTAGTTGCAATCCGCGATTTTGTCAGGTGCACTTATTTAAAGTCGCTGAAATCAGTTAAGCCACTCAGGTTTGTTTTGTTGATGGGTGCTGCCAGTTATGATATGAAGGACAGGGTAAAAGGGAACACCAATTTTATCCCAACCTATCAGTACGATGCGCACAACAAAGGTGTTACATTTTGTCTGGATGATTTTTTCGGGTACCTCGACTCATTGGCTGGAGACCCGGCCAGGGGCAAAAACCAGTTGTGGGTTTCAGTAGGACGGATTCCCTGCAGAACAGCAGCAGAGGCAGAAGGAATGGTAGACAAACTTGCACGGTATGATGCTCCGGGAAGCCTGGGCGACTGGCGTACCAATCTTACATATGTAACCGATGATGTAGATATATCCTGGGAAACTGTTTTTACGAGTGAAAGTGAACGGTATGCCCAGTACATTGATTCGGTTCACCCGTACTTATCGGTAACTAAATTGTTTTCTGATGCATTTACCCAGGTTTCGACCGGAAATACAGAGAAATACCCCGACGTTAACCAGGCAATTGACCGTTCCCTGAAAGAAGGCTGCCTGTTCATGAACTATCAGGGACATGGCGGACCTGCAGGCTGGGCACAGGAGGCTATGTTGGATGTATCCATGATAAATGGGTGGAAAAATCGCTGGAAAATGCCCGTGATGTTTACTGCTACCTGTGAATTTAGCCTGTATGACGACCCGGGCGAACAAAGTGCAGGAGAGCTGGCATTGCTGAACCCCAATGGCGGGCCGATAGCACTCATGTCAACTACAAGGCTGGTTTTTGTGTCGGGCAATATGGCTATTAATAATGATTTCTGGACCAATTATGGTTTTCCTAAACCCAATGAACCGATACCCACACTTGGCGATGTGTTCCGCCGCCTGAAAAACCGCCAGGATGTAACCTCTGAGGACAACAAATTTGCCCTGCTGGGAGATCCGTCCATGCCGCTGGCATTCCCAAAACACAAAGTTGTACTGGACTCAATCAACCAAAAGTCAGCGACTGGTTTTTCCGACACGCTTAAAGCTTTTGGGGTGGTTGAAATTAAAGGCCATATTGAAGAGAGGCTGAAAGGGAAGTTTAATGGGTTCAATGGACAATTATGGGTAAAGGTTCTTGATAAGCCTACCGTAAGAAAAACGCTTGTGAATGACCAGATCGGAGCACCGATACCCTATAAAGATCAGAGCAGTTTTATTTTCAAGGGAACCGTTTCTGTTGTCAATGGAGAATTTAAAATCGTATTTGCTACGCCCAAAGACATTGCATACCAGGTTGATTACGGAAAAATTCTGCTGTATGCCCACAACGGAGAAACAGATGCAGCAGGTGGGTTTCGGGTGAAAATCGGTGGCAGTGAACCCAATGTAAACCCCGGATCTGAAGGACCCTCGGTTAGGGTATATATGAATGATACAACGTTTGTTTCGGGCGGAGAGGTGCAGACTGAAACAGAATTGCTCGTGAAAGTGCAAGATGACGATGGCTTAAATGCAACCGGCGCTGGCATAGGAAGGGATATGCTGGCCATACTGGACAAAGGAACACCCAATGAAAAAACGTTTATTTTAAATGATTTTTTTAGTTACAATCTTAACTCATACCGTTCGGGCAGCATACGGATGCCCCTAGCAAATCTTGCGCCGGGCAAACATACCATTCTGGTGAAGGTGTGGGATATTTTTAACAATTCAGGCGAAGGATCTACAACTTTTACGGTAGGAGAAGGGGAAGTAGCTGTTTATGCGCATGCCGCTTTTCCAAATCCGTTTAATAATGATGTTGCCTTGCGTTTTACCCACAATATGCCGGGCAGGGATCTTCAGGCAGATGTGGAGGTAATGGACATGACCGGTAAAGTTCTGCACCGTTTTCAGAAAGAAATACCGGGAGCCAGCGCCACTGAGGTGCGGCTGACGTGGACCGGTTTCAGTGCACCTGATCCACAGCTCCGCACATCGGAACTTCCGCCGGGAGTTTATCAGTACAGGGTAAGGTTAAGTGCCGGTAAATCGGCTACTTCTTTTTCAGGGAAGATGTTGAAAATAGTACGATAGTGTAACAATAAAACGAAGAAAAATACGTTATTGCGAGATTCATGCCATGAATTCAAAATCAAACCACACAATTCAGAAACAAAACCCTATTTTTGCCAAACTTCCTTTTATGAAGAAAGTATCACTTCTACTATTGATTGGTGCAGCGGCAAGCGCATCCACAGCGCAAATCAGCAAGAGCGATCTGGCCGGACAGCTGAACACCGTTACCACCATGGTTCCATTTCTTACCATCACCCCTGACAGCCGTTCTGCTGGCCTGGGTGATGCTGGTGTAGCATTATTTAGCCCGGACGCAAACAGTGTGTCATGGAATATGAGTAACCTGGTGAATGCCGATAAAAAATCAGGATTTGCACTTTCTTACGCCCCATGGCTTAGGCAGCTGGTTTCCGATGTGGGATTTAGTTATCTCTCAGGATATTCAAAATCCAAAAACGGCAACTCGGTTATTGGTGGTGCCATTCGCTATTTTTCGCTGGGGAATATCAATTTTACTGATTTTGAAGGCAATCCTATTGGAAACTTCAATCCCAATGAATTTAGTGTTGAAGGAGGTTACGGAACCCGCTTTAGCAAAAAATTCAGTATGGGTGTTAACCTGCGTTTCATTTATTCCAACATTGCTGGCAACAGGGTAATTAATGGTGCCAATACCAAAGCAGGGGTATCAGGTGCAGGTGATGTGAACCTATTATATAAGACCAAGATTAAAATGCAGGGAGGTAAATCATCTGATTTTAACTTCGGTGTCAATATTCAGAACATTGGTGCAAAAATGACCTACACCACCCGTGAGCAAAGGGATTTTATTCCAACCAACCTGAAACTGGGTGCTGGCTGGAAATATGAAATTGACCAGTACAATAAAATTGGTGTTTATGCTGATGTTAACAAGCTTCTCGTACCTACACGTCCTTTTTACCTCGTAGGCTATGATGGAAGCGATTCTGCTATTAATGGTGTAAGACAGTATATTGGCAACGATCCCAATGTGAGTGTTATTCAGGGTATGATTCAAAGCTTTTATGACGCTCCCGGCGGTATGACTGAAGAACTGAACGAATGGACCGGCTCTTTTGGTACCGAATACTGGTATGACAACAAATTCGCAGCGCGGGTAGGGGCGTTCTACGAGAACAAAAACAAAGGTGGAAGACAATATGCCACCTTTGGACTCGGACTGAAATACCAGAAAGTTTCCATTGACCTGGCCATGCTGGTTCCGTTTGCCCGCAGACATCCATTGCAAAATCAGCTGAGATTCTCTCTGCTGTTTGATATGGGAGCGTTTTCTGACAAAGAGTAATCATTGAAAATATTTAAAAAACCCCGCAGTAATGTGGGGTTTTTTATTTGAATAAATTGCTGAACAAAGCGAATAAATTTCTATTTTAGCCGAATCAAAACACACGCTATGAATACAAATGCTTCACAAGGTCATCCCAAAGGATTGTACCTACTGTTCTTTACTGAAATGTGGGAACGTTTCAGCTATTATGGAATGCGCGCCATTTTCATGTTGTTCATGATTAAGGCACTGCTGCTCTCAGAAAAAGAATCTTCCAACATTTACGGAAGCTATACCGGGCTGGTATATCTAACACCCTTACTGGGCGGCTATCTCAGCGACCGTTTTTTGGGCAACAGGCGCAGCATCGAAATTGGAGGACTTATGATGGCCATTGGGCAGTTCATCCTCTTTTTCAGTGCGAGCACAACAGGCAGCATGGCTGTTACGCTCATGTGGGCCGGTCTTACGCTGCTCATCATTGGAAACGGTTTTTTCAAACCCAATATCTCTACCATGGTTGGTAATCTTTATCCAGAAGGCGACAGAAGGGTAGATTCAGCATTTACCATCTTTTACATGGGCATTAACCTCGGTGCTTTTTTATCTCCTTTGGTTTGCGGTTCACTGGCCGAAAAGGTAGATTTTAAATGGGGTTTTCTTGCGGCTGGTATCGGTATGGTAATCAGCCTTATCAGCTTTTGGTTGTATAAAGGTAAACTGCTCGTAGGCCATGACGGCAAGGATTTGGGCATGCCGGTGAAGAAACTAGACTTGATGAGCATCATCACCATTATTGGTTCTACCGGTATCATCTTTTTAATGCTGAACCTGAAATCGATTGTGGATACAGATGCGGATGTAATTGGCTACTTCATATTTGGAGCGCTGATTATTATGCCTCTGATCATTATGACTGACAAATCCCTTACCAGTGTTGAGCGAAGCCGCATTGGTGTGATTTTCATACTTTGTTTCTTTGTTATCTTTTTCTGGATGTCATTTGAACAAGCAGGGGCATCTCTGACACTATTTGCTGATAAACAGACGGACAGAATGGTGGGTACCTGGGAAATGCCCGCTTCCTGGTTTCAAAGCATTAACCCACTTGGGATAATCGTTTTGGCTCCTTTATTCAGCATATTGTGGGGAACCATGCACAAAAGAAACATGGAACCCTCTTCACCCATGAAAATGGCATGGGGTCTGGCGTTACTAACCCTTGGCTATGTTGTGATTGCTATTGCCGTAAATGGTGTGGATAGTTCGGTAAAGGTGAGTATGTGGTGGCTGATTGCCCTATACATACTTCATACCATGGGTGAACTGTGTTTATCACCTATTGGTTTGTCTATGGTTAGCAAATTGTCTCCTGCCAGATTCTCTTCTTTGCTGATGGGTACCTGGTTTTTGGCCAATGCCTGTGCCAATAAACTGGCCGGAACGCTGAGTGCACTTATTCCTCCCGGAGCAGGTGAAAATGGGGCAGAAGCCGGTGCAGAGATGCCCAGCATTGCAGGTTTCCAGATCAATAACCTGTATGATTTCTTTATGGTATTCATTGTGCTAAGCGGCATAGCAGCCATTATTCTGTTTTTGATGAGCAACTTTCTGAAGAAGCGCATGCACGGAATCAATTAAAAGACCTGATTTTCTTATAAAAAAAGCCGGATTATTCCGGCTTTTTTTATGCGCTAAAGCTTAATATTGCGTTTATTCTTATGTTCAAAAAACATCCTGCTGCTTTGCCTTTTCTCTTTTTCTCTGAAATGTGGGAGAGATTTGGTTACTACCTTATGATTGGCATCTTTACGCTGTATCTGAAAGACGTTAAAGACGGATTTCAGATGAATGAAAAAGATGCTAGCAACCTCTACGGAACCTTTATCGCACTCGTGTTCTTTACGCCATTCCTTGGAGGACTGATAGCAGACAGAATCCTCGGATACCGCCGTTCTATCATTCTGGGCGGACTGTTTATGGGTGTGGGTTATTGTTTAATGGGAATACATTCATTGCCGGCATTGTACTTTTCGATGACCTTGGTCATTATTGGCAACGGATTCTTTAAACCCAATATTTCAACCCTGCTGGGCAATGTGTATTCCACACCGGAGAATGCACACCAAAAGGATGAGGGGTATAACATTTTCTATATGGGTATCAATATAGGTGCATTTATCTGTAATTTCTTCGGTGCAGCACTGTATACAACCATCGGCTGGAGTGCCGCTTTTGCTGCTGCCGGTGTGGGCATGTTTATTGGTGTAATTGTGTTTATGGCAGGAACCCGGCATTACAAGCAGTTTGATGTTCGGGTAGAGCCACGCCCGGGTGATATGAGCATCGGGAAAATAATGGCCATCGTTTTGCTGCCATCATTGTTGTTTGGTGTTATTGGCTGGTTTATTCCCGGAAAAATATTTGACAGTGACAGTACGGATGCTTTCATTTTTGCCTGTATTCCTGTTGTGGTTTATTATGCCTCATTGTATTTTAAATCGCACGAGGATGAAAAGAAACCCATGGGTGTAATGCTTATCATTTTTGCCGTTGTGGTGCTTTTCTGGGCTGTATTTAAGCAAAATGGGACAGCCCTTAATACCTGGGCTGATAATTATACCGATAGAAGCGTAACTGGTACAACCCAAACAGTATTCAACCAGCTGAAACTAACCAAGAAGCTTACTTATGCTAAGGATTCTGTTCCTAAAATTGATTCTTTGTTTAGAAAAACCAAAGATGCCGGAGGAAAGCTTGTAATGGCATACGATTATCCCAATTATTTCAAAAATGAACAGACTAAACCGGCTGAAAATGCTGAGGTGTACGTTTGGAGCACCAATATCAGCCAGTCATTTAATCCTTTCTGGGTAATACTGCTAACACCACTGGTGGTATCATTCTTCATTTTTCTGCGGCGAAAGGGAAGGGAGCCTGCCATTCCTACCAAAATCGCCCTCGGATTGCTGGTTTCGGCGCTCTCGGTGCTGGTGATGGTGGCAGCGGTAAAATCCGGTAACAATGGATCAGAAAAGGTGAGTTTCTGGTGGCTGATGGGTACATACGGCGTAATTACCATTGGCGAACTTTTCCTCAGTCCTATGGGACTTTCACTGGTGTCAAAACTAAGCCCGCAGCGGTTTACCTCGCTAATGATGGGTGGGTGGTTTCTGGCTACATCCATCGGAAATAAACTCAGCGGAGTGCTTGCGAGTCAGTGGGATTTATATACGGATAAAGCAGCCTATTTCTGGGTCAATTTCTTTTTATTGCTGGCAGCGGCGCTGCTGCTTTTTGCCATGCTGAAAAAACTGAACAGTGCTATTAAAAACTGACATGAACGATAACGACAAACAACTCGAATCCATACGCAACTTCGGAGGGGCGTATCCCAAACAGATCTGGAGCCTGTTTTTCAGTGAAATGTGGGAAAGGTTCTGCTTTTATGGGATGCGTGGCATGCTTACATTTTTCATGGTTTATCAGATGTCTATGGAAAAGGATGTCGCAAACCTGCAATATGGAGCCACACAAGCCTGGGTGTATGCATTCACCTTTATAGGCGGCATGTTTGCCGATAAAATACTTGGGTTTAAAAAATCGCTTTTCTGGGGTGGTATACTGATGATTGCCGGTAGTGTCATTCTCACTCTGGATCCCAAGGCGTTTTTCTTTCAGGGGATTGCTTTTCTCATAGTAGGTACAGGTTTTTTTAAACCCAATATCTCATCAATGGTGGGGCAGCTTTACCACAGCAACGACAATCGCCGGGATGCCGGATTCTCCCTCTTTTACTCAGGAATCAATATTGGGGCATTTTTTGGAGGTATCCTTATGATTGGTGTAGGGAAGGGCGAAATACTAAGAAGTTTCATTCCCGAACATCTTCGCTGGAATGTAGCCTTTGGTCTTGTGGCTGTTGCCATGTTTATCAGCCTGATTGTTTTTTCGTTTGCGCGAAGAACTTTAGGCCCCATCGGAAATGCTCCCATAGATACCGATAAAGAACCCGGTAAAAAATGGTATGCCTACGCAGTATACATCGGTGCGCTTGCCTGTATACCTGTCATCATAAAAATGGTGTCAAATACGCAGTACACGGATTGGTTCATGTACTTTATCGGACCCTTTAGCTTGCTGTATTTGGGATATGAAATGACCAAATTGCAAAAAGCAGAAAACCTGAAACTCACTGCAGCTTTGGTTTTTATCGTTTTCTCATCCTTTTTCTGGGCCATCTTCGAACAGGCCGGAGGTTCGTTAAGCCTCTATGCAGCAGAGCACCTGGATAGGGGTTCACTAAACATTGACCCCAATATTGTGAATAATTCTGCTAATTCCATGTTTGTAATTGCCCTCGCACCATTGGTGGGTTTGCTTTGGATATGGATGCATAAAAGAAAACTGGAGCCAAACAGTGTGGTGAAATTTGGTCTGGGATTTCTATTGCTGGGAATAGCCTTTTATATTTTTGGCATAAACAGAATGTTTGCAAGTAGCGGAATTGCCTCAGGAGATGTTTTTATGCTGGGTTATCTGATTGTAACCCTGGGAGAAATTGCCCTTTCACCCATTGGATTATCGTTGATGACAAAACTTGCCACCACACGCTTGCAGGGTTTTATGATGGGAATGTGGTTTCTGGCCAGTGCCTATGGACAGTATATTGCAGGATTGTTCGGTGCGGGGATTTCACCCGATGAAAATGCCACCCCTGTGCAAAAACTTGAAATATATTCAGCAGGCTATGAGCAATTTGCACTGTATGCGATAATCGCGGGTATTTTGATTATCGTCATATCGCCGCTGGTGAGGAAACTTATGGGTGAAGTGAAATAATTCGCAGTTTAGCGCTCTTCATCCTTAATTTTGCATTCAATTATATGTTCGATCAGGTTTCTTCAGGCCAAAAAAGCATCTGCGTAATAGGCCTTGGCTATGTGGGCTTGCCCATAGCTCTTGAATTTGCCCGTAAGTTCAGGGTAGTAGGCTTCGATATCAATCAGGAGCGTATAGAACTGATGCAGAAAGGTATCGATCCTAGCAAGGAAATTGATGCTTCAGAGTTCGAAGGCAGAAATATTATTTTCACTGCAAATCCTGAGGTAATAAAAGAGTGTGGTGTTTATATCGTTGCAGTTCCCACACCTATCAATGAATCCAATGAACCTGAATTAAAACCGCTCATCGGCGCAAGCACTGCGGTGGGAAAGGCTATCAGCAAGGGTGATTATGTGATTTATGAAAGTACGACCTATCCAGGTTGCACCGAGGAAGATTGTGTGCCTGTAATCGAGCAAATCAGCGGATTGAAAATGGGTGTCGATTTCAAGGTGGGTTACTCTCCCGAGCGTATCAATCCGGGTGATAAAGAACGGCCGCTGACCAAAATTCTTAAAATTGTGAGTGGCAGCGATGAAGAGGCGTTGCAGAATGTGTCTAAGCTATATGCAAGTATTATTACTGCAGGCGTGTACGAAGCGGCATCCATAAAAGTAGCAGAAGCTGCAAAAATCATTGAGAATACCCAGCGCGATGTCAATATTTCGCTGATGAATGAACTGTCGATGATTTTTAACAAAATTGGCATCAACACCTATGACGTGATCGATGCAGCAGCCACAAAATGGAATTTTCACCGTTACCAGCCCGGGCTGGTGGGCGGACATTGCATAGGCGTAGATCCATATTATTTATTGCATAAAGCCGAAGCCATGGGGTTACACCCAAGGGTTATCGCAGCAGGCCGTTTTACCAATGACAATATGCCTGCCCACATTGCCCAGAAAGCCATTAAGAAACTGAATGCGCGCGGTAAAGTGGTAAAAGACTGCCGAATCCTGATAATGGGAGCCACATTCAAGGAAAATGTAGCCGACATACGAAACAGTAAGATTGTGGATGTGGTAAATGAACTTGTTTCTTATTCTGTCAATGTGGATGTGGTTGATCCCTATGCAAGTTCTGAGGAGTTAAAGCACGAATATGGTTTCGGACTTGCATCGGAGCCCTGCGGTCAATACGATGGGATTATTCTTGCCGTATCGCACGATCAGTATAAAAACCTGCCGGCTGCCTGGTTTGAAAATCATGCTACGTCCGATGCATTTCTTTTCGATATAAAAGCATTGTTCAGAAAGCCCGAAAGCCGCCCGGCTTTGGATTACTGGAGCCTATAAAACCTCTGCCACCACAAAGGTGCTGCCACCGATATAAATGGTGTCGTTTTCAGCGGCTCTGCTTTTAGCGGATGCTAATGCCTTCTCTACACTGTCATAAAATTCTCCTTTTAAGCCATAATTGAACGCTTCTTTTGCCAGCATTTCTTCATCAAGCCCCCTGAAAATATTGGGTTTGCAAAAATAATAGATGGCTGAAGAGGGCAGGAGTGTCAGAATTTTGGCAAGGTCTTTCTCTTTTACCACGCCCAGAACTATATGCAGCTTGCCTTTTGCAACTTTCTGAAGTTGTTCCATGGTTTCCTTTAAACCATCGGAATTATGTGCTGTGTCTGCAATGGTTAGTGGGCTATCGTTTAATATTTCCCAGCGACCTCTCAGGCCGGTGAGCAATTTTACATCTGCCAGGGCTTCCAGTATCAGGTGTTCTGAAAAATGATATCCCTTCAGTTCCAGAGCTTGGATAGCCGCTTTCAGGGTTCCCAGGTTTTTCTTCTGATAATCCCCTTTCAGTACGCATTTTTCAACCCATCGTGCCGGAGCTGAAACCCCTGTGGTTAATACGGAAGACCGGTTTTTGGCAACCTGTTCAAACACCGGTAAAGTTTCAGGTAAAACTTCCCCAACCACCACCGGTATTTCGGATTTAATGATACCTGCCTTTTCAGCAGCTATTTTAGGTAAAGTATCCCCGAGAAACTCAGTGTGATCCCAGCCTATATTGGTGATAATGCTTAGTTCAGGAGAAATAACATTGGTGCTGTCAAGCCTTCCGCCCATGCCCACTTCAATGATGGCTATATCCACTTCTTCCTTTCTGAAATAATCAAAAGCCATGCCTACCGTGAGTTCAAAAAAAGAGGGAGAAATCTTCTCTATCAGCGGCTTCATGGATTCTGTGAATGTTATTACAAACTCCTTGGGAATCATCACGCCATTGATTCGGATTCTCTCCCTGAAATCCTTCAGATGCGGGGAAGTGTACAAACCGGTTCTGTAGCCATGTTTTGTAAATATTGCGGCCAGCAGGGAGCTTACAGAGCCTTTTCCATTTGTGCCGCCAACATGGATACTTTTGAAATGGGATTGTGGGTTATTCAATGCATTGCAAAGGGCAATGGTATTGTGTAGATCTGCCTTGTATGCTGCTGCGCCGATATGCTGAAAAACAGGTAATCTGGAATACAGAAACTCCAGGGTTTCCTCGTAGCCTGGCATAAATCAGAAACTGGGACGAATATTAACGGACACTTTGCCTGTTTCCGGGCAATCTTCTCCTGTTTTTTTGAATGTAGATCTGGACAATACGCTCATAAAAACAGCCTTGGCATCGCCGCCGTTGTAGGTGGTACCGGCAGCCTCACCACCAAGTATTTTGTAGTTTCCGTAGCAATCAACCTTCACTTCAAAAATGATGATACCTGTGCCCTGAGCCTGTACTTCTTCAATATCTGAGATCAATTTAAAATTGGTAAAACGGGCATTAACAAGGCCTTTGCCACGGTTTCCCGGATTGGAACCTGAATTATCGCCTTTTACACCACCGGTATTTTCACCACCGCCGCTTCCGGTTCTTCCTTTTCCATTTTTCCAGCCGTTGGGATTTCCGTCCTGATTGCTGCCGGTTCTTTTTCCGGTTGGCAGACGCTTGGCCAGATTAGGGTCGAGCTGATCGCCGGTTTTTGGTGGATCAATAGGAGGAAGATTCATGTTGTCTTCGCCCTCACTGGTTACAACTTTACCTTCTCCGCCGCTTTGAACAGGATTTCCACCTGCTTCACCTCCATTATCGCCTTTGGCAGGGGGTGTCTCAGAAGGTCCGCCGTCATTGGGATTTCCAAAACCACCGTCCACAACTCCCATGTCCAGTTCCAGTACACCTTCTTTTACCTCAAACGGGGGATTGGGCATGCTGATGTGCATAAACCAAAGCAAACCAATCAGCACTGCCGATATGACGAGGGATAGCAAAGCACTTTTAACTTTTTCTCCCGGTGTACTGTCCAGTCTTTCTTCGACAATGTAATGGGCCATATCAATCAAAATTGAAGTTTAGCCGTGAGCAATCCGGCATGGAATCCTGAATTTATTGGCATGTCCTGCAGAAAAGCACTGGCATCCTGTTCGTTTTCATAACGGCCAATAACAACTTTTACCAGAGAACTGCCCTTTCTTTTGCCTATTACAGCCGGTATTCCGGCCTTTTTCCAACTGTTGCATTCAATCTCAGCCAGCTTGGTAGTCAGATAGGAACCACCGCAAATAAATACGGTCCCTTTTCCATTGGTGATGTGCTCCATACCCTTATTCATATCTTCTTCCGTTAAAAGGGAAACGAAAGCCGACGCTTTTTTATTGGATTCTACTGATTTATTGGATTCTACTGAGGTTGTCAGTTTTTCTTCAACAGAAACCTTTGCAGGAGCGGCCGGAATTTGCGAAGCCATCTGCACTTGTTGCCTCTGGCTGTTAAACAGCTTTCCGTAATAAACAGCTGCTGCAGAAAGGCTGAT
>CANHQZ010000004.1 GCA_947463125.1 Flavobacteriales bacterium | reverse complement strand
GTTGTTTTTTGATAGAAAATCCGCGTAGGCCAGCGCGATTCCTTCGCGCAGTGAAACCGACGGCTTCCAGCCCAGCGAAAACAGCCGGCTGCTGTCCATCAGTTTGCGGGGTGTGCCATTGGGTTTGCCGGTGTCAAAAACAATGCTGCCTTCATAGCCCACCACATCTTTTATCAGTTTTGCCAGATCACCAATGCTGATATCCTCGCCAAATCCCACATTCACAAACAGTTTCTCGTTGTAGTTCAACATCAGGTAAAGCAAGGCATCAGCCAGATCGTCGGCGTACAAAAATTCACGCAGAGGACTTCCGTCGCCCCAAATGGTTACCGTCGCCAGATTTTGTGTTTTCGCCTCATGAAACTTGCGAATCAGGGCCGGCAACACATGCGAGTTTTCGGGGTGGTAATTGTCATTGGGCCCATACATGTTGGTGGGCATAGCGCTGATAAAATTGCATCCGTACTGATCGCGGTATGCCTCACACAGTTTGATGCCCGCAATTTTAGCAATGGCGTACGGCTCGTTGGTTTCTTCCAGGTAACCGCTCAGCAGATATTCTTCTTTCAGGGGCTGCGGAGCCAGTTTTGGGTAAATGCAGCTGCTGCCCAGAAACAGCAATTTCTTCACCCCGCTTTTGTAGGCGCTGTGAATGATGTTGGTTTCGATGAGCAGGTTTTCATACAAGAAATCGGCCCGGTAGGTATTGTTGGCCATAATGCCACCAACCTTCGCTGCAGCCAAAAACACATATTCCGGTTTTTCCCGGGTAAAAAAATCAGCCACCGCCGCCTGGTTCAGCAAATCAAGTTCAGCGCGGGTTTTTGTGACAACACCGGTGTACCCTGCCTTTTCAAGAGCCCGCACGATGGCGCTTCCCACCATACCACGGTGTCCGGCTACATAAATCTTTGAAGATAACTCCACGTCGCGAAGTTAAGCACAGAAAAAGGGATTATTGGACAGAAACATTGTAATTTCGACGGCCCAAAACACATACCCTATGAACCGCATTGTAGAGCTACGATCCGACACGTTTACCCAACCCACCGAAGGCATGCTCAAAGCCATGTTTAGCGCCAAAGTGGGCGATGATGTGTTTGGGGAAGACCCTGCCATGAACGAACTGGAGGCGTTTGCCGCTGATATGTTTGGCATGGAAGCAGCTGTTTTTTGTCCCAGCGGCACCATGACCAACCAAATTGCCATCAATGTGCACACAAGGCCGGGAGAGGAAGTGATTTGTGAACAAGGGGCCCACGTTTATTTTTACGAAGCCGGCGGTATTGCCCGGCTTTCCGGTTGCCAGGCCCGCACGGTGGCCGGCACCCGCGGTCAACTATTTCCAGAGCAGATTATACCATTGATCAACCCGGAAGACTTTCACCGCGCGCGCACCCGGCTGGTTTGCCTGGAGAACACCTGTAACCGCGGCGGTGGTTCTACCTATTCCATCGAAAACATGCGCAACATCCGCGTGCTTTGCGACAGCCACAACCTGAAACTCCACCTCGATGGCGCCCGTTTGTTTAACGCCATTGTAGCAAACAGCGAAACCCCAAAAGATTACGGTAAAATTTTTCATAGCATTTCTGTTTGTTTGAGTAAAGGACTGGGTGCACCTGTGGGCAGCTTGTTGCTGGGCGACAAAGCCTTTATTCACGAAGCACGCAGGGCAAGAAAAGCCTTTGGCGGTGGTATGAGACAGGCAGGTTTTCTGGCCGCGGCCGGTTTATATGCCTTGCAAAACCATGTGGAACGCCTGCAAGAAGACCACGCAAAAGCCCATAAACTGGCTGAAGTGCTGGGAAATGCATCCTGGGTAAAATCGGTTATGCCGGTGGAAACGAACATTGTGATTTTTGAAGTTTCAGGCGATAAGCCGGCATCCTATTACGTGGAAGCCCTAAAACGAGAAGGTATCAATACCGCCGCTACGTTGCCCACATCCATACGAATGGTGACGCATCTGGGAGTAAATGAAAATGATGTGTTAACGACAATCGACACTATTAACCGTTTGGGCCAACATTGATTTTTGGGCATCAAAGAACCCCCACTTTCCCCTTAATTATCAACATTACCACAAACCTCGCAAGGGTGCACTAACTTTGTGCAATTTTGGACTATGCCCAAAGACCCATCCATCAAACACGTTCTCATCATCGGCTCAGGACCCATCATCATTGGTCAGGCCTGTGAATTTGACTATTCCGGCTCACAAGCCGCCAGAAGCCTACGGGAAGAAGGCATCGAGGTGTCGCTCATCAACAGCAACCCGGCCACCATCATGACCGATAAAATGAATGCCGATCATGTCTATTTGTGGCCACTTACCCCCGAAAGCATTGAAAAAATCCTGCAGGAGCAAAAAATCGATTGTGTGCTGCCCACCATGGGTGGACAAACTGCGCTCAACCTCGCCAAGGAGTGCGATGAATTGGGCATCTGGGAGAAATACAATTGCAGAATCATTGGGGTAAACATCGAAGCCATTGACAAAATGGAAGACCGCGATAAGTTCAAAGACCTGATGATTGAATTGGGAGTGGGTGTTGCGGAAAGCCAGATAGCCAATAGTTTTCTGGAAGGCAAGGAAATTGCCCAGCGCATAGGATTTCCCCTGGTAATTCGTCCCAGCTATACCCTGGGAGGTACCGGCGGCAGCATTGTTTTCAAGAAAGAAGAATTTGACGCCGCCCTGCAGCGCGGCCTCGAGGCCAGTCCGGTGCACGAAGTGCTGGTAGAACAAGCCGTTATGGGTTGGAAGGAATACGAGCTGGAACTGCTGCGCGATGGCAAAGATGACATTGCTGTCATCTGTACCATCGAAAACTTCGACCCCATGGGTATTCACACCGGGGACAGCATCACGGTAGCGCCGGCCATGACCCTCAGCGATGTGTGCTTCCAGCGCATGCGCGATATGGCCTTCAAAATGATGCGCAGTATGGGTGTGTTTGCAGGAGGCTGCAACGTGCAGTTCTCTGTGAATCCGGAAGACGAAGAAATCATCGCCATTGAAATCAATCCGCGTGTGAGCCGCAGCTCAGCCCTGGCCAGCAAAGCTACCGGATATCCCATTGCCAAAATAGCCGCCAAACTGGCTATTGGTTATTACCTGGACGAACTTACCAATCCGGTAACCAAAACCACCAGCGCCTTTTTCGAGCCCGCCATTGATTATGTCATTGTAAAAATTCCCCGCTGGAACTTTGATAAATTCCACGGTGCCGACCGCCGACTGGGTTTCCAGATGAAAAGCGTGGGCGAGGTTATGGCTATAGGAAGAAGCTTTCAGGAGGCACTGCAAAAAGCCTGTCAGAGCCTGGAAATTGGCAGGCACGGGCTGGGCGCCGACCGCCCAACAGAACGCAACCTGGAAGTGCTGGCAGAAGGCCTGGAAAGGGCCAGTTGGAACCGCGTATTTCAGGTGTACGATGCATTAAGTCTGGGGTTACCCATCAGCACCGTACAGAAAATGACCAAAATAGACCGCTGGTTTCTGGAGCAGGTGGCTGAATTGGTAAAAACCAGCAACGAAATCAAACGCTACCAGGCAAACAACCTGCCTGAAGAACTGCTAAGAACCAGCAAGGAAAAGGGTTTTAGTGACGAGCAAATTGCCTGGTTGATGGGAAATTGTACCGCAGAGGATGTTTATGAGAAACGCAAAGCACTGGGAATCCGCAGGGTTTATAAAATGGTAGATACCTGCAGTGCAGAGTTCCCCAGCCCAACCAATTATTTCTACTCAACCTTCGATGGTGAAAATGAAAGCGTTTTCACCGACCGCAAAAAAGTAATCGTGCTGGGCAGCGGACCCAACCGCATTGGCCAGGGTATCGAGTTTGACTACAGCTGTGTGCACGGCATTCTGGCGGCTCGCGAAGCGGGTTATGAAGCCATTATGGTGAACTGCAACCCCGAAACCGTAAGTACGGATTTCGACATGGCAGACAAGCTTTATTTTGAGCCTGTTTACTGGGAACATCTTTGGGAGCTTATTGAATATGAAAAACCCGAAGGGGTAATTGTGCAACTGGGTGGACAAACCGCCCTGAAACTGGCCGAAAAACTGCATGAAAAAGGCATCAAAATCATTGGAACCAGCTATCCGGATATGGACATATCGGAAGATAGAGGCAGCTTCAGCGACTTGCTGGCAGAGCTGAATATTCCTTATCCCAAATACGGTGTTGCACTCAATGCCGAAGAAGCTATTAAAATCGCCAATCAGGTGGGTTATCCTGTGCTGGTGAGACCAAGCTACGTGTTGGGAGGTCAAGGCATGGTAATCGTCATCAACGACGAAGACCTGGAAAAAGCCGTGGTGAAACTCATGGGCGACCTTCCCGGAAATCGCGTGCTGATTGACCACTTCCTCGATCGGGCGGAAGAAGCAGAAAGCGACAGCATCTGTGATGGTGACGAGGTACACATCATTGGCATGATGGAACACATAGAGCCCGCCGGCATCCACAGTGGCGACAGCAGCGCGGTTTTGCCGCCATTCAGCCTCAGCGACAATGTGAAACAGCAGATGGAAGAATACACCAAACGTCTGGCGCTTAAAATGAACATACGAGGCCTACTGAATATTCAGTTTGCCATCAAAGACGAGAAGGTTTATGTGATTGAGGCCAACCCCAGGGCTAGCCGTACAGTTCCCTTTATTTGCAAGGCATACGATGTGCCTTATGTAAATATGGCCACCAAAGTGATGCTGGGGGCTAATAAAATCAAGGATTTTACCATTCCACCCCGTCCACCCGGATATGCTATTAAGCAGCCGGTGTTTTCATTTAATAAATTTCCCGGTGTTAGCCGAGAACTGGGCCCCGAGATGAAAAGCACAGGAGAAAGCATTCTGTTCATCAAAGACTTGCTGGATCCCACATTCCGCGAGCTATATAAGATGAAAAGCGTGTACCTGAGCCACTAATATGAAAGCCATCATACAGCGCGTGTCCTCTGCCTCGGTGGTTGTGGAAGGCCGTTGTGTGGCGGAAATCAGTACAGGTTTACTGATATTGCTGGGTGTAACCGATACAGATACCCAAAAAGAGGCTTCTTGGCTGGCTTCCAAAGTGGTGAATATGCGCATTTTTAATGACCCGGAGGGCAAAATGAACCTAAGCCTGTTGGATGTGGGTGGAGATGCGCTGGCGGTAAGCCAATTTACTTTGTATGCCGATGCCAGAAAAGGAAACCGCCCTTCATATATTCAGGCCGCCAGGCCGGAAAAAGCAAAGCCGCTGTACGAAGCCTTTGTGGTTGAACTGGAAAAACTGCTTGGAAAACCCGTTCCCACCGGGGTTTTTGGGGCAGATATGAAAGTGTCTTTGGTTAACGACGGTCCGGTAACGATTATGCTGGAAACCGGTGACTGACAAAAACTAAAAAACAGTAATCTCAGGAATATCAATGAAAACATGGTTGTCGATTAGCCTCACCCCTTCAACATAGCCGGCAAACACAGAAGCGGTTTTTTTGTCAACGATCTCCTCTGTGTGAAGCATATCGGGCAAAGAAACCACGTCCAGATATTCTATAGTTATGCCTTTGTTTTCAAGATATGAACGCGCCTCGGTCAAACCCTCATCCACGGTTTTGCCCTGCAAAGCCAGTTGAAGAGACCAATTTATAGCACCGGCTGTGACAACACCCTGTTTAGAAAGCCGCACATTTCGGCTGCTCAGAGCAAGCCCCGTTTGCGGATCTCGCCGGGTTGGTATGTTGTGCTGGTGAATATCAGGAAAAAACCGGGCAATCAGCTTTTCCACCACCAGGCATTGTTGCAGGTCTTTTTGTCCGAAAAAAACATCTCTGGGGCCGAGTGCAGAGAACAACCGGTGCAACACCTTAATTACACCTGCAAAATGACCGAGGCGGTGTTGTCCTTCAAACACATTTTCCAATGAACCTAAATCCAGTGAAACTTCGGGCAATTCCGTTGGATATAAATCTTCCGTTACCGGCAAAAAAACAGCATCCACGCCCGCATCGTGCAACAGCCGTAAATCCTGTTCGAGGGTTCTCGGATATTTCTGAAGATCCTCGGCGTTGTTAAACTGCGCAGGATTTACAAAAATACTCACCAGAACAGGCCTTCCCAAAGCCTTTGCTTTTTCTACCAACAATAAATGACCCGCATGCAGGGCGCCCATTGTTGGAACAAAAGAAAAAGCGTTGTTTTGACGTTTAGTCCATTCGGAAACCCCTTTGATATAGTGGAAAATTTTCAACAAAAACAAAAATTACCCTCGCAAATAAAGGATTTTGAACAAGAAATGTTTTGAATTTCAGAAAAAATTGTGTTAATTTTGTAAATCGTAATCTTCCCAATAGAGTTCCATACATGAGTATCACCAAAAAACGCGTTCTGTTTGTCAGTTCAGAAATGGCCCCCTTCCTCGAAACCGAAAGTGCACAGGCCATCATCGCAAGAAATCTCCCCCAGGCGCTTCAGGAGCGCGACAATGAAATTCGTATTCTGGTTCCCCGCTTCGGCGTCATCAACGAAAGAAGAAACCGCCTCCACGAGGTAGTTCGTCTTTCCGGAATTAACATTTCCATCGATGACAATGACAACCCCCTGATTATCAAGGTTGCAAGCATTCCCCAAACCAAAATGCAGGTGTATTTCCTCGACAATGAGGATTACTTCCACCGCAAGGCGGTTTATC
The DNA here is from genome assembly GCA_947463125.1 of Flavobacteriales bacterium. Lineage (GTDB taxonomy): Bacteria > Bacteroidota > Bacteroidia > NS11-12g > UBA955 > RGEC01. The sequence goes on along the minus strand of CANHQZ010000004.1, from coordinate 83,884 downwards.
AGGATGAAAAAGGACAGTTTTTTGATGACAATGATGAGCGTACCATTTTCTTCTGCAAAGGCGTAATGGAAACTGTCAAAAAACTTGGCTGGGCTCCGGATATTATCCATTGTCAGGGCTGGATGACAAGCCTCATTCCAGTTTACCTGAAAACAGTATACAAAGACGAACCCGTTTTTAGAGATGCTAAGGTCGTTTACAGCGTATACAATGACGCTGAAGAGTGTCTGGGTGCGGATTTCTCCAGAAAAGCCAGTCTCAACGAAATCCAGGATGCTACCATGCAGTGTTTTGCGGATGGAAACATTAAAAGCCTGCACCAAGGGGCTGCCAGCTACGCCGATGCGGTGGTTACTTCCTGTGATGAGGCTCACCGTTGTGTAGCTGAACATATCAGCTCCAAACCAGTGATGCGCCATTCCGACGACCCCATTGGTGAGCAATATGTGAGCTTTTACGAAAAAGTGATTTCACAAGCACTGTAAAACCGCGAACTTTGCACCTGTGGTAAAAGGTCTGTTCCGGCTGCTTCCGGTAATCTTGATTTTGTTTGCCTGCAAAAGGCAGGATGGAAACATTGTGCTGGATGGGCAAGGCAATGCTGGCCAAATGCAGTTGTTTACTACAGACACCCTGAGTATCACCGCAGTATCGGTGCGTGAAGACTCCCTTCCGGGAAACAACCTCCGCTATGTTTTGCTGGGAAGCATGAATGACCCTTTGCTCGGAACTATATCTTCCGGAGCCTATGCTCAATGCGGACTACTGGAGCCCAATTCAGACTTTCCCAATACCGAAGAGCCCGATTCTGCCGTATTGTTTATTCCTTTTATCAACGGGCTTAATTTTTACGGCGACAAACAATCCTACCAAGGCTTTACTATCTCGCCGCTGAAAACCGGAATCACAGGAACCAACACGTACTATCAGGGCGATGTACTGGAAACTGACCCCTCACTGGAATCCCGCTATTATGGCCCTGTTTACAATTATAAAACAGATTCGATTCGCTACAAAAAAGGCAAATCGGCCATTACCCCCGGTATCCGTGTGCGTTTATCGGCAGGCATGGCCCGCAAGCTGATGCAATTGCCCAAAGATGCCTATACCAGCCAGGAAAAGTTAATACAGAATTTTCCGGGTATTGCCATCATGCCTGAAAACAGGGATTTGGGTGAGGGCAAAGGCGGTTTTGGCGTTTATGATTTCAACAATGTCATCAGTTTTGCCTACAGGGCAAAAATCCTGCTGTATTATCGCGACACCGCTACTCAGGTGTTTACCTTTACCGGGTCTAAAAACACCATCAACAAAGGCATGCCCGGGGTGTATAAAAATGCCGTTATACAGCAACTTAACAATCCCTCAAAGTCATACGCCACCACCTTCGCTCAAGCCCCAAACAGCCTGAAAACACATATACGTATCCCGTATCTGCTGAATCTTGGGCAACTGGGCAATATTGCCATTAACAAAGCCGAACTGCAATTGTATGTGGCGCCCGGTACCGCTACAGCACTGCATCCTGCACCGGGCCGACTGAACCTGTTTCAGCCTGCTGGCAAAACCAGCGACAGAAACACCTTTGTGGAAGACGGGGTTTCTGAAAACTATGGAGGCACCTATAACGAAGCCAGCGGCAGCTACCGTTTTGTACTGACTAAGCACATACAAAACCTGCTGAACGCCAAGAAGTTTTACAACGAAGATTTCAATTTTGGCCTGTATCTGGCTGTTCCGTCAGATCAACCTGTAAGCGGTGCCCGTGTGGCTATTGACCACAGCAAAACCAAACTGATTATTACCTACACCAAACTGAATTAATCCTTACTTGTTAGTTGCATGATGGATAAACGCAAACCCTACCAGCTGGTAAGCCGCGAGTGGAAGACAGAAGATACCGTAATCCTGGTAAACGGCGTGGAAATTGGTAAAGAGCTGATGCTGGCCGCAGGTCCCTGTGCTGTAGAGAATGAGGAGCAGGTGTTTACCATCACTGAGTTTCTGGCCAAGCAGCAGGTGCGTTTTCTGCGTGGTGGTGCCTACAAACCCCGCAGCAGTCCCTATTCTTTTCAAGGGCTAAAAACAGAAGGGTTGCAACTGCTTAGAAAAGCAGCCGACAAATATGGAATGGCTGTGGTAAGCGAGGTAATGAGTGCCGACAAGGTGGACGAGCTTTGCGAATATGCCGACATCCTGCAGGTGGGCACCCGCAACATGCAAAACTACCCGCTGCTGCGTGCCTTGGGTAAGATTAACAAACCTGTTTTACTGAAACGTGGCATGAGCAGTACCGTGGAAGAATGGCTGCTGGCTGCCGAATATATATTAGTGGGAGGAAATGAGCGCGTTATTCTCTGTGAGCGCGGCATTCGCACGTTTGATACCGCTACGCGCAACACGCTGGATCTGGGCGCTGTGGCGCTGGTAAAACAACTCAGCCATTTGCCGGTAATTGTAGACCCCAGCCAGGGTACCGGAAACCGCAACCTCGTAGCGCCGCTTTCGCTGGCGGCTATTGCTGCCGGTGCCGACGGGCTCATCATAGAAGTACACAATCAGCCCGAAAGAGCGCTGAGCGACGGCGAACAAAGCCTGTATTTCGACCAGTTTGCGGCCATGATGCAACCCCTGGCACAGCAGGGCGCTTTGCGCAACAAGCACTTCGATTTTCAAAAACCCCGGTTGCCCGAAGCCGAAACAACCGCCTGATTGGGGCATGCAACTGCACTGGGAAAAACATACCCTCACTTTTATTAAACCCGCCAAAACCAGCCGGGGTGAATACACAGAAAAACCACACTGGCTGATTTATCTGTCACAAAACGGGGTAACCGGTTGCGGCGAAGCCGCACCACTGCCCGATCTGAGCATAGACGGTCAAGCGCCCATTGATGAAATGCTCACCCAGCTGCAGTATTTTGCGGGAGAGCCACTGCCGCTGAATGAATGGCTTCGCCTCACCGAAGGCTACCCATCGCTGCAGTTTGCCTTGGAATGCGCCTTTTTAGATCTGCAAAACGGAGGTAAAGGCGTGTTGTTTACCGGCCCTTTTACCGACGGAAAACAGAGCATTCCTTTCAATGGGCTGGTGTGGATGGACACGCTGGAAGGTATGTGGGATGAGGCGCAGCAGAAAATCTCTAAAGGATTTACCTGCCTCAAGTTCAAGGTGGGCGCCCATGATACCGATTCGGAATGCCGCCTGCTGGAAAAGGTTAGGGCGCTCAAAAATGCGTTTGGTCTCAGCATTCGTCTGGATGCCAACGGTGCCTGGTCGCCCGAAGATGCACCCTATCATTTGAAGGAGTTTTCTCGTTTTGAGGTTCACAGCATAGAGCAACCCATCAAAGCCGGACAAGCCGATGCCATGCAGGAAGTGTGTGCCAAAAGCCCCATTCCGGTGGCTTTGGATGAAGAACTGATAGGCGTTTCAAAAGAGTATGCCGAACCCCTTTTGAAAAAGATTAAACCCGCCTTTGTGGTGCTGAAACCCACCCTGCTGGGCGGCTTCACTGCCTGTGACCGCTGGATTGAATTTGCCCGTAAACAAAACATCGGGTGGTGGGCCACCAGTGCGCTGGAAGGCAACATCGGCCTGAGCGCCATAGCGCAATGGGTTTCCACGAAAAAAAATTCCATGCACCAGGGATTGGGCACCGGAGCCTTGTATCAGCAGAATTTTCCTTCCAGAACCCGCACAGAAAAAGACCAAATGTGGTTTTTACAAAACCCTGCAACCATCTGACGGCATCTTTGTTTATTAGGTGCACATGAATACGTACATCGATAACATCAACCAAAGTATTGCCCCGCAAAAGGCCCTTATTGTAAAGCACCCGCTGTATGCGCAAATCCAAACACTGGAGCATGTGCAGATATTTATGCAGCATCATGTATACGCCGTGTGGGATTTTATGTCACTGCTGAAAAGCCTCCAGCAAAACCTTACCTGCACCACCACACCCTGGTTGCCCAAAGGCAGTGCAGAAACCCGCTTTCTGATCAATGAAATTGTGGTGGGCGAAGAATCGGATGTGGATATGCACGGCATCCGCAAAAGCCATTTTGAAATGTACCTGGATGCCATGGAGCAGGCCGGAGCAGACACCACCCTCATTCACCGCCTGATAGCGTCTGTTCGCAACGGAATGGCGGTAGAAACCGCTTTGGAAGCATTGCCTTTGCCGGTTTCGGTAAGGAAATTTGTGCAGTTTACCTTTACGCAAATTGCGGAAAACAAGCCCCATGTGCTGTCGGCAATCTTCACCTTTGGCCGTGAGGATCTTATACCGGATATGTTTATGGCGCTCGTAAACGATCTCAACCAACGTTTTCCGAAGAAAATCGCAGCATTCAAATATTACCTAGACCGCCACATAGAAGTAGATGGCGACCATCACTCGCATCTGGCCTTACAAATGACGGCTGAACTTTGCGGCAACGACGAAAGCAAGTGGGAGGAGGCTGCGCAGGCTTCTATGGAAGCGTTGCGCCTGCGCAATAACCTTTGGACTGGCGTGCTGGAAGAGATAACGCAAATGCCGATATGATAATCGGGTTTTCAGCGACGTAGGAGCGGCATGTTATCCCCCGATTGTGGTATCATGTGCTGTAAAGACGCACCATTATGCGTCTCCAACAAGCACCGACACCATCAGGGCTATACACTATACAAGCGAGACGCACCATCGTGCGTCTTTACACAGAGAGCAGGGCCTCAGCAACAGCACACCCCAACATTCCCGGCAAAACCCGTAATTTGCATCTGTGTTTATACGCGGCATCATAGCATTTGTGGTTTGCTCCCTGTTTGCGGGTCATGGGCAGGTGCATGCCACTCAACCGAATAACGATACACTTAAGCAAGCCCATCCTGCGGAGATTCCGGCACTTAAGCCCGGGCAGCATATCATTTACCACACAGGCTTTGCGCTGGTTTACAATGAAGCACACGAACAAGCTGACTGGGTTGCCTATGAACTTACCGCCGAAGAAACCCAAAAGGCATTTGAAAGAGGTGATGTATTTATGAAGGACCCGCTGGTAAAAACAGGCACCGCTGCCGATGAAGACTATTTGCACTCCGGTTACGACCGCGGCCACCTGGCACCCGCGGCAGATCTGGGCTATTCGCTGTCATCCATGGCGGAATCGTTTTATTACAGCAATATGAGCCCGCAGTTGCCCGCTTTTAACCGTGGCGTGTGGAAGCGCCTGGAAGGCCAGGTTCGGGTGTGGGCCCGAAACAACGGCGCTATATATGTGGTGACCGGACCCGTACTGAAACCGGGGCTCCCCTCGATAGGGGCCAACAAAGTGTCAGTGCCGGAGTTATACTACAAAGTCATACTGGATTACCGTATGCCGGAGTACAAAGCACTGGGTTTTGTGCTGCCCAATGCGGGCTCTAAGCTGCCGTTGACCGAATTTGCCGTAACCATAGACAGCGTAGAGCGCCTCACCGGAATTGATTTCTTTCCGGCCCTGCCGGATAAAGACGAAAACACGCTGGAGGCGAATATTTGCTTGCCCTGCTGGAAATGGAGCACAAGCGGACAAACCGGCGGACAAAAACCAGCGGAAACCAAAAAAGCAGGCGAGGCAGTGCAATGCGGCGCCGCTACTAAAGCGGGTGATCGCTGCAAGCGCATGACCAAAAGCCCCAATGGAAATTGCTGGCAACACGGTGGAGATTAATACAAGACAATTAATTAAGTAATATTATTTAAACCTTTAGTATAATAAATTGTTTCCCGCCGCTTTTGTTAAATCTCTCGAATCGATCCTGTCTGGGCAGGAGGTAACGGCATTGCTGGAAGCCCTGCAGATGCCCGCACCCGTGAGCATCCGTGTGAACACCCAAAAAACGGCATCAAAACCTGTTGCGGCATTGGTGGTTCCCTGGTGCGATAACGGATACTATCTTCCGGAAAGACCTTTGTTTGCCGCCGATCCTGCCTTTCATGCCGGGCATTACTATGTACAGGAAGCGGGTAGTATGGTGGTGGGCAGTATCGTAAAAAACCTGCTTTCAACATTGCCGGAACCCGCCGTGGTGATGGATTTGTGTGCCGCTCCCGGAGGAAAGAGCACCCACCTGGCCTCTGTACTGAGGAATGGCGATATGTTGGTTGCCAACGAAGTCATTGGAACACGCACGCCCATACTGGCCGAAAACCTTTGCAAATGGGGCGCGGCAAACCACATTGTTACAAAAGCGGATGCCTCTCGTTTCGGAAACAGCGATGCCCGTTTTGATATTGTTGTGGCAGATGTGCCTTGCAGTGGTGAGGGTATGTTTCGGAAAGACCCTGCCGCCATCAGCGAATGGAGCGAAAACAACGTGAAACTCTGTGCCGAGAGACAACAGCGGATCATAACGGATATCTGGCCGGCTATAGCACCGGGTGGATATTTGATATACAGCACCTGTACTTTCAATACCGCCGAAAACGAGGACAATGTAAACAAACTGGTCCAAGCACTCGGAGCCAATATTGTGCAACCCGATTTTTTGGGCGGGGATGCCTTTTACAGTCTTCAGGAGGGAATGTACAGGGCGTTGCCACACAAGACCCAGGCGGAAGGTTTTTTTGTGGCTGTAATGCAAAAAACCGGTGTGGCCCCAAAGTCAAAATCACCCGGAAAATACCGGATCAAGGCAATTCCTGTATCTCCTGCAGGATTGCCAAAAAACATCCACGCAGTGGAAACCCCGCAGGGCCTTTGGGGCATGCGCATCCAAAATCCGGAGGAATGGCATCAGCTGCTGGCAGAGTTGCCCGGCATTTATGCCGCCGGAACGCCCATGGGGCAAGTGTTTCACGGAAAATGGAAACCCGACACAGCCGTGGCATTGTTGCAAGGCCTTGAAAATGCGGAGTGGCCTGAATTGCGCCTTACCGATGCAGAAGTGATGGCCTACCTGCGCCGCGAAGCCCTGCCCAACCCCGAAAGAAGAGAGGGATTGCATAGGGTGATGTGGAATGATGTTTCGGTGGGATTTGTGAATGCCAACCGCCACCAATGGAACAACCTATGGCCCATGGAATGGCGGCTGCGGATGCAGGCCAATGAGCCTGTTAGTGTGCTGCAGTAAAAATTATTTCTTGCGTTTGGGCGCATTGCTGCGCTTGATCCGCTCTACATAACGCTGCTCTTTTTCGTTAAGGAAGCGCCATTTGCCGCGGCCTAGTTTCAGGTGGTCAAATTCGCCGAGTAACACACGGTCCAGGTTTTTTACCTCGTAGCCAAAATGTTCAAACATGCGGCGCACAATGCGGTTTCGGCCGCTGTGAATCTCTACTCCCAGGGTATTTTCGTCTTCTTTTTCCACGAATCCGCACTGTTCAAAGGCCATAAAACCGTCTTCCAGCTCAATGCCGCTCACCCAGGCCAGCATATGGTCTTTACTGGGTCTGTTGTCCAGCGTGGCACGGTACACTTTCTTGATTTCAAAGCTGGGGTGCATGAGTTTCTGGGCCAGTTCGCCGTCGTTGGTGAGCAACATAACACCAGTGGTGTTTCTGTCGAGCCTGCCGATGGGGTAAATACGTTCTTTGCCGGGCAGGTCGATCAGGTCCATTACCGTGGCACGACCATCCGGATCAAAGGTGCTGGTGATATAGCCTTTGGGTTTATTAAGCAGAATATATACAGGTTTTTCGGGGGTAATCCGACGGCCGTCTACTTTTACTTCATCCCTGGGTTTTACTTTTTGCCCCAGTTCGGTTACAACCTTGCCGTTTATCTGCACCAGGCCCTGTTCTATCATCACGTCGGCTTCACGGCGGCTGCAAATGCCGCTGTTGGCAATGTATCGGTTCAGGCGAACTTCTTCACCGGTCAGCAGTTTGGCGTTTTCCAGATCGCGCCCGGTATTTTCGTGGGTACGGCGGCTGCCTTTATAGTTTTTCTCAGCGCCTTTGCGGGTGCTTTTTACGTGCGCTGAAGGCTTGTTTTTGCTGAATTTGCCGGGTTTACGGGCGGCAGGTTTATCATCGCCAAAGGCTGCACGTTTGGTGCGAGCCGGCTTTTCCTCACGGTCAAAGGGTTTGCGGGTGGTTCTGGCAGCAGGTCTCTCTTCGCCAATAGCCGGGCGCTTGCCTCTTGACGGCTTGTCTTCTTTATCGAACGGCTTGCGGGTGCGGGGAGCGGGCTTATCGCCACCATAGACACTGCGCTTGCCGTATGAGGGTTTTTCTTCTCTTTCAAATGGTTTGCGCGGACCTGAACGGGCGGGTTTGTCATCGTTGCGAACGGGTCTGCCGCTGCCTATGCGGGTGTTGTTGCCTTCTTTTTTATAGCCGCCACCGCCAAAATCGGTGTCTTTTTTAAAGGGAGCCCGGGATTTTTTTCTGTCGTCGCCGCCAAAGCGGCTGTCGCCGGAGCCATCGCGTTTAAAGGGTTTTCTTCCCTCGTTGTCAAATGGTTTTTTGAAGGCAGGGCGGGATGTGCGGCGCTCTTCGGGATTAAATCCGCCATCTTCTCTTTTGGGACGGAAGGGCTTGTCACCGCGCGGAGTTCGGGAATCGCTGAAATCGCGGGTTCCGGGTCTGCTGCTGCGAAAAGGTTTCTTTTCTTCTGAACGAAAGGGTTTGTCGCCGAATGATTTTTTAGGTTTTACCGGAGCATCGCCGGTTTTGCGTGGGCGTTTTTCGCCTGGTTGCCGATCCTGGAATTTCTTCCCGCGGCTGTTTTCTTTTTTGGGTGCCATGATGTCAAATAATTACGCCGCTTCACAGCGGGGTTTTACGGTGCAAAGATAGGGGGAAAAGCAAAAATTATCCGGGTTTAGGCAAATGACCTTGTAAAATTCGACATACTGCAATGAAAGGATAGCCACGGTGGTTATGGCTGGCTGCTACTCTGTATCTCGGATTTTTGAAATTTCATCGTACAGCGAATCAAGATCATGCTCAATAATTTGCCAAACTATGGTCTAATCAACGCCCATGTAATCGTGTACAATCCTGTTTCTGAATCCTCTTATTCTAAACCAATTAACATGAGTGTATTTGTCCTTTATTTCATCTGGCAGCCTATTTGCTGCTTCACCAATAATTTCAAAATTTCGAATCACCGCATCACTTGTTTTAGTGTCATTTATAAAATCTTCGAAAGAAAACCCTGCGGTGTACGCTTTAATTTTTCTAATGGAATCAAGAATGTCTTCGAGTAAAAGCCCGGGCTCGCGTTTAGACATAGCTTAATTCCTCTTCAATGTTTGCAAGATATTGGGGTTTAACTCCCTTTTTTGAAACCAAATCTACCTTGATTTTTAAAAGCAATTCCAACTCATTGGCCAGATCAATAAATTCTATGCCTACGGGTTTATAGAAGTCAACAAGAATATCAATGTCGCTTTTTTCGTTTTGCTGGCCACGACTGTAAGACCCAAACACGGCAATGGTACTGAGCCCATACTTTTCAGTAAGTCTGGCCTTGTGCATTCCCAGAATGTTTCTTATGTCAGACAAGGTGGTCATAACACAAATATAAGACGGAGAATGGCGAATGTCAAACGGTAACTTATTTAGAACAAATCCGCAAAAGCAATGTCCAGCAATGCTGCCAGTTTTCGGTCTTTGTCTGTTACAGTATTGCCGGTATCGTGGGTGGTGAGCCGCACGGTAATTTTATTATAAACATTACTCCATTCAGGGTGGTGGTTGAGTGCGCTAATTTTGGTAGCGGCGCTTTGCATAAAAGCCATGGCATCCTCAAATGAGGCAAATACAAAGGTTTTGTTCAGCGCGTTGTTTTCTTCTTTCCAGTTTTCCATGGTTGCTTTGTTTAACCCGTGCAAGGTAAGCAGGCAAGCATTATCTTTGCAACCCCTGACCTCGTAGTTCAACGGATAGAATAGAAGTTTCCTAAACTTTTGATGTGAGTTCGATTCTCGCCGAGGTCACTTTTTAATACAGGTCCCGTAATTGCAGGGCTGAAAGCCAGCCAGAATGACGCGCAGGCGACACGGGTATTGGCTCTATAAACAAACTCAATACACACGCCCCTTTTCCTGCAACAATGCAAAAGCTTCGTCCCAGCCTGGAATGGTATCCGTTTCATAGCCGTAGGTTTTGCCGGTGGCAATACTGCCAAAGGCTTTCATGGCCTTTAGGTGAACCCCGCTTCGCATAAAATTCAGCATTTGTTCCCGGCTTTCCCAGGCAGTGAGTGTGCATTGGTGTCCGTTTATTTTTTTTACAGCGCAAAACATATTGCCTTGGGCTGTTTGCGCTTGCCTGAAGGAAGGAACAGCCAGCAGCCAAAACCGCAAAGTGCCTGCAAGGCCTTTAGGCCTTAAGCCTGTTATAGAAACGTACATTGAACAAAATTAACAGAATGGCGATACAAATCGCAATGAATAACCCCGGATTTTTTAATGCCAACAAACTTTTTGGAGTTAAAAAGTGGTGGTTGTTTTCCATGTAGTATTATTTTAAAAGAACATTGCGATACTTTTGTTTCTGAAATGAAAAACCCCGGCATCATTTTTATCCTTTCGGGTATACTATTTTTTAGCACAGTATCAGCCCAGACACCCAATGACACCGCACTAAAGCCTTATTGGATAGAGATGATGAAAGCACCCGATGCGAATTACTACAAAGTAAAAAGGGCTTTCGATCTGTATTGGAAAGACTCAGTACCTGCGCGCGGCCATGGTTACAAGGTATTTAAGCGCTGGGAATGGCGTGTGAGAGACAAAATGCTGCCCGACGGAAGCATTCAATGGAACAGGGGTTCGCTGAATGAGACCGGATTCAATAGCGGACAAAGCAACAACCAACAGGGTTTAACGGGCATGGCAGCACCCTGCCCCGCAACCGGGAGATGGACCGCCGTAGGGCCCCAGAAGCATCCATACAACCAAAGCGGGCAGCCAACCGGCGTGGGCAGAATAAACGGGTTCGCATTTCATCCCACCGATTCTAATGTGGTGTTTGCGCTTGCGCCACAAGGTGGAGTATGGAAAACAACCGATAACGGGTTGACATGGCTTCATTTATTTGGAAAAAATCCGGTTGTGAACACGATTGGCGCGAGTTCTATGCTGCTTAGCTACAACAACCCTGATACCATGTATATCGGAACCGGTGACCGCGATGCCGGCGATGCGCCCGGCATGGGTGTGGTGTGGTCAACCAATGGCGGGATTACCTGGTCTGCCAGAAACAGTGGAATCAGCACACTTACCGTTGGAAAAATGGTGATGCATCCCAAAAATTCCGCCATCATAATCATTGCGACCAATGGCGGTATTTACAGAACCACCAACAGCGGACTTACCTGGACTTTTATCATATCCGGAAATTATACAGACATTGTGATGCACCCTAACAATCCCAATTTGATTTATGCAACACGCAACGGTCTTTTTTTCAGGAGCACCAATAACGGACAATCCTTTGTGCAAATCACTGCCGGATTGCCCACCGGCAGTAGCCGCGGACAAATAGCTGTGAGCAAAGCCAACAGAGCCTACGTGTATTTTGTAACCACCCCTTCCGTGAATTTTCAGGGACTTTACAGGAGTGCAGATTCAGGACTTACTTTCACAACAAGAAGCACAACCCCGAATATTCTGGGGTATTATGACGGAACCGCCGGAACCGGAGATCTCACCAACGGACAAGGCTGGTATGACCTGGATATAGATGCTGACCCCAAAAACGCGGAAGTGGTATATGTGGGTGGCATAAATATTTGGAAAAGTGTGAACGGCGGAACTACCTGGACCCAGGTGGGCCACTGGTTCGGCGGATACGGAGCCGACGACATTCATGCCGACCAGCACGCCATTGACTTTAACATTACCGGAAGTAAATTATACTCCGGAAATGACGGTGGTGTATATTACACACTGAACGCCGGCAGCCGCTGGATCAATATCAGCACCGGTATTCAAAACTCCCAGATTTACCGCATTGCTCACGCCAAAACCGATGAATTTATTGGCGCACAGGGTTATCAGGACAACGGCAGCAGCCAGACCACCAAAGACGAATTCTACACCTACTACGGCGGAGATGGCATGGATTGTCAGGTAGATCCGACCGACGCTAATTATGTATATGGCTCTTATGTGTTTGGCCGCATTTACCGGGCCGTTGATAAAAACAGCATTGCTACTGTAGGTGCCAACGGCACCGGGGGCATTAATGAAGGCGGTAACTGGCTTACCCCGTTTATTTTGCAGGAGGGCCAGCCCGCAACCATGTTTGCAGGTTATGGCAATGTATGGAGAACGACAGCCGTAAAAACAGCGTCACCGCCTACATGGACGGCCATTTCTACCGGCTTTGGCGGGGTAAGAATGCTAGAAAATTCACCCGCCAGAAACGCCATGCTATATGCGTTGCAGAATAACGGCAATATCCAAAGAACAGGCAACGTCGGTTCTGCATCCGTTTCGTGGGTAAGCCTGGGAACGGGACCCGGGGGTGTACGCTGGATTGAGGCACACCACAAAGACAGTAACCGCGTTTATTGTGTAAATGCAACCACCCTCTACAGAAGTATCAATAAGGGCCAAACCTGGACTGCAGTTGCCACCCCGGCCGGTGCCGGAGCCTTGAACATGTGTCTTATAGACACCAGTTCGAATACTGAAATGGTTTATATCGGATCGGAGCGCGGTATTTATGTCTGGGATTCTCTCGGCAACCAGTGGGTAAATTACAACAAAGATTTTCCGGTATGGGCAGATGTAACTGATATGGATATCTGGTATTCTCCCCGCGGAAAAAGCCAAAGCAAAATAGTGGTTAGCACCTATGGAAGAGGGGTTTGGCGTTCAAACCTTTACGATCGCGGAACCCAGATTCCCAAAAGCGGATTTTATGCCTTCGACAGTGTTTTAACTGTAGGCGGAAAAACCAAATTGTATGAAAAAATATCCGGTTCTGTGAGTGCACTCGTATGGAAAATTTCGCCGAACAACTACACCTACAGAGATAGAACGGACAGCACAAGTTACGCGCCCTCCATCCAATTTAACAAAAAGGGACTTTATACCATTCGCCTGATTGCAACCAATTGCCAGGGGTCAGACACGTTTACCAAAACAGCCTGGCTAAAAGTCTTTGATAAACCCACACCTCCCCAGTGCTATAATACCACCACTTTTTCTTCTTCCAACAGTGTCATAGGTTTGTTGCGCTTCAGTCTGTCCGACAACAATAACGAAACCGGAGGTTATTTTGATGATGGCGAAAATTTGGATTTCAGCAGCAGTAAGGTATTTCGTCTTAAAACCGGCACCGGCTATACAGTAACAGCCAAAACCGGCCCTTACAATTCGGAATACCTGAGAATGTTTATTGACTATAACGGCGATGGTAAATTTCAGAATTATTTGGGGGAGATAACAGCATCCTCAACCAATACATTCGGAACAAAAACACTTTCTTTTACTACTCCCGCAACTTCGCTGAAGCGAAATACCGGTTTGCGTTTCCGTCTGTTGTCCGATATAAACCCCATAGATACAAATGCCTGCCGAAATCTTTCCAGAGGACAGGGAGAAGACTACACTTTCGTGTTTGACCAGCCCATTCCCTATTTCAAAGTCAGCCAGACAGTAACATGTACCGGAAACCCTATTACTTTTACCGATACATCTGAAGGGTTGGTAAATCGGTGGGAATGGGATTTTGGTTCGGGAGCATCGCCCCGAACAGCCACCGGGCAGGAACCTCACCAGGTAAGCTACAGCAATCCTGGAACCAAGTCTGTACGCTTGCGCGTCAACGGCCTTGATTCACTGAGAAAAAACGCATACATCACCGTTAACACAAGCCCGAACCCCATAGTTTTAGTTAAAAGCGGCATCAACCCCGGATGCCAGGGGCGCAGTGTTACCCTGGTTCTAAGAAACCGAAACTTTCTTCCGACCACATTCCAGTGGCAAAAAAATGGCATTAATCTGCCGGGCAAAACAGACTCGCTGCTTGTACTTAATAACGTAAGCCTTGCAGACACAGGTGTTTATACAGGCGTTTTGGTAAGCGGTGCCGGTTGCCGCGCCACCTCAAACGCCTTAAAACTCGTGGTTTATGCCAATCCTTCGGTATCTTTTATTGCCAACAATAGCAATCAGTGTTTAAAGGCGAACCGGTTCGTATTTACCAACCAATCCACAAGCGCGGATGGAAATCTGACCTACCAGTGGGCCTTTGGAGATGGAAAGGGAAGCTTACAGAAATCTCCAGTATACAGCTATGCAACGGCCGGACCTTTCAATGTAAAACTATTGGCAACAACCATTTATGGATGCACAGACAGCGTGATAAATGGCATAAACGTGCTGCCCCAGGCAACACCCGCATTCACGGTAAACGACAGCGACCAGTGTGAGAAAAACAACACATTTGCATTTTCAAACAAAACCACCATATCCTCAGGAACCTTGAATTATCTGTGGAATTTTGGGGATGGCTCCACCAGTTCGGCCGTCCATCCTGTTAAATCATTTTCTGCCTTTGGAACCTATAAGGTTTCACTGTTCAGTGTTTCTGACAAAGGCTGCAAAGACACTATCCATAAATTCATGAGGGTATATGCCATGCCTAAAGCCGCATTCACGGTCAACCCAATTCAATCGTGTTTGCTTGGCAACAGATTCGTATCCTCGAATAAAGGCAGTATTTCTGAAGGCTCATTTACCGTTAGCTGGAGAAACGGCGACGGCAGTATGCTGATCAACAGTAGCAACAACAGTTACAGCTACAGTGCTGCCGGGACTTATAAAATATGGCAAAAACTGACCAGCAACTTTGGTTGTGTGGACTCCGGCGCTGCGGATGTCACGGTTCATCCCATGCCCAACGTCGCATTTACCATGTCGCCACCACAAGTGTGTGAGGGAGAAAGAACCTTTGCAAACAACAACAGTACTATTTCTTCAGGATCGCTTCAGTACACATGGGGTTTAGGAAGAATTATAGTAAAAGTAGGCGATACATTTTCTGTTGCATTTCCCTTGCACGGCAGTTATACTATTCGATTAATCGCCAACAGCAACAAGGGATGCTCAGACACGTCCGAAGGGGTAATGGTAGCCGCTTCTGTTCCGGTGGCAAATTTTACGGCTCTTCCCAATCCCACCTGTGCTATACAGCGGTTTGTTACCTTCACGGATAAAAGCACCAATGCCGATGGCAAACCCCTTGCACAGCAATGGGATTTTGGAGATGGAACCACCTCCGGCCTGGCCGCCCCGTCGCACACGTATGGCACCGCCGGTAATTTTCGGGCAGTCTTGACCGCAAGTAACGGAAAATGTACAGACACTGCACAACGTATTATTGCTGTCGTTCCTGCTGTAAATGCGGATTTTATAACAGGCTACATCAACAAGGAAACACGCAGTTTCAAGGCGCTGGACACCCTGACTCCCGGATACCGCTATGCTTGGTCTTATGATGATGGACTATTGGGTTCCGGACCCAGCACCCGCCACATGTACCGCGAAAACAGGACGTTTACTGTTAAACTTAGGGTAGAAAACAGCCTGGGATGTGCGGATTCATCTACCCAACCGGTTCAAATTTCAAGCCCCAACTATATTGACCAGAAAAATGGTGCCAGTTTTTATGTATATCCAAACCCCAATGGGGGCGTATTTACCTATAAATTCAGCATCAAGGAAAAACAAACCGTGGAAGTGAAGCTATATGATATCATCGGCCAATTACCGGTTTACACCACATCGTGGAACAATGCGGAACCGGGCAATTATTTCGAGTCGGTGGATATGAAGAAACTGCAGCTGGCCAAAGGGGTATATCCATTGGTAATAAAAGTCAATGGCCAACCGTTTGTGGTAAAGGTGGTGTACGTAGGAGATTGAAGGTTTTAGGCATCAGCCATTCAATTTAAAGCGCAGTTTTTCGCTCACTTCTTCCACCGCTCCAGCCTTGGAATGCCCCGCGTGGCAAGCCAGGCAACAAAACCATTCATGCCGCTTTTGCGCATTTGCTGTATGCAGAAGTGCTGCATTTTTTCAGCGTTATTCACTTCCGGTGGAGTTAAAAAACGGCCGTTTTCATAACACATGGAACAATATTTTGCGCTTTTTGATCCGTCTTTTTCCGTGCCACCACCTTTTTTGTCCTTGGCCATCGGATAGCCGCAGCTTTGGCAGAATTTATATGTTTTTGTCATGGTGCCTGTCTTTCTTCATTGCAATTTGATTTTCATGCGTGGTGTTTTGGCTGAGTAAAGCAATGCAACAACCTTGATTTAATCATAGTACTATTGCCTTTTTGAGGGGATTTAATCCAAACCGGACGCATGAATAATTGAATAAATTATCACCCATACATCGCTTTTCCCCGCGTAAATTCGCAGCATGAATATCCTTTTGCTGGGCTCCGGAGGCCGCGAACATGCTTTTGCGTGGAAACTGTCTCAGTCCGGTAACCCCGGTAAGCTGTACATCGCACCCGGCAATGCAGGCACTGCGCAGTGTGGCGAAAACGTGAGCCTCAATCCGCTTGATTTTGAGGCTGTGCTTACTTTTTGCCGCGATAAAAGCATTTCCCTCATCCTGCCCGGAAACGAAGATCCGCTGGTGGCCGGCATTGTTGATTTTATGAAACCCCATGGCATTGCCGTGGCCGGACCCGACCAATACGCAGCCACCCTGGAGGGCAGCAAGGATTTTGCCAAGGCGTTCATGATGCGCCACAACATCCCCACGGCAGCATACAAGAGTTTCACAGCCGAAAATCTGCACGAAGGAAAAGCCTTTCTGGCCACCCTTGCACCTCCCTATGTACTCAAAGCCGATGGCCTGGCAGCCGGAAAAGGCGTAATCATTACCGAGGACATTGCCGAAGCCGAAGCCGTGCTGAATGATATGATCACGAATGCGCGTTTCGGCAGCGCCGGAAATACCGTGGTGATTGAAGAGTTTCTGCACGGCATCGAAATCAGCTGTTTTGCAGTGAGTGACGGCGAAACCTGGCGCATGCTGGGCAGTGCCAAAGACTACAAGCGCATTGGCGAAGGGGATACCGGCCCAAACACCGGCGGCATGGGAGCCATCAGCCCCGTTCCGTTTGCCGATGAAACCTTTATGCAAAAAGTAGCCGACCACATTGCCATTCCTACGTTTGAAGGCCTCAAAAAAGAAGGTCATCCGTTCAAAGGATTTCTGTTTATGGGACTGATGAACTGCAAAGGTGAGCCCAAAGTGATAGAGTACAACGTGCGCATGGGCGACCCGGAAACCGAAGCCATATTTCCGCGACTGCGGGTAAATATGAAAGACCTGGCGGTGGCCATTGCCCACGGCGGGCTCGATAAACTTCCGTTTGAAATGGATGCGCGCACCGCAGCCACCGTTTTTCTGGTATCAGCCGGCTACCCCGGCGACATTGAGAAAGGAAAACCCATGCAGATCCCCGCTCCTGGTGCCCAAACCCTGTTTTTTCATGCCGGAACCAAACGGACCGATAACGGCGTGGTAACCAATGGCGGACGCGTGCTGGCCATAACTTCCCTTGCTGAGAACATTGCCATGGCCGCGGAGATTTCCCTGCACGCCGCCGAAACAGTGCAGTATGAAGGCAAGTTTTACCGAAAAGACATAGGAAAAGATTTACAAGCCCTGCAATCATGAACAACACAGACACCCGTTTTTCCATGAGTGATAACCAGCGAAAAGCGCGCAGTACCTGGCGCATGCTCATCAATTATTTTCTGCGTGGTTTGCTCGTTTTGCTGCCCATAGTGCTTACGGTGGTTATCATCGGCTGGCTCGTGAATATGGTCACAGGTCTGTTGCACCTGCGCGAAATCAGCGGTAAAGAATTTTTCTTTTATACCTTGCTGGTGGTCACCATCATTCTAACCGTAGGTTTTATTACCCGCGGTGTGGTGGCGAGGCAGATTCTGGATTTTTTCGAGGGAATTATCGAAAAAGCCCCCGGTCTCAACTTTATTTTTGGTACCACCAAAGACATGACGGAAGCCTTTGTGGGCGACAAGAAAAAGTTTACGAAGCCAGTGGCGGTATGCGTGGGAGAGGGCATTTACCGCATGGGATTTATCACCCAGGAAGACATGAAGATTATCGACATGCCGGGCCACAGTGCCGTGTATTTACCCTACAGCTACGGTTTTAGCGGCGAAATGCTGCTGGTGGAGAAAAGCAAAATCAAACCCGTGAATGCAGAAAGCAGCCACTGGACCAAATACATCATCAGCGGGGGCGTGGCCGAGCTGGACAACATGGATTGATACAGCTGCGACCGAAAAATAAAACACTGGGGATAATTTTCCGGCCCGCATAATCGTTAAACCATAAATATTGCTTTTTTTCGCATAACCTAAATCATGCATTTGCTCATCACCCTACTTCAAACCGACACTGCACAGGCAGTAGCCGCCGCTGCGAAAAACGCCGAACATGTTTCCGCGCCTATTCTGGAAATTATGGTCAAAGGCGGCGTAACCATGATATTTTTGGCCATTGCCCTGCTGGCGACAATTTTCTTCCTCATAGAGCGTTACATGTATATCAGTGGCCGCGCCAAGGTAGACTTTAACCTCATGAACGTGGTAAAAGACCACCTGAAGGAAAACCGCCCTGACAGTGCTCTGGCTTACTGCACCAACACCCCCACGGCCCAGGCCCAGGTTATTGCAACAGGACTCCGCTTTTTGGGCAGCAACATGCGTGAAATTGAAAGCGCCATGGAAACCCGTGCCAATGTGGAACTCAGCGCCATGGAAAGCAATCTCAACATGCTCAGCCTGATCAGCCGCCTGGCACCCATGATTGGTTTCGTAGGAACAATCTGGGGGGTAATCAATATCTTTTATGCCATCAGTGTAGACAACAATCTCAGCATTGGCGCTATTTCCGGCGGGTTATACGTGAAAATGGTGACCAGCTTTGCAGGTCTGCTGGTGGGTATTATTGCCTTTTTTGGCTACCAGATGTACATCCGTAAAATTGACCGCTTTGCTGAACGCCTGCAGGAACAAAACCTTGCCTTCCTGGAACTGCTGAACAAGTCCAACTTTTAATTAACGGTTTTAGCCACAACACCATGAAAATAGGAAGACGCAAACGCGAAGAAGCAGAGGTAGAATCATCGTCGCTGAACGATATCATGTTCTTCCTGTTGCTGTTCTTCCTCATTGCCAGCACCCTTGCCAACCCCAACGTGATTAAGGTGATGCTGCCTCAGGCCAAAACCACCAGTACGGTTAGCCCCAAATCTATTCCCCTCACGGTGAGGCGAGACCCCGCCAATCCCGATGCATTGCAGGTGTTTATCGAGCAGCAGGAGGTAAGCTACGAAGAGCTGGAAAGCAAGTTGAAAGCACTTCGCGATCAGTATCAGGACCCCAAGAGTAAAGATGCCGGTCTGGTGGTGGTGCTTCGCGCCGATGCAAAGGCCTATGTGCAGGATTTGGTGGATGTAATGCAGGTGGGTGCCAACCTGGGTATTAAAATGGTGCTGGCCACCGAGAAAAACGAAAAATAAACACCGGGCGGTATGCGCAAAACCGCAATTATCCTAAGTTTACTTTTAATTTCAAGTTATTCACATGCACAGCATGCCTGGTCGTTTCGGGCCTATCCCGGGTTTCTTGCCGCGCACCATGAGGACATGCAGGCTATGGGTAGCCACGCACTGGGCCTGGAGGCTGCTCGGGAATGGAGAATTGACAAGGATGGCGAACTGGCCAAAAACCAGCTGCAGCCCTTTGCCGGAATTGGAGCCAACCACATTCGGCTTTTTAATAACATCAACGGCAATGTGAGCTCACTGTTTGGCTACTATGATGCCGGCATCAGCGGCAATGAAAAAACAAGCCTCCGTTTCAGGCTTACCACAGGAATTGGTTTGCTTTCTCGACAGTGGGATGTATACACCAATCCCAGAAACCGTGCCATCGGCAGCCGGTTCAATGGTATGATGCAGGCCGCAATGTATGTGCAGACGCCCGTTTCGGACCGTAAACAAATACAGCTGGGCCTATCGCTGATTCACTATTCCAATGGCAACTTTGGACAACCCAACTTGGGTATTAATATGCCATGTCTGTTTTTGGGCTTGAAGCAGTTTGACGGAAACGACAAATATTATCAGCCCCGCTACCCAGAAAACCCCAATACCGTGGAATGGCAACCCTCTTTGCGTTTCGGTAAGAAACAAATGAGCATGGACGATCCCCGCAATATTTTTAATTATGTGGCGGAACTGAAGCTCTTATATCCCCACAAGCCTTGGCGTTTCTGGACAGCAGCCATCACAGGGTTTTACGACCGTACCTATGTGTACACCAAGTTCCAGCCTCTGCCTGCAGCCTCTTTGGATAAAATATCTGAACTGGCCATCAGCGGCGGTCATGAATACCGCGTGGGCAGGGTAGGCATGGTGGCAGATGTGGGCTTATATCTCTTTCGCCCCGACGATACCAAACGCAAATATTACCAGGCTTTGGGCGTGAAGTATTATGCATCTTCCTCTCTCACGGCGATGGTACGCATGCGCACCCATCTCAGCATGGCCGATTACCTGGAATGGGGTGTGTCTTACCGCATTCATACAAAAACGACCGTGAAACCCGGCTTTAAAGAAGGCTTCAGGTGGGCGTTCCGGGGCTTCAAGCCCTAATCAGAAAAATCCGGGAATGCGGGGTATGTTAAAACTGCCGCTGCGAATGTAGCGCAGGTAGAGACCGTGCGAAAATTCCACACCGGCCCGCTCAAAATCGTAATGTGGCTCAAAACGGGCATCTATCCAGATATTATTGCCCAGTATGGGACGTGAATACACATAGCGCAGCATGGCAATGCGTCTCGTGTGTGCATTTGCATAGGGATATTCCAGGTTTACATTGGAAAAAACCGGATTTCCCAATGTGGAAACAAATTCGCGGGCAAACCACCAGGTAGCGGCAACCCGGTGATACCGGCCAAATCGTTTTTGGATATTGGCCATAAAGGCATATCCGTTTTTCCAGGGTTGCTGCGGATTGGGAGAATTGTCGAGGCTTTGCAGCGCGTAACCTTCCATTACCCAGCTGGTGTCTTTGCCTGCAAGCCGCAAACCTGCCGTAGCTGCAATGCGCGTGCTGATGGGCAGCGGATTGCTTACAGATTGTCCGCCCTGATGCACCAGCACCATTTGCAGCGGGAGTGATAATGTGGTGCTTTTACCCACGGCAAAACGCGGCTGCAGGTGTTGCCCCGCCACCAGCATTTCGCGTATGCCGCTGCCGGCATTGAAAC
The DNA here is from genome assembly GCA_947463125.1 of Flavobacteriales bacterium. GTDB lineage: Bacteria > Bacteroidota > Bacteroidia > NS11-12g > UBA955 > RGEC01. Next base: position 62,616 of record CANHQZ010000004.1, on the reverse strand, counting down.
GCTGTCTCCATTCCAGCCAGCCGTCATAAAACAGCTTGCTGTTGTCCCTGCGCACCTGTATGCCGTATTCCAGGGGTTGGGTGAGCACCTGCTCGTAGTTATACAAGGGTTCAATCATTCCGTGCCTTGTACCCGAAACCAGGGCACCAAACACATAGTTCCATTCTTTGTAGGAAGTGAGCGACAGCGAAAAAACAGGCTTTATCCACGTTTTGGCATCGCCATAATTTTCCTGAAACATCACACCCGTGGTGAGCCTGGCTTTGCCACCGGGCTGCAAGTTAAAAACCCCTGCCACTGAGGTTCTGAAACTAAAAAAGGTTTCTCCCGGATTGATCGCATTGAAATATTCGTTGTTTTTGAGAAACGGAAACACATCGGCCTGCAGACCAATGGATTTGCGGGGCGGAGCCGGTTGTTGGTTGAAAACGGTGTTGGGAAGCTGCGCCTTCAAAGCCGTAAAAGCCATGGCAAGCATACAAGGCAATACCCGTTTCATGGTTGCGAAAATAGGGTTAAACGCACACAATCTGCCGAATGCGAAATCTTTTTGCTATCTTCGTATTGGAATGCCCGACCCTGTCGTCACGCCGCTTTTATCAACCCTGTCCGCAGATATGTCGGGCAATTGGGTTGTAGTGGTTGCCTGCCTTGTTACCTGCGGATTTTTTGCCGGAATGGAAATAGCCTTTTTATCGGCCAACAAGCTGCGCATAGAGCTTCGAAGCAAACAGGGGAGTTTCACCGCAAAGGTTCTCAGCCGTTACCTCAAAACTCCGTCAGACTTTATCAGTACCGTACTGGTGGCCAACAATCTGGCCCTGGTAATTTATGGTATCTATATGGGCGAGATACTCGACGCCGGTTTGGGGCCATACATCCCAAACCATTTTCTCAAGTTTTCACTGATAACCATACTCAGCACCATTCTTGTGTTGGTTACGGCTGAATATTTACCCAAAAGCCTGTTTCGTATCAATCCCGATACGGTGCTGTTTTCACTTGCGCTGCCGTTCCGCTTCGTGCACATATTGCTGTGGCCCATCATTTTCTTTTCCAAAAAAAGCAGCGCTGTTTTGCTGCGGTTGTTTACCCAAACCCGGGTGGGAGAAAATACCGTCGTATTCAGCAAAGTAGATTTGGATAACTATATAGTTTCACTCGAAAACACCGGACAGGCAGAAACCACAGACATAGACACGGAAGTTTTCAGAAATGCGCTGGAGTTCAGCGATGTGCGGATCAGGGATTTTATGGTTCCCAGAACGGAGCTCATCGCTGTGGATATTGAGGAACCGGTAGATGAATTGCATAAACTGTTTATTGAAACAGCTTTGTCTAAAATATTGATATATAGAGAAAATATAGATCATATAATTGGCTTTGTTCACCAGAGCGAAATGTTTGGTAAACCGGCAAGAATTCAGGATGTTTTAAAGCCGGTTTTGATTGTGAATGAAAGCATGCAGGCGCATGATTTGCTGCGCGACTTTATTCAGAAGCGCCGAAGTGTGGCGGTGGTGGTGGATGAATTTGGCGGCACGGCGGGTCTGGTGGTGATTGAGGACGTGATAGAAGAGATTTTCGGTGAAATAGATGACGAATTTGACACGGAGCAACTTACGGAAACTCATATTGACAAAGGACATTACCTTTTTTCTACCCGCCACGAAATTGAGTACCTGAATGAGAAGTACAACCTGGCACTTCCTGAGGGAGATTACCATACCCTAGGCGGCTTTGTGATTTCCATCTGCGGAAAAATACCCAGGGTGCGGGAGAGCATACGCGAAGGTTCCTACGAGTTTATTGTTACAAAAGCCAAGGGTGCAAGAATAGAGGAAGTAGAGTTGTTTATTCGCAATGAAGAAGCTTAGTGTAATTTGGATTACGGCACTTCTGTTGTGCTTGTCCTTACAGGCCCAGGAGGTTCGTTTGGTCAATGACGCCGCATTGCTGAAATGCTTCAATGAAGGAGAAAAACCGCGAATCATTAATTTTTGGGCTACCTGGTGCAAACCCTGTATGGAAGAGATGCCGCATTTTGTGAAAGCAGACAGCGTTTTTGGCCATCAGATAGATTTTGTATTTGTATCGTTTGACAGGGTAAAGGATACGGCCCGGGTAATGCAGAAAATTGCCGAGTACAAAATACCCGGAGAACACCTGCTGATCAGGTCCTCCGATATAGGTAATCTTATTGATGCCGTAGACTCTTCCTGGGGCGGAGCCCTGCCCACCACGTGGATAGCCCATGAACAATACAGGGTAGTCAGGCAGGAAGCCTTTGAACAATTTACCGATCTAAAACGTTTTATTGAAACATATTTAAACCGCAAAGAATAAACCCATGAAAAATATACTTTTCTCAGTCGCTGTGGTTGCAGCCATGGCATTTACCACTGCCCGCACCGGCTATAAACCCGGAGATGTGGTTCAGGATTTTAAACTCCCCAATGTGGATGGCAAGAAAATGGGCCTGTCTACCAACAAATCAGCCAAAGGCTACATTGTAATTTTCACGTGCAACCACTGCCCGTATTCTGTGGCATATGAAGACCGCATCATCGCCCTGCACAATATATATGCTTCGCAGGGCTATCCTGTAGTGGCCATCAACCCCAATGATGCCGTACAATACCCGGACGACAGCTATCCTGAAATGCAAAAGCGTGCCAAGGAAAAAGGATTCACTTTTCCCTATCTGCACGACGAATCACAGGCCATTGCCACGCAGTGGGGAGCCGAGCGCACACCGCATGTGTATGTGGTGAAGAAGGAGAAGAAGAAGTTTGTGGTAAAGTACGTAGGTGCTATTGACAACAATTCGGAAGACGCCGCCGCCGCTGATAAAAAATATGTGGAGGATGCCGTAAACAGCTTGCTGGCCGGCAAAGATCCGGAGGTGAGCTTCACCAAGGCCATAGGCTGCCGTGTGAAGTGGAAGAAAAAAGCAGGGGAATAAAACCCTTACTGAATTCCAAACTTCACATAAATACTGCTTGTTACTTTAATCTTTTTAAAGTCGATGGGATCGGTGTAGGTCTCATTTGAAGAAGTACTTTCCATCTTGTCCATCCTTGCATTCGCCATGGTCCAAACCGGCTGTGGATAGTATGGATCATTCTCTCTGACAATGAGCGCCTTCCCAGTTTTTTCGCCAATGGCTGCAAGCAGGTAATCGGCTTTGTTTTTGGCAGATTTGATAGCCATAATTTTCACCACCTTGCGCAGACTGTCGATTTTTGAATGCTGCACATGCGAAACATAGGCATCGGTAATTTCCAGTTTGTCCAGTTCGGTAAAAACCTGCCCCAGGATGGTTGCATTGCCCAGTTTCAGCGAATATTGCTTTTGGGTGATAACCCCTTTTTTTCGCCATTCTATCCTCACCAGATCGGCATCTGCCCCGGCCAAAGAAAGGTTTTTGAGATCTACCTTTAGATTCTTCAGGGCGTTTTTTAGGTTCTGCTCCTGCTCCTCCACACTGATGGTTTTTTTGTTGGTACTCCGTTCGAGAATGGTGATGGCGACGAATATTTCGTCGGGTGTTACCTCCATCTCACCGTTTCCGTTCACTTCAATGTAGGGTTTTTCTTCGCCTGTGGCGGGATTTTGGGCAGTTAATGCGGCTGCAAATAACAGCGCAGCGGATAGAATGATGTTTTTCATAGGAATTGATTTATAACGTTGTCAGCGCAATTGCATTGTTTGGTTTTAATCACCATCCAACAGGTTGCCAAATCCACCCAGGATGGAGCCCTCTTCCTTACGGCCGCCAACTCCGTATGAAAGAATTCTGCTGGCCAGGCGGCTTACGGGAAGGGTTTGCAGCCACACTTTTCCGGGCCCCTGCAGTTTGGCAAAAAACAGTCCTTCGCCACCAAAAACCGCGTTTTTGATACCTTTTACGAATTCAATATCATAATCGATATCCTTGGTGTAGGCCACCAGACAGCCGGTATCTACGCGAAGGGTTTCTCCCGGCAGTAAGGTGCGTTCCATGATGTAGCCGCCGGCATGCACAAATGCCAGGCCATCGCCTTCCAGTTTTTGCATAATGAAACCTTCTCCACCAAACAATCCGGTGCCCAGTTTGCGCTGAAACTCAATGCCTACGCTCACCCCTTTGGCAGCGCAGAGAAAAGCATCCTTCTGACACACAATTTTACCACCCAGTTCATATAAATCCAGGGGAATGATTTTACCTGCATAGGGAGCGGCAAAAGAAACCGTGCGACGGCTGGGCCCCGCATTGGTAAAGGCAGTCATAAAGAGGCTTTCACCGGTAATCAGGCGTTTTCCGGCGCTGAATAATTTACCCATAAATCCGCCGCCCGCGTTGGAGCCGTCTCCAAAAATGGTTTCCATGCGGATATCATCGTCCATAAACATAAAACTGCCGCTTTCGGCCACTACGGTTTCCTGCGGATCCAGTTCAATCTGCACACACTGCATTTCTTCGCCATGCAGCTTGTAATCAATTTCGTGGTTGCTTTTCATAAGTCTATGCAAAATAAAAAGCAGATTTCATGCCAATGGTGAAAAATCGGATGAATGCGCTCTTTTTATTGACAATTATTGTAATGGCTTAGCTTTTCATCAACCTAAAGGTAATATTGATTCTGAGCCCGCTCACTTTCTTGGTTTTGGGAAGCTCGTGCCACCAGCATTGCTGGCAAAGGTCTTTCATCAGCAGCAGGCTGCCATCGGACAGGGAGATTTTAATCTTTTCTCGTGTTTTTTTATGCTGGAACATAAAAGGCCGTTCTGCGCCGAAACTCAGCGAAGCAATGCCGCTTTTAGGCACAATACTGTCCTCATCATCGCTGTGTTTTCCCATGCCTTCCATACCATGGTGATATAGGTTGAGGAGTGCGCTGTTGAATGTATGGCCGGTGGTTTCTTCGCATTTTCTTCGCAAATCTTCCAGCACATGCGTAAAGGGCAGTGCGGTTCTTTCTACGTGTGAATAGGTATACCGAAATGGCTGCAGCCCGTACCAAGCAGTTTTGCGGCTCATGGTCAGCCTTTTTCCAAACATCACCACTTCGTCGTTTTGCCAGGCCGATGACCGAAGCAATTCATCAAAGTATGCTTGTGATTCGGCAGGTGTGCACCAGTTCTCATATAAGAGTGCCTCACCGTCGAAAGGCAATAGAGATAATGGAGATGACATTTTGCAGGATAGAAAACAGTGCTGCCTGTTTTAACCTTGCCAGCCCCGGGGATCTTTGGCAAAATCAAGTACCGGACTAAGCTTGTCGGCGGGTAAAAAACCTTCATTTACAGCTACCTCACACAAGGTGGGAAAGTTGCTGATGGTGAAAAACGGAATTCCTGCCTCTTCGAAGCGCTGCGCTGCATCGGGAAAACCGTAGGTAAAAAGCGCCAGCAAGCCCACGACTTCGCCGCCGGCTTCACGAACGGCATCAGCGGCCTGCAGGCTGCTTTTGCCCGTGCTGATAAGATCTTCGATTAACACCACTTTGTCTCCGGGCTGCATTTTGCCTTCAATCTGGTTTTTCAGGCCGTGTTTTTTGGGCTCGGGACGAACATAGCAATACGGCATATTCAGCACATCTGCTGCCAATGCACCATGCGCAATACCTGCGGTGGCAATGCCGGCCAGAAGGGTTGCCTCCGGGAAATGTTCCCTTGTCATGGCCGCCAGTTCGTTTTTTACCAGGTTGCGAACCTCCGGAAACGACAAAACCATGCGGTTATCGCAATAAATGGGTGATTGAATTCCCGAAGTCCAGGTAAAAGGTTGGTCGGGATTGAGTTTAACAGCGTGAATTTCCAAAAGAAATTTTGCTAACTTTGCAGCTCTTTGGTCCATGGGCCTGCAAAGCTATAAAATATACTTCAACGATGGCGCAATAGTCATTGCCGATTCTCCTGCTGCGTTCAAAGGTCTGCCCAACTTGTTTTATATAGACGATGATGAAATTCACAAGAGTTTTAATATTCTCACATCATCGGTAAGTACCGGAAAAGCGCTCAATTACGGACTGATAAATCCCGAGCCCGAGCAAATTTTCCGAGACTTTCTCGACAACTACACTGTAATTCAGGCGGCAGGTGGACTGGTGCTGAACAAGGAAAATCAGTTGCTTACCATTAAGCGAAACGGCATTTGGGATCTTCCCAAGGGCAAAATCGAACGCCATGAGGACCAGCGTGCTGCGGCGCTGAGGGAGGTGATGGAGGAAACCGGGCTGAATATGCTCAACATCAGCGATAAAATAGGTGAAACCTACCACGCCTATTTCGAAGATGACGTTGTTCTTTTGAAAGAAACCCACTGGTACAAAATGAACAGCAGCGGCAAAGGCAAACTGAAACCCCAGGAGGAAGAAGGCATCTCAGAGGTAAAATGGGCAGATCTGGAGTGGTTTAAAGGCCCTGAGTTTGAAACCTACCACAGTGTAAAAGACATCATCGGAAAGTTGCTGGCTCACGAAGCCGCAGTAAAAACCGAAGAGTAAGGTCAGGCCCTGACCTGTGCAGGCACAAAACGCGTGTAATCTCCCTTGTAAATTATCAAATCCCTGACCAGGCTGCTGGAAATATAACTCACTTCAGGTGAAGTAATTACAAAAATAGTTTCAATCATTGGATTAAGTTCTTTGTTGAGCTGCGCAATGTGTGCTTCGTAATCATAATCGCTGCCGTTGCGCAAACCCCTCAGAATGTACTGTGCTTCCACTTCTTTGCAGAAGTCAACCGTCAGGCCGCTGTAGGATGCGGCAACAATTTTGGGTTCGCCCGAAAAGATATCCCGTATCCAGGAAAGGCGTTTTTCGGTGTCAAAAAGGGTTTGTTTTTTGGTGTTTTCGCCAATGGCAACCACAATTTTATCGAACAGCGGCAGGCTTCGGCGGATAACATCCACATGTCCGTTGGTGATGGGATCGAAGGTGCCGGCAAAGACCGCAATGCGGGTTTCCATGAAACAAAGTTACGGGATAAAAATGCCAATTGCGGAACTTCCGTATTTACGAATTTCTGCAGGCTCGGTTGTAAAAACCATACCGGGGCGGTGTTCAAGCACAAAAACGCCACCCGGGTTCAGGCGCTGCAGGCCCATTTCCGGTAACCTTACCAAAGACGGCAAATCATAAGGCGGATCGGCAAAAATGATGTCAAATGTAGACTCATCCCCTTCCAGGATTTTGAATACATCTCCCTTGGTTATTTGCCAGGCATCCAGGTTTTTTTGTTTCTGTATTTCCTGCTGATAACGAATGTTTTTCGTGTCTTTATCAACGGATACAACAGTTTTGGCCCCACGGCTCAAAAATTCAATAGCCATAATACCCGAACCGGAAAAAAGGTCCAGTACCGCTGCACCGGTTATTTCATAGCGATGAGACAAATAATTCATGAGCGCCTCCCGCACAAAATCGGTGGTGGGCCGCACATGGGCCGCAAAACCGCCCTTCAGGATCTGTCCTTTCAGGATTCCTCCGGTAATGCGCATCGGGACAGCGTATATAACAAAAGGGAAATATCGGCGTGGGGCGGGTATTGGCCCACTTCATAGGGCAGTGAAACGGAGCAGGGCTTTACCTGGGCAAGAAAACGGCCAAACAACTGCAATAAAGGGCCTTGTCTGTCTGCATCGGTGAGCACTTCTACTTCCACATCGGAAACCGCAATGCCTGCTCTTTTAAATGGACTTATGGCAAAGTAGAGCGCTTCGGCTTCGTTGCCCGCCGGAAAGGTGTTTAGCAACAATGGTTTTTGCTCGGAAAATGCGGCCACCGTAACCTGCTTTCCGGCTATATGAATCAATACGCAGTGGTCTTTTGTTTTGGCCTGTTGCATGCCAATGGTAAAAAGAGGCAGTGCTGCCGGAACGATGCTGCCTGCAGGGAAAACAACAACATATCCGCCGTCGACAGGAACTTTTTGACAAGGCTCTTTGATGGTGGGGTGCTCCGCCTGCTGAAAAGCTGCGGGCAGCAGGGCAAAAGGGATGTCTGCGCGCATTTCATAGCCTGAAAATGCCCCCATATCTGTATCCTCCGACCTTCTTGATTCCCCGATAAGATGCAACACCATTTCACCCTCCGCATTGAAAGCCATTTCGTGCGTTATCCCGGCCTCTTGCCAGCGAAACCGCCGCACAGCCGTGCTTTCATCCTTTTTGTACTCCCAGCGCAGTTGCATCAGGGCAAATTTCAGCATTCCTTGGCTTTAAAACCTATTTTTGCTTCAATATTTTCATTCTACCATGCGTAAATCCATCTTCGCAACGGGGCTGATGCTCTTGATTTTACCCCTTTCAGCACAGCTGCTTCCCTGGGCCAAAGGCAACACCTACCGCAGATCTGATAACCCTATGTACTGGAAAAACAAGAAGCCGTACGAAGGTTACTGGCAGCAGGATGTTTATTATCAGATTAAAGCAAACCTAAACGATGTTGCAGAGACAATTGATGGCGAACTGCAACTGGTGTATTACAATAACTCACCCCACACCCTGAATGAGGCGTATTTTCACCTGTATCAGAATGCTGTTCAGCCGGGAAGTCTGGTCGATGAGCTTTACAACAAAAACAAAACGCCCCACACCTTTGGGCCGTATGAAAAGGAGAAAAAGGGAACCGAGATACTGGCTTTGCAGGTAAACGGAAAAACGGTAGACTTCAACGTTGATTACACTGTGCTGAAAACCGCGCTGGATAAACCTTTGGCTTCCGGAGACAGCTGTGTGTTTACCATTCGTTTCAAAACCTATTTCGACCGCGGAACCATCCGCCGCCGCATGAAAGTGTATGACCACCACGGCTACAAGCACTTCAACGGGGTGCACTGGTATCCCCGCATTTGTGTGTACGACCGCAAATTCACCTGGGAAACCGCCCAGCACATGGAACACGAATTTTACGGCGATTTTGGCGCCTATGATGTAGAGCTGAATCTTCCAAACCATTACATCAACGAGGCCACCGGCACCCTGCAAAACCCCGAAACCGTGTATCCGGGTGATTTGAGGCAGAAACTGGACATTAAAAACTTTTCCAACAAGCCCGTGGGTTCTCAGCCATCCGTGATTGTGGCACCCGACGGAACCCTGAAACCATGGCGTTACCATGCCCGCAACGTGCATGATTTTGCCTGGACTGCCGATCCTACCTACCGCATTGGCGAAGCAAACTGGAACGGCGTGCAGTGTATTGCGCTTGCCCAGGAAAACAACGCCGCAGGCTGGCAGCAAACGGCGAAGTTCACCGCCGACGTGATTGCTGTTTACAGCAAAGATTTTGGCATGTATGAATACCCAAAAATGGTGGCGGCCGATGCCGCTGATGGTATGGAATATCCCATGCTTACCCTGGATGGAGGCATGTATCCCAGCCACCAGGGGCTGATTGCGCACGAAGTGGGCCACAACTGGTTTTTTGGCATGTTGGGCAACAACGAAACTTACCGCGCCAGTCTGGATGAAGGTTTCACACAGTTTCTTACCTCCTGGAGCATGAAGCAGCTCAGCAACCGCAAAGGGATTGGCGTGGATTATGGTACCGTGTATGCCGGCTATATGTTTGATGCCCTTGACGGCGAAGATGCCATCCTGAACACCCACAGCGATGATTTTGAAAACGCCATCGGCCACGGTGGTGGCTACCGCCATGTGTATTACAAAACAGCAACCATGCTGTATAACCTGCAGTATGTGCTGGGCGATGAAGTGTTTTTGAAAGCCATGAAGGATTATGTAAAGCAATGGAAAATCTGCCATCCGTATGTAGAGGATTTCCGCAACAGCATCACCATGAGTGCCAAAACCGACCTCAACTGGTTTTTCGACCAGTGGTTTGAAACCCGCAAGGCCGCCGATTATGCGCTGAAAGTGAAGAAGAAAAAAGACGTGTATTCCATCACCGTAAAGCGCAAGGGCGATATGGTTATGCCCGTGGATGTGACAATCATGGGGCAAGATGCCAATAAAGATGTCTACCTGCTCAATTACACCATTCCGGTGAGCCAGTATCAAAAACAGGGAACCACCAACCTGAAACCCTGGATTGGATGGGGCAAACTGCGTCCCAGCTACACATTCGAAATAAAACCTCCCGGAAAAGTGAGCTCGGCACATTTGGATCCGTCTTTGCGCCTCGCCGATATCAACCGCATGAATAATTACTGGCCGCGCAAAAACTCCTGGGAATTTGACAAAGACAACGGCAAAGACAACAGCTTTCTGGGTGGCTACAAGATGCAGTGGAGACCCGATTTGTGGTATAATACCGAAGATGGAATCAAACCGGGCTTTTTGTGGAACGGACAATATGCCATGCGCAGGCACGTGGCCGAACTGGGCGCCTGGTATGGCACAGGCATAGGTGTTTATCAGTCTTTGCGCACCAATTCGCCGCAAGACAAGCTTTCTTACCTTTTCAATTATTCACATGATTTAAGGGGTAAAGGCATATTGACACTGCACAGCCGCTACCTGGCCGGTGTGGAAATGCACAAAGCCGGCTGGAGTATTGATGGTTATAAGGGCACCTGGTATGCTGGCTGGAAATACATGCAGCGTCGCAGGTTCGAATACTTGTATCCTTACGGAGATGTGAACCTGAGGGCCGGTTTTCTGTCACAAGACAGATTCTGGAGCAACGGCATCAACAACACCATCACACTGGGCCGCAAACAAACCTACCGCACCGTTCACGGCAATGGCAGTATAGATATATCGCTGCGCAACGCGCTGACCTGGGGCAACGCCCGTTTCAGCATGGCAAAGGTTACCTGGTTAAACGAGATCAGGGGCAACAAACTGGATTTGCGCACCCGCGTTTTTGCAGCGGTTGCCAAAGGCGGACGTCTGCCTGCCGAATCAGCCATTTACGCCTGGGGCGCCTCGCCGGAGGAACTGCAGGACAACAAATTCACCCGCGATCTAGGCAGCATTCCGCTTTCCGATATGAACATGAATCAGTCAAACATCGGTACAGCGCTTTCCATGGGCGGCGGACTCAATATTCGCGGCATGCAGGGTTATTTGTTGCCTACAGCAACACAGGATACCATAGTGGCGATGTTCAGGGGCAACCGGGGCGCATCGGTTAATGCCGAACTGGATTTCAGCCGTTTGTTTGCCTTTATGCCCAAGATCAGCATGCTTTCAGCCAACATTTATTTGTTTGGCGATGCAGGCGTAATGGGAATGCCGTTGAATGGAAAACCTGTGTACTCAGGCCTGCTGGCCGATGCGGGCATCGGAACCATGTGGACCATTAAAAACTGGCAAAAGCTGAGTCCGAAGAAAAACCCATGGTTCAGGGCTTCAGCTCCGCTCAACATCCGTGTGGACTTTCCATTGTTTGTGAATGCGGTTTCGCAGGGAGATGAGCACCTGAAATTTAGGTGGGTGTTGGGGGTGAACAAAGCGTTTTAAACAGTTGACAGTGTAGAGTTAAGAGTCAGGAGTTTGTCCATGCCTGAATAACGTTGACCGTTTCTTAGGATGGGACCGCCTAATAAACCATTAAACTTAAGTTAAAAGTTAGGAGTTAAGAGTCAAGAGTTGAGGCGGTGTGTAAAGACCTACAGGAATACTAATAAACTATTAAACCAAGAGACCAATAAACTTCAGTTAAGAGTGAGGAGTTAAGAGTCAGGAGCTGCGGTGCTGCTAAGCACAAAGGCGGGCAACGATGTCTATTAAACAATTAAACCAATAAACCTACGGTTTAATCTCCAGTTCATCTACAAAAATAAAGGTCTCTCCACCGGCGCCGGGGTGCCATTCCGGTAATACACCATGCTGCGATGCCAGTATTTTCACGAAACGCGCTTTAACGGGTTTTGTAGTGGTGCTGATGGTTTGTTTGTGCGATCCCAGGCTGTCCACAGGAATCTTGTTGATGCTGCCGCAGGAACCATACCATTGCTGTCCGTCAAGGGAAAAAGCATAGCTTACGCTTCGTGGATACACAATCCAGCTACGGGTGTCCTGCAGAAAACCGGCATGCAGCGAAGTGATGGTTTGGGTATCACCCAGGTCAATAATCGCTTCATAGGGCTTGCCCTGTATGCCCTGCCAGTTGCCCTTCTGCCATTCCGCATCACCGCGCACGCCATTGCAAAGCGCTAGATCTCCACCGCCCGTGTATTGCGGATGCAAAGGATTCAAAACCTTCACCGTCCAGTGATTGGGTCGCTTAAAAAAACAGGCTTTGGCTATCGCTCCGCCGGGCTGAAAGGCCTCCAGACAGACACTTTCTTTCAAAATGAGGGTTGTATCGGCTGCTTTATATGGGTCGTTTCCACGCACAATCATCCGGCTTTTCTCTTGATTGTCTTGAATAAACCGAACGGTTAAGTCCCGGCCAAAACGCGCATTAATATGCACCGCCATGCTGTCTTCAAAGGCTATATCCCTGAAATCAAACAAGGGTGCTGCAATGCTGCTTTCCTTCACGTTGGTAAAAAAACCATTTCTATCGCCGGTGCCCCATTCCGTGGGTTTAGAAGTCATGGTAAAAACCAGCTTGCCGCCTTCGGTCAATTCCCGGTGATACAGAAAATTGCGCTCAATCTTCTTACCATTCAAACGCACCGCACCGATGTAGTGGCCTTTCCCTTTTTTTAGGATTTGCAGTTGTTTGCCGTTCTCAAATCGCAACATTGTTTTTGAAAACAGCGGATATCCAATGCTGTAGCGGTCATCACCCGGACAAACCGGGTAAAAACCCATGCTGCTCAGCACAAACCACGCGCTCATTTGCCCGCAGTCTTCGTTGCCGCTTAATCCGTCGGGTTTATTGTGATACATAGTTTCTAAAATCTGCCTCACTTTTTCCTGGGTTTTATGGGGTTTTCCGGCCGAGTTGTATAAATACGCAATATGGTGGCTGGGTTCGTTGCCATGGGCATACTGCCCGATGAGTCCGGTAATGTCGGCCTGTTCTCGGCCCACGGTCTTGCTGGTTGTTGTGAAAAGGCTGTCCAGCATATATTCCAACGTATGCGGCCCATGGCTTTGCATGGTTCCAAGCCAGCCCTGCAAATCGTGGGGAACCGAAAAGGAGTATTGCCAGCTGTTGGCTTCTGTGTAGTGATTGTTTACTTCGCGGGGCTCAAACGGGCTCAGCCAGCGCCCGTAGCTGCGGGGCCGCATGTGGCCGGTTTTGGGGTCAAACACATTCACCCATGAACCCGAACGCCGGTAAAAAACCCTGGCAAGGCTGTCCTTACCCAGCATTTCGGCCATGCGGGCTATGCACCAGTCATCGTAGGCATATTCCAGGGTTTTGCTCACCGATTCGCTCTCATTTTCCATGCTCAGAAAGCCGTATTTCATGTAATCATCCAGCCCAAAAACGGGCTTTTCTGCTGTTTTAACTGCGGCTTCCAGCAAGGCTTCGGCACTGTCGGGCATGATGCCCTTGGCCATGGCATCGGCAATCACAGAAACGGCGTGGTACCCAATCATGCAGTTGGTTTCATTGGCAGCCAGCTCCCACACCGGCAGGCGCCCGCTTTCTCGATGCATGCGCAAAAAGGTTTTCATAAAATCCCGGGTGCGCTTTTCCTCGATGAGCGTATAGAGCGGATGTGTAGCGCGGTAGGTATCCCACAATGAAAAAACCGAGTAGTGATCGCCCTTTCCTGCATGTTGCTTTTTATCCATGCCCCGATAAGACCCGTCTGCATCGCTCACCACATTGGGCACAATCATGGTGTGATAAAGAGCTGTGTAAAAGATGGCTTCCTGTTCGGGTGTTCCTTTTACCATAATCTTGCCCAGCTGCTTTTCCCATTCGGTTTCGGTTTGTTTTTTAAGGGAATCGAAAGTCTGAGGGCCTGCCTGCGTTTGGGTTTGGGCCGGAGGCCCTGCAAAAGAGATATTAGCCGCAATGTAAATGTCGGCATGTTCCGCTGAATAATACAAAGCCAAAGCCCTGTTCTGCCCGTTTTTCGACTTCAACACCACCGCCGAATCGGGTGTTGCCGAAAGTATAAGGTCAAAGTAAAAGTGCTGTTCTTCAGCCCAGGCCTTGCTAATGCGGTGACCTGTAACACGGTTTTTCTCTATTTGAATATTGCCATTTGTTACAAAATCGCGGTGCTCCAAATCGATAACAATAACCGGTTTTTGTCCTGCTGGAAACCGATAGTGGTGCATGCCTTCTCGGGTTCCGGCGGTCATTTCGGCAAAAATGCCGTTGTTGAAACGTACGGAATAATGACCGGGGTGGGCGGTTTCGTTTTTATGACTGAAGGATAGTGGTTTTAAACCTGGCCTCACCAGCAAATCGCCGTAATCCGAAACACCGGTGCCGCTGAGGTGCGTGTGTGAAAAACCGTAACAGATGCTGTCATCGTAATGGTAGCCACTGCAGCCGTCCCAGCCATCCAGGCGTGTATCGGGGCTGAGCTGAACCATGCCAAAAGGTGCGGTAGCGCCGGGATAGGTGTGGCCATGTCCGCCCGTGCCGATAAAAGGATTTACTTTATGGATGAGGGTTTGTGCTTGTAAGTATGATGCGAGCAGCGCCAGCAAGCCTAAAATGGGTTTCATGCAGTGCAAAGATGGGAGGGAATTAGTAAAAATTTTTGAAAGGATATATTTTGATCTGTGTTTTACCCATCAATCCTGCATTCCTTTTCCCTGCAAAATTTTATCTCTCCATTTGTCTATCCGCTCCATGCGTGTTTTGGCTTGTTTGGCACCCCCGAAAAACAGAATATAGCCCCGTTGCCGCCCCGGTGTAAGCGCATAAAATGCAGTATTCAGTTCCACATCACTTTTCAGTACTTCTTGCAATTCATCGCACATGGCTTGGTCTTGTGGCGCTTTAAAAACTACTTTTTGGCCGGATTCTTCCAGTTTAACGGCTTCACGAACATAGGCGCTGATCTCCGCTGACTGGGCCAAAACCTGATCCGGTGATGTGAATTTCATATACCGCGCCGCCTGGCTGTTTTCACCGGGTTTGTGCAACAGTTTAGCCGGGTCAGATAGCAGAGCGCCCTTCAGAAAACTAAGTGTAGCAGATTCCTTGAGTACGCTAAGTAAAACCACATTTTTTTTGCCATGAACATAGCATGGAACCCCCCATTTTCTGGTTTCCGTTAGCCCGCTTTGAAGCAATATTTCCCTCAGCATCAGCACTTCTTCCCGCCATTGATGCACTTTGCATCCGGGGGTTCCTCCCAGTGGGCAGCGGCCGCAACCGTCTGTGAAAAAAACATCGGCTTCCATGTTTCTAAAATACAGGTTTATAATCCGGTGGCTCAAGTGAGGGATGCCAGTGATGGTAAAGTCCGGCACACCTTGTGCGCAAAGGCATGATGCCGTTTTGATAAAATCTGAAAAACATATCCCAGTCTTCACCGCCCCACTGTGTATATGTTTCGCTGTAAACCAGTTCTTGTGCGTGCCATTGTCTGTGTCCGGCAAACAACCCCGTGCCGGCGGTAAGCCATTTCCAGTCTTTTTTTTCGGGGCTTAGCTGGCTTTGGCAAACCGGAAACCAGGCACTGCTTTGCCGCACATAGCGCCTGATGTGTTTTTCAAGATCTGCCGGTAATGTCATATCTGCATCGCACACAAAAATTAAATTACCTTCGGCTTGTGCTATAGCTCCGTTACAAGCCACAGCCCTTGTAAATGTGGCCGGCACGCTTTGCCAAACCAGCGCTCCCTTCCATTGTTCTTCGAGCCATTCCCGCAACGTATTCGCATCTTCACTGCCCTGATCGTACACCGAAAGTGCAAATGCATCCTTTCGGTTGATGTTTAACAGACTTTCCACCAGTCTTTTCAGATTGTCTGATCTGTCTTTTATACCCACGCAAACCCATATCGTCTCTTTGCATTTTGGTCGAAAAACCAAGCCGGCCAATCCCCTTACATCAGTAAATATGGTGCTCATATGCCCCAGTCTTCTGCGCTGGGGACTTTTAAACCAAAACCATGCAAAACGTTTTAGCTGCTTCCACATGGCATTACGGATTTTCGTGGTGGTTGATGAAATCGGTGTGGTCCTGCTGTCGCTCCACCATTTTGCGGTAGTAACCGTCTTCCATATTCATCAGCATTTCGTGACTGCCTTGTTCGATGATTTTACCTTGTTTCAACACTACAATTGTATCTGCGTGGCGAATGGTACTAAGCCGGTGTGCAATTACAATACTGGTGCGGTCTTTCATCAGGGTTTTTAGGGCAGACTGCACCTGCTGTTCGCTTTCTGTGTCCAGGCTGCTGGTGGCTTCATCCAGTATCAGCAACTGTGGGTTTCTCAGCATGGCTCTGGCAATGGCAATGCGCTGTCGCTGCCCGCCGCTCAGTTTGATTCCCCGGTCACCCACAATGGTTTCATAGCCTTCCGGAAACGCAGAAATAAAATCATGTGCATTGGCCATTTTTGCGGCCTGAATGACAGCTTCTTTTCCGGCTTCAGGATTGCCATACTGAATGTTTTCGTATATGCTTCCGCCAAACAGTAAAATCTCCTGGGGAACCAATGCGAGCTGACTTCTCAGGGTATACAGATCCAGATCTGATATAGGTTTTCCGCCCAGCAGAATTTGTCCTTGGTCGGGCTCGTAAAAACGATACAATAGATTTATAACTGTGCTTTTTCCGGCTCCGCTTGGACCTACAATGGCCAGGCTTTTTCCCGCTTCCACCGACAGGTTTATGTTTTCCAGCACGGGGTAATCCGGTCTTCCGGGATAACTGAAGGAAACATTATCAAATGCAACGCTGCCTGCAATCACTTCAGGTGCCCCGGCATGCCCATTCAGCCGCTCGGTAGGCTTTTCAATTAAATCCAGCACACGCTCCACAGCGCCCAGTGTTTTCTGGATTTGCACAAATTGTTCCGCCATACCACCAATGCTTCCGCCGATAAAACCGGTAAAAAACATGAAACTGATTAGTTCTCCCAGTGCCATTTCTCCCGATCTCACCATGCCGAGTCCCAGAAAAATAAGCCATACAATGCTGCCAAAAAGACAAACAATGATGAAACTGCTGAAGGCACCCCGCATCAACCCCCTGAAAATGCTCTTTTTTCGCAACTGTTCCACGTCACGGCCATACCTGCGCATTTCATAATCTTCATTGGTGAATGCTTTCACGTTTTGTATACCCGTAAAGGTCTCTTCGGCAATAACGCTGTTGTTTCCGGTTAGTTCCTGCACCTGTCTGCCAATTTTGCGGATAAACCTACCAAAAAACAGCGAAATAATTACCACCACAGGGACAGTTCCCAGCATATACAGCGATAGGGTGTTGCTGGTAAAAAACAAGTACACAATCCCGCCCAGAATAACCATCAGCTGGCGCAGAAACATGGCGAGATTGCTGGTGAAGGTATCCTGTATTTGTCCGATGTCTGCGGTAAATCGGCTGAGAAGATCTCCTGTTCGGTTTTGATGGAAGAAATCCATGTTTTGCAGCAAAACAGCTTTATACAGCCTGTTTCTGAGCACGGCTGTAAGGTTCTCGGCCACCCGAACATACAATCCGATGCGCAGGAATGAAAACAAAGCCTGGGCAATAAACAGGTATAAAAATGCCATGGCACTTTCCTGCAGTTTGTTTACGTCGGTGTAGGCATCCACCATCCTGCCCAGCAAGTCGGGAAAGAGCAGCGCAGTGCCTGCCGTTATGGCAAGGAAGAGGGTTCCCAGTGCCAGCAGCCACCTGTCTGATGCAGGCATCAGCCCAAACAACCGCAGTGATTTGCGAATGGCGTACTTGTTTATCTTCTGTTTGGGAATATCTCTGCGCTCCATGATTTGCGATACAAAGTTCCTCTAAATCGGGGACAATTCGGATATCTTATATAAATAGATTAAATTCGTTGAATGAAATTACAATACCTTCGGTTTTTTTGGATGAGTTTGCGCCGGCTGTTTTACCCGAGGGTTTGCGTACTATGCCACTTGGCACTGGTGAAATCGGAAAAACATTTATGTGTATATTGCCTTAAAAAACTGCCAAAAGCCAGGCTGGTTGATCCTACTGAAAATGCTGTGTTCAAGGTTTTTCGCGGCCGGATACCCTTGGGGCAGGCGGGTGCCTTTCTGGTTTTTCGCAGTGGTGGTATTACCCGTCAGCTGCTTCACGAAATAAAGTACCGAGACAACCGCAATCTGGCGGTATGGATGGGAGAAATGTACGGTGAAGAATTGTTGAAATCGGGTATTAAGCCTGCAGATTGCATCATTCCTGTTCCGCTGCATCGCAAAAAGCAAAAGCAGCGGGGTTATAATCAAAGTGAGGCTTTTGCGCAGGGATTGGGTGCAAAAATGAATATTCCTGTAAATACAACCGCACTGCAGCGACGCACTTTTACCCAAACCCAAACACGCAAATCACGGTGGGACCGATGGCGCAATGTGGAAGATGTGTTTTTTATTTCAAACCCGGAGGAAATCAAAGGCAAATCCATAATGCTGGTGGATGATGTTGTTACAACCGGAGCAACAATGGAAGCTTGCGCCAGAACACTGCAGTTGGCAGGGGCACAACGTATTGATATTCACAGCATCGCCTATGCAAAGGATTAAGGTATCGTTAACATGCACTAATTTGTTGTTGCCATTCAATCTCTTTATGGTAAATTTGCCCATCTAATCAATTAAATGAAAAAACTTATTTTTATGCTAATGATGGCTGTCAGCTGTCAGCTTTCGGCCCAATATACCTCTAACGGTGTTTTAGGGGTAATAGTGCCAAAGTATATGGCATCAGGGGGTTCTACACGCCTGCCAGTGGTGGCAAGGCTTAAACTGGCAGGGCTTGTTCCAAATACCCAGTATCAGTATTCTACCAGAGCAATGATTGCCGCTGATTTTAAGCTAAGCACAGATTTTGCGGGTGCCGGAAATGCAATGTTAATTGACACCAATGGATTCAAATACAATAACGGTGGGTCAGTAGGCTGGACGACAGGCCCTTCAATTGATACATTTACTTCCGACGGTATGGGGTCTTATGAAGGCTGGTTTGGTTTTGTTTATACCAGCAATGCAACACGATTTGTTGCAGGAAAACATGTTTACATCGGACTAACACTGCGCAGTGTGGCTACACCTCCTGTAATATCCCGTCTTTATTGTTCTGATTCCATCAGGGTTCTCGGCTTTTCGAATACTTCAAATACAGGTGACAGTTTCTGCTCAGGTGTTTGGGGCCGAAGCATGGCTGCCCCCAGAAATTTCGTAGCGCTCTACGACAACACTACCGGATCAGATCGCCCTCTTTCGCTTACCTACGTAGAATCTGAAGGTGTTGCTGCTTTTGGCACAAGCGCAGCAACCGGTGCAGCACCTTTTTACACAGACAGTGTAAATGGAAGAAACGGAAACTGGGGTGCCATCATACCCAATACCAATGCTAGCGGAGTAAGACGCATTGTAAATCTCAATTTTAAAACAGGAGCAGAGGTATATGCCAATACCGATGCCGACGGAATCTGGGGACCTGCGGCGAAAAACACTATAAATCCCAAAACCGGCTTGTCGCCAATAGCCCTGGGGTTGAATGATGCCGCATTAACCCCTCCGATGGTTGAATTTTGGACAAGAAATACAAACCCATCTGAATTTGCAATAACCACAGATGTGTATGTAGTGCGTAAATACAGCAATGATGCAAACCAGTCGGTAAGACTGTATCTTGTAGGGGGTACAGCAGATAAGAACGTTGACTATACCTTAACTGAGCCCAAAGTAATTACTTTCACACCTGGAGCGCAGGTTTCAGACACGACCAAAATATCCATCATCAATGACAATGCTTCTGAAAACACAGAAACCATCGTACTCAGATTGGATCAGGCGTCAAACTGTGTAATTGGTACTGAGGTAGCCCATACCGTAAACATCAAGGACGATGATATTCCGAACATCGTGCTGGGTCCCAAAACAGTAACCGCCAAGGAAAATGCATCCACCATTGGTGTAAAAATCAAGATGGATAAAGCGGTAAGCAACCAGAGTGTTATTCGCCTGTTTGTAAAAGCCAAAGGCGACAGTACCTTCATTCCTACCGAATATAAGCTTGGCAACAGCACCACCGATTCCGTATTCTCTCTCGGCAAGACCACCGGACCTGACAGTGTGACCATTCTATCAAAGATTATTGATGATTTTGTTGCCGATCCGAACGACACCATAATTCTTTGTGTTCGCCAACTATCAGGCCCCGCGGTTCTTTCGGATTCCTTGTTTACCCTTGTGATAACCGATAATGACGGCCCGGCCAAAATCCGCTTTGCAGGCAGAACCCAGACGATATTTGAAAAAGACGCAGAAGCGACCGTGAGGGTGGTGGTTGCATCCCGTTCAGATGCATCGGCTGACTTTGTAATTCGTGATGTACCTTCTGTTTCATCCGCAGTAGATGGCGTTGATTATATTTTTGGCTCAGCCAAAATTACTACCATCGATGAATTCACCCCGGATACCATCATTTTCAAAGTACCTGTCATCAACGACAACAACTTTGAGCCCAGAGAAAAAATAACCTTTGTGCTGGAAAATCTTTCCAATGCATCGGTACTTAAGCCCGATACCTTTGATGTTTTCATCAATAACGATGATTTGCCCTTTTACACAATCGCAAAAATCAACACCCAAAGCAATGCAGCCAAAACGGCAGACTCACTGAATGTAAAATGCAAGGTTGCAGGAACTGTAACCACGGGTAACCTTAGGGCTAATCCGGGCTTGAATTTTGTTGTTCAGGATAATACAGGTGGAATTGCCGTATTCGCATCGAACCGCAATTTCAGCTACACACCTAAAATTGGAGATTCCGTCCTGATTCAGGGAACTGTACGCCAGTTTTGGGGCACGGTGCAAATGGATTTGCTGGATACCATCATATTTATTGCCGGAAACCGAACCCTTCCTGCTCCGCAGGTGGTTAGTGACATGACTGAAAACCTCGAAAGCAGAATGGTTCAGGTACGCAGGGTAAAACTGGTTGATCCTGCAGAATGGCCCACAGCAGCACTGGCAAATAACGGATTCAAATATGTGCGTTACCAAAACACAGACGGCACAGTAGATACATTGAATGTTGATGCAGAGACTGAACTCGATGGAACGCCTGCGCCTCAGGGTTATCTTAACATCACGGGTGTTTGCCAGCAATTCGATAACTCATCGCCATTTACGACACGTTATGTTCTTACACCCAGAAACCTTGCTGATATTGTGAAGGCTCCTTTGCCCAAAATCAACTTTATCAAACCTACCGACACCATCACCGAACTGGCCGATAGTTTCCGCTTTGAGTTGGAAGTGCTTCCAACCGAAGAAAACTTCAGTTTTGATGTGGTTGCGATTGGCGGTACCGCCACCTCGCCGCGCGATTACGACTTTACCGGCCGCACCATCAATGTGCTGAAAAATAACAGCTATTTCTTCGGAAAAGCCAATATCAGCGATGACAATGAATCTGACGGACCGCAAACCCTGAAGTTTGGCATCCGCAATGTGAACGGCCCCGGCGAAGCCGGTAAAGATTCAGTACTTACCCTCGTTATCAATGACAATGAGGCATCAGCTACGCGCAGCCTTGCCCTGGGCAATATCCGCATGTATCCCAATCCGGCATCAGGAGCTGTTTATTTCAGTTCATCAGAAGTCCTGCAGCGTATTGAAATATTTGCTGTAAACGGCACGCAGGTTTTGCAGCTGACACCGAATGCAACGCGGGCACAATTCAATGTAAATCTGCCTTCCGGTGTGTATGGTGTTACCATCCAAACACCCAAAGGTGTCTTCAGCGATAAGCTGCTGGTAAAATAGTTTGTTTTCTGTTTTTCAATGGTCATGCCGGCGTAGTCCGGCATGACTGTTTTACAGCCCTACCTTTGCATCATGAAACAACCCGATTATACCTTGCATACGCTATCCTCCGGTATGAGGCTTGCACACAAACGGGTTGCAGGCACGCGGCTGGTGCATTGCGGTTTTATTATCGGTGCAGGAAGCCGAAATGACGAAGAGCATCCGGGTCTGGCCCATTGCCTGGAGCACATGCTTTTTAAGGGTACACACCGCCGCAAAACCATTCATGTGCTGAATGCGCTTGAAGTAGTGGGCGGAGAAATGAATGCGTTCACCACCAAGGAGCTTACGGCTATTTACGCAACGGTTCAGGCTCCCCATTACGCCCGCGCCGTCGATATTCTGTGCGATGTAACCTTCAACAGCAATATTCCCGAAGCAGAATTAACCAAAGAGAAAAAAGTGATTGCGGATGAAATCAGCATGTACCTGGATACACCGGATGAAAACATCTATGATGAATTTCAGGAGCAGGTATTTGGGTCTCATCCGCTGGCCCACAATATTCTGGGGAGCATTGATTCACTAAAGGGAATTGGCCGCAATGACATCCTTCACTTTACCGAGAAAAACTATACGACTGAAAATATGGTCTTTGTAGTGGTGGGTAATATCTCATCCGAAAAAGCCACTCGGTATGCAGAACGTTTCATGCCCGATATCCGGCACAGATCCCATTTGATAAAACATAGCCAATCGTTGACCTATAAACCCTCTGCTACAACTGAAAAAACAGATTTTAGCGGAGCGTATACCATCATGGGCATACCGGCATACCCCGAAAACCACCCCAAAAGATGGTCTCTACTGCTTTTAAACAACCTATTGGGGGGTCCTGGATTGAACAGCCGCTTAAACCTCGGCATACGCGAAAAATACGGCTACACCTATCATGTGGAAAGCGGTTATCAATCTTACAAGGATGCAGGTCTTTTTCATTGTTACCTGAGCTGTGATGCGCGCTATGTTCAAAAGAGCACCGAGCTGATTCAAAAAGAACTAAAGAAACTCAGGGAAGTGAAACTGGGTATACGCCAGCTCTCTGCCGTAAAAAATCAGTTTCAGGGACAGATTGTGATGGCAGATGAAAACCGAAGCAGCCTGCTCGTGCACATAGGCAAAGGCATTTTAAGGCATGGCCGGGCGGAAACCCTAGAGGAGGTTATTCGGAAAATCGAAAAAATATCAGCCGCCGATATTCTGGATGTTGCAAATGAGATTTTACAGGAAGAACGGTTTAGTTACCGCACATTTCTACCCTCATGAACCCCGTTTTGCGCAAATACCTCAAAGATGGCGAGGGTACAACCCTTGATTTTAAGCAGTCCGTGAGCAGTGCGGCAAAAATTGCCAAAACCATGGTGAGCTTTGCCAATACAAAAGGCGGTGTGCTGCTGATGGGTGTGCGCGATAACAAAACCCTGTGTGGCGTGCGCAGCGAAGATGAAAAATACATGCTGGATATGGCTGCCCACTTCTACTGCCGGCCCGAACTGGAAATTGAAATTATTGAGCACGAAGCTGAAGGCAAAACATTGCTCGAAGTGAAGGTGCCGGATGGTTCGGATAAGCCCTACTATGCAAAAGATGAGGAAGGACATTGGTGGGTGTATGTGCGTGTAAATGACAAAAGCCTGCTGGCCAGCAAAACCACCGTTGATTTTCTGAAAAGACAACAGCAAAAAACAGACACTACCGTGCCTATGGGCCACATAGAACGCGGCATACTGGATTATTTAAGCAAAAATGAACGTATAACCATGGCACAGATTTGTAAAATGTTCAACATCAGCCGTCGCAGGGCTTCACGCACCCTGGTAAACCTGATGAGTCTGGGCGTGGTGCGCAGCCACACTACCGAAAAAACAGAATTTTATACCGGGGTGTAAAATAAAGTTCCCTTTTCCGCAGTTATTGGGGTGTATGGTTTGACGTATACTACCGCTATTGTATTCACAATCAAAGTTTACCGTAGGGTATTATGTTTAATTTCTTATTGATGACAAACCATGAAAACGCTCGTATTTCCTTACCAAATGGCCGATCACACCGGCAAAAAAACCGTCCTGTTGATGGGGTTTTTACTCTCTTTTTATTTTCTGAAAGCACAGGATCCATGGCATCAGCCTGAATATGATTCAGCAGCCCCGGCTCCCGAGGCTGCCTGGGGCGCACCTGCCACCGATGAGGTTGAAGAATTCGGATTGTTTATTTTTCAGTTTGGAAACGGCATGATTGCTACCCTGGATGAAGCAGCTGCGCGTGATATTGGCAATAGGGTAGGGGTTTCCTTTCCGGTGCGCGGCATCAACAAAACCGGCGATTACTACGCTGAACTCATGCGCATAAGTATGCTGGAAGCAGCTTCTCATGGAGGCAGCCTTGCCAATGCCCGGCCCGTACTGTTGAGAGGATTTCTGGCACCCAATGGAAAAGTGTATAAAAGCCGCGCTCAGTATGAAAGTCAGCCACACAAACCATTGGTGGATCCTGCCGCCTATGAGAAGTATAATGTAGAGCAGGGCGGACAGCCCAAGGTCTTTACCCTGTAATCAGGGCAACCTATAGACGTGTGTGTTTTTCTGATGGTACACCGCTCGGGCCCTTGTTTTCAGCAAAGGCTCGTAGCGGCTGAACCATAATGCCGTGTCGTTCAGCACCAGATACTTCGCCCGTGATTTGGCCATAATATCCGCTGTAATCTCAGGACCAAAATCTGTGCTGATGCGCACACCCCGTTTTTTTAACAGATACAGAGCGGTATTCGGGGTGTTGTCAAAGGCATAAAAAACACGTGCACCCGCAGGTATAACTTTGACAAGTGTATCCGCCTGTTCAACCAGTTCCTCTGCTGCTGCAAACGCATTCTGATGGTAGTAATCACCGGTGGCATACCGTCGGTTCATCATGTGCGATGAATGGCCTGCGTTTATAAATGGTATAACCCAAAAAGCAATACCCATAACTACAGGTAAACATCCCATCAATACCGTGCGCTGCTCCTGAAACAACTGCTGCAAAAAAAGCCAGCCAAAAAACACGGCCGGGTAAATCAGGATGAAATAATAATCGTGGTATAAAAACTGTTTGTTAAATAAAATCCAGATGGTCCCAAATCCTAACAGCATAAGGGCTGCAGCCAACCCCGGAAGCAGAGATTCGCGCATGCGAAAGATCAATACCACACAAAGTACAATTAAGAAATACCCAAAAAAACCATGTCTGTACAGGCTTTCATCCCAATTGTTGAGCGCATTTTGTGTGTTTTGAAAGAACTCGGCAAAGGATGCGGCCGGATTCATACTTTGCAGAAAATGCATGTTGGATGTTTTGCGTGTGAGCCAGCCTGAATAACCATACCAGGCTACAACCGGGATGAATGGACTGGTCATCCAGAAAAAGTCTCGGCGCGAAAAGACAATCTGCAGCGGCTGATTTTTGAAAAAACGCCATAAAAACAGGAGTAAAAATGCCGCTATACCGTATATGAGAAAAGAAATTTTCAGCAAGCCTGCAAGGCTCATCCACAGGGCAAACCGGCGCAGATTGCGCGCAGGTTCAATGCCATAAATTCGCTGCAGCAAATGGTACCAGGCCACCATTACAAAAGACATGGCGCCCGCATCGGCCAGAAAATTCGGAGTGTAAAATACCAGAATGGGCGAACAATACCACCCAAAAACCAGCAATAGCCGGTGTAGGTTTTGCTGCATGAACAATCCCGTAATTTTCCAGGCGTGAAAAACGCCGATGCTTACCAGCAAATACATCAGAAAACGGTAAATGAAATCATGGGGTCCGAAAACCTTGTATAACAGCGCTACGGTATAGGGAATAACGGGAAATTCCATCCCTGTGATGCCCTCGGATTGCCGGTCTTCCGATACCCGGGGTAAAAAGAAATTCATGTCTTCGTGGTAATAATTCCATGCCACACAGGCTCTGTCGCACTGCGCTCCCTGATGCACACTTTCAGGCGATTTGGGCAGGGCCCTGAAAATACCCAGATAGGTGCTTAAAACAATCCAGATGAGCCAGAAACCATATATGGGTTTAATCCTCCGCATCGGCAATATTGCTGTCTCTTACAATGTAGTGTGGCCTGTTTTTTACATTGTCGCTCACCCTGCCCAGATACTCACCAAGCATGCCAATGCCGATGAGCTGAATACCACCAAGAAACAACACCGAAATGTGCAGGCTGGTCCAGCCGGGTTCCGTGCTTCCAAAAAACTTCTGGTACAGGCTGTATATAATCAGCACAAAAGCCACAGCCGAAACGATAAAGCCGGATATCGTAGCCACTTTGAGTGGCCAGGTACTGAAACTGCTGATGCCGTCCAGGGCAAAACGCATCATTTTTCGGTAGGTAAATTTGGTAGCGCCGCCCATGCGTTCTTCCCGGTCGTATTCCAGAAAGGTCTGGTTAAAACCAATCCAGCTGATTTGTCCGCGGATATATTTGTGCTGCTCGGGCATTTTTGACAAAATGCGCTGAATTTTGCGGTGTATGATGCGAAAATCTCCTGTGTCGACAGGAATTTCTATGCTCGTAATTTTTGCCAGAATACGGTAAAACATCCGCGCAGTAAACTTCTTCAAAAAATTTTCACCGTCTCTTTTTCTTCGTCTTGCGTACACTACTTCAAAGCCTTCCTTGGCCTTGTCAAGCAAATCCGGAATCAGTTCCGGCGGATCCTGTCCGTCTCCGTCCATAATGACAATCCATTCGCCTTTGGCGTGTTCAATGCCCGCCGTGATGGCCAGCTGATGCCCGAAATTCCTTGAAAAATCAATGTATTTTACATGGCTGTCAGATTCTGCCAGTCCCTGCAATATGGATAACGATCGGTCTTTGGATCCATCATTTACATACACCACCTCCCAGTCAGTGTTCAGCGGTTTTAATGCGCTGCAAAGCCGCTGGTAAAGCTTTCCTATGTTCATTTCTTCGTTGTATACCGGTATTACAACCGACAAGGTGGGGGATGATGACATATTGGCAAAATTATTGCATTACTTGCACTAAATTTGTGCTACCATGAAAAAGAACATTTTCCGTTTGCTTACCCTGCTGTCCATTCTGGCAGCTTCCTATACCCTCTATGCCTGCCAGAGCAAAACTGCCGAAACGCATGAAGACGGGGTGGAAATCCGCGAATCCAAAGCAGAACAGCCGGAGGCAGCCGGTACAATCCCCATCAAGGATTTTGACAAATTAATTGCCGGCGACAAACTGGTTATGGTAGACTTTTACGCCGTTTGGTGCGGACCCTGCAAACGCATGGCCCCTTTTGTTGAGCAGGTTAAAGAAGAGAAAAAGGATGTGGTTACCGTGCTCAGCATAGACGCTGAAGCCCAGCCGGAAATCAGCAGCCGTTATAACCTCGAAGGTTACCCGACACTGATTTTCTTTAAGAAAGGACAGGTAATCGCCAATGCCATTGGCTACCATGATAAAGACCAGATTCTGGCCCTGATTAATAAGTTTAAATAACCCTGTGTAAATTATTTACAGAAAACAAAAAGAGGATGCGAAAAGCATCCTTTTTTTATGCTGGATTGTTTTCCAGGAAAAAGAAGAAACTATCGCCTCTTAAACCCAGTCTGAGGGTTTCCAGAGCCAGAAGTTCATTGGGAGCAATATTGCCCAGATTTACATTGGCGCCATACAGTTTGATGAACCATACCTGTTGTGATTTTAAAGGTGCTTCCCAAACAATTTTTTCCAATGGTATTTTGCGGATAATTTCTGCCACCAGACCGCTTCTCACCTCCCCGGTTCCGCGGAAAATACCGACTGTTCCGCTTTCCCTGGCTTCGGCTATTACTTTCCATACTCCCGCACTGATTTCGCTCTCCATCTGCTCAATCCATTCATACGGAGGAATAATCTTTTCGGCGTCTTTACTGCCTACTTCACTCAGCACCGTTGCCCTTTGCGCCAGTTTGCGGATGTATTCGCATTTAGTATCGTGGTGCATTTCAATACTGCCATCGCTTACTTCGGCATAGTCTATTCCGGTTTTATCCAGCAGCCTCAGGTAATCTTCAAACTGGTTGCGCACCACATAGGCTTCAAAAAGGGTTCCGCCGAAATAAACAGGAATCCCTGCTGATTTGTACAGATTGATTTTGTCCTGGAGGTTTGGGGTTACAAAACCGGTTCCAAAGCCAAGTTTTATGATGTCTGTATACGTACTGCCATTACCGAGAAAATCTTCGGCTTCCCGCATGCTCAGACCTTTGTCCATAACCATGGTCAGGCCGCTTTCACGGGGTTTTGAACTGCGTTCAGGCAGTTGGGCTAAGTTGAATAATTCGTGGTTCATGTTTGCAATCCCGGATTGGTAAAACGGGCAATCAACCTAAGTAAACTGCCTGCTTTCTTCAATTCCGGTGCAAAAATAAACATTTGAACGTGTTCTTCTGCGTTTATCGACAAGGCAGTTTCCAATAAGTATGTCGCCGCTGCCTGCTGGCCTGTCAGATAGCACAGTGCGGCCATACGGTACAGCAATTTCGTATTACCCGGATTGTGTTTAATTCCGACCTGTGTAATTTCCAGCGCACGGTCCGATTGTCCGGTTTCGTGCAGGGCTACCCCCCAGTCCAGCCACACCTCGTCTTCATGGGGAAAATCATCCGACAACACTTCATACAAAGGTTCCCATTTTTCAGCTTTGTGTGTGCCAAAGTATGCCGCTGCCAGCACAATGCCGTAATCGGCTTCCGAAGGATTCAGCTCCCAGGCCTTCTCCAAATAGGGAATGGCTTTGGCATATTCCTGCTCATAATGCCAGGTAAGCCCCATACTATACCAGCTTTCGCTGTCCTCCGGACTGCTTTTCAATACTTCGTGATACAGGGTTCTGGCTTCTTTAACCTTACCGGTTTCGTAATGGCTCCAGGCCAGCAATCCCTTCAGCTCATCGAAAGCGCCCTTGTGAAAACGCTCTGACTGCTCCTGATAGTGTTTTATGAAGCTGTTATAATCTTCATGCTCGTACAGCGCCTCCATATAGCCCAGCCAGGCCTCCAGGAAGTTTTCGTTGATGGTTACGGCAAAATCAAAGGCTTCTATGGCCCGGGGATAATCATCCAAATCTGCACAGGCATTGGCCAGCAGATACCAGGCCTCTTCCGAATACGGATCTTTGTCTACCAGCCGCTCCAGCATAGGCAGCAATGCCCGCACATGGACCTTGTCATGGGTTTGCCCCAGCCATTTCTCCACGATGTAATGAATGTCGCCACCCAGATCCAAACATTTGTCCAGCACGGGAAGCGCCAGTTCAAACTGTCCGTAGTGAATCAGCAGCTCCAAAAAATCTTCCATAGCCTGCTCGTCTTCACCGGCCAGTTCCATGCCTTCTTTCAGCATTTCCATGGCCTTTTCCTTTCTTCCTTCCAATCCGTAGATAGCTGCATCAACCATGAATAAAGCAGGCTCAAAGGCGCTGTATTCCCGGGCTTTGGCAATGTAACGGCGGGCCATGCGGTAGTTTTTTTCGCGCATCAATACCTCCGCCATGTGGATGGCAAAAACGGGAATGTACGGAAACTGGTCAATGCCTTGTTCCAGCACGCTTTTCATGCGCACAAAAACTTTACCGCTGTCATTGGCCATTAAATGGTTGTAGGAGTAGTACCGAAATATCTCCAGCAACTCCCGCGGACTGAATGTCGCGTCTTTGTTGGACTCGAATTCGCGAACCAGATCTTCTACGTTTCCGCTGAAGTCGTCCTGCTCCTCGTCGTCCCAATCGCTTGGAAAAAATCCCATCGCCGTCAAAAATAATCAGCCGATTGGTCGAAAAACCTGTTTGGTTCACAGACAGCCCCTATATTTTTGCACAGTTTGTATACAATGCACGCCTTCTTCAATTCTGTGCTGCGCTTTCTGCCCGCGGTACTCACTTTTCTCCCCATACTTGTATCGGCGCAAAATGCCCGTTTGAAGCGGCAGTCCGGCTGGCAGCAGCGCGTAGATCACGATATTCGTGTACTCCTCGACGAAAAACAGAAGGTTTTGCGGTGTTTTCAAACGGTCATTTATACCAATAACAGCCCCAATGCTATCAACCGCATCCCTTTTCATATCTGGCCGAGCGCCTTTTCAGGCCTTCACACTGCCTATGGAAAAGAAGCTGTTATCAATGGCAATACAAAATTTTTTAACCTGAAGGAAGAAGAAAGGGGCGCCCTGGACAGCCTGAATTTCATGGTAAATGGTATCCCTGCCCGTCATGTTTCTGATTCAGTAAATCCGGATATTGTTTACCTGTATTTGCCACAAACCCTGAATACCGGAGAAACAATCACCATCACTACCCCTTTTCGGGTAAAAATTCCCTGGTTGTTCAGCCGCATGGGATATAACGGAGATTTGTTTTCCATCACACAATGGTATCCCAAACCCGCCGTATATGACGTGAATGGCTGGAATGCATTTCCTTACGCTGAGCAAGGTGAATACTACAGTGAATTTGGAGATTATGAGGTGTCACTTGATGTTCCTTCCAGCTGGCGTGTTACCGCTACCGGAGAATTGCAGGACACTGCGGAATTTGCCTGGCTGGATTCCTTGGTAACCGGCCGCGATACCACCGAAAGAACAGGGCGTAAAACCCTTACCTACAAGCAAAAACAGGTAAGTGACTTTGCCTGGTTTGCCAAGCCTGATTTTCAGGTAGCCAAAGGCAAAACTACCCTGCCCGGAGGGCAAGAGGTAACCACCTTTGCTTTTTACAACGAATCAAAAAACACAAATGGTGCTTCCATACTGGCAGCCATAGAAAAAGCGCTCCAATATTATTCCCGCCGGGTGGGTGTTTACCCATACCGATATTGCACGGTAGTGATCGGTCCATTGCAGGGCGCCGGTGGCATGGAATACCCCATGATTACCATTTGCGCAGACGCTTCAGAAGGCACTATTATTCATGAAGTCGGCCACAACTGGTTTCAGGGTATGCTGGGCTCCCAGGAGCGCGAACATCCCTGGATGGATGAAAGTATCAATACGTTTTATCAGCAGCAGGCCGAAGGAAAAGGCGCGGACGAGTATTCACCCGGCGACAAATTTTCACCAAACAGTGGCTATGCTGCGTTCCGTCTCACCCACGATGTAGGGCAGTTTCAGTGCGGGCATCTGCACAGCCGAGATTATACCGGTGTAAATTACGGTGCAATTGTGTATGCCATCAATCCCCAGCGTTTTCTCTATTTACAGGAATATCTGGGTCGCTCGGTAATGGACAGTTGCATGAAAACCTATTTCAGAAATTGGCAGTATAAACATCCTCTCCCTGCCGATTTGCAGGCTGTGTTTGAGGAAGTAAGCGGCAAAAAACTGGACTGGTTCTTCAACGGACTGCTCGCAGGTCCTGCACCGGATGTGGCCATACAATCGGTGAAAAAGTCCAAGTCAGGCTATGTGGTTAAGGTGGATAATAAAACCCCGTATGAATTGCCGTTTAAGCTGCAGTGGCGCTACGGAACCCGAAAGGAATCAATGTGGTTGCATTCCGATACCACGGTGGAACTGAAAGGCAAAATGCAGGAAATTGTGCTCAACGCCAGCGGCTATCTGCCCGAGAGCAACATGGCCAACAACGACGCATTCCTTAGCCGTGCTGTTCTCAAAACCTGGGGCAAGGGCAAATTTGGGTTCCCGGGTTTGTACACGCGCGGACAAAACAGGCACTGGGTATTTCCCATGTTCTTCATGTGGAACAAATACGATGGCTACACCCCCGGACTGGTATTTTCAAACCTTACCTTTCCCCGCCGCAACTGGGAATATTGGGTAGCGCCACTGTATGGCCTGAGATCAAAAGAGATTACAGGGTTTTCGGGTTTGCGGAGGAATATTTTTCATAAAAAAGGAGATTTTTCCCTTACGGAAATAGGTTTAAACTACAGGCGCTTCAGTTTTTTGGGTAGGGGTATAGAACCCGTTCCCTACAACCGATTCAGTGTGAAGGGAAGAACTTGGCTGAAACCACAAAAGCCCTGGGTCTCAAACAGGTTTGAAGCTGAGTTAACCGCTGTAAGACTGGATAACCTGAACGATGCATTCAACCGGTTATGGGAATCTGATGTAATGCGCTTTTCATGGGTGCGGGAATCAGCTAAAAAGCTTCTTCCTTTTAATACCAGGGTAGACTTTAGTACAGGCGGAAACAAAGGAGCTATATTGAGCAGGGGCAGCTATTCGGAGGGAATGTTTATGATGGGCAACGCTGAAGCAGAAATATTTATTCCCTATCCCAACAAATCCAAAAAGAGCATTGGCTTTAGGGCTAAAGGATATGCTTCCGCGATGACGCATAATTACAGAGGTCCGATAGGCAGTGGTAATTTTGTGTTACCCATAAGCGCTCCCCAGTTCTTACCCAACGATCCAACGCTGAGCCACATGGCGGTAGCCCGAAGCGCCCGTTTTGGCAGCGGAAATGGTTACTGGAGTCAGATGCTGGTGAATGGTGCCAACGGAATACGCATGTTTCCCAACTTGAACACCGATAAATGGGTCACAGGGGTCAATCTGAACACCCATGTTCTGCCATTTTTACCCGTTCAGCTGTTTTTTGACGCTGCATTTGTGCCGGCCTCTGCAAATCTTTCGGAAAGGTTGCCCTTTGCCGGTGGCTTAAGTTTCTCAACCAGGGTAGGTAAAAGCTCCAATTTTGAGGCTACCCTGCCGCTTTTTTACAGCAAGACTTTTTCAGATTTCAAAAATGTAAATCCCGGTTTTAAGTGGTATCAATATGCCACTGTCCGCATGCGCCTCGATTTGAACGACCCCTTTGATATTGTGAGGAATTTCATCTATTAAACCATATTTCAAAAAAACAACGCAATTTTGCATACCATGAACCGAATTTTAGCTATCCTGTGCCTCGCTGTTTTAACCGTATCTGCCTGTAAGAAATACAAAGACGGCCCCTATGTTTCAGTTTGGAGCCGCAAAGAACGCATAGAAGGCAAATGGGTTGTGGCTTACGCAGAAAAAAACCAGCAGGAAATCACAAATTCATATAAATCGCTGGTGATGGAATTTACCCGCAACTACTCGGTAATTGAAACAACCGACACATCCAAAATAAACGGCATCTGGGGCACAATGACCAACGACAATGACTTTGTTATTGATTATGATAATGGGAATCGCAGCATATATGAGATTAAACGGCTCACCCGCAAGCAGTTCTGGATTCGAAATAAGCAAAGTGAATTAATTCTTCACCTAAAACCATTCTAGCCTTGTACTGGGCTGCCCCTGCACTTTATGGCCTGCTGGCTGGTTTCATGATGAGCATCCTGCTGGGGGTTGTGTTTTTTATGCTCATTCAGGCCGGCATTCAGCACGGGACAAAAAAGGGTGTCATTATCGCTTCCGGCGTCATAACCGGCGATATTATATTTCTTTCACTTGCCATTGGTTTTACGGCTGCCATCGCCGATTTTTTACAGAAACACCAGCAAACAATTTCGTTGCTGGGAAGCTTGCTGCTGCTGGTGATGGGGACATGGATGTGGATGAAAAAACGCACGGAATCCGGAGAAAACCATGAAGTGAAAGGATTGCGCTCTGCCCGCGATTTTTATGTGAAGCCCTTTATTATAAACGTCCTGAATCCTGCCAATGCCGCATGGTGGCTGGGCTTATACAGTTTTCCGCCCGCATCGGACTACACCATTCAGCAAAAAATCGTTTTTGGCGCGTTCGCCATACTGGCCATTTTCAGCACCGAGGTGGGAATCGCCGCAGGTGCATCTTTACTAAAAAATTATATCAAAGAAAAATGGTTAAAAAAAGTAGATAAGGTGGTTGCCATTGTAATGTTTATTATGGGACTGAATTTGTTGCTTCGGGCTATACTATAGTTTAATGGTTTATTCGTTTATTAGTTTTATTAAATAAATATTTTCTTGTTTCCATTTAATTTGTTTGTAAAGTTAAAATAGTAACAACTTTAGTAATCAGCTTTTTTAGTCGTAAAAAGCAATTGTATTTTTTGTTTTATGAACAAAAAAAAAGCAATTAAAAATATCAATAAAAAAGTCAAATTGACAATTGAATTATAAACTATTAGTATGTAACACAAAAATAATCTAAAATCATATTCATATGAGATTGTGAAATAATCATTACATTTAATTTTAATGCCTTAATGATTTTTAATATTAAAACGAAAAAAACGGATCTGCAAAACAATAATTAATCATTTCTTAATTTCTTCATTATATCATTAAAAAAACAATCATCAAACAATTAAACGAATATACCAATAAACGATTAAACCAATAAACCACAACTACCCCTTTTCCTCACACATTTCTACCAGCACATTGCCGGTACTTTTAGGATGTAAAAAAGCAATTAATTTATTGTCGGCTCCTTCCTTAGGTTCTGAATTGATTAATTCAAATCCTGCATCACTTTTAGCTTGTATATTTTCCCTAATATTTTCCACGGCGAAAGCGATGTGATGGATTCCTTCACCGCGCTTCTCGATGAACTTCGCAATAGGGCTGTCTTCTCTTGTTGCACCCAGCAATTCAATTTTTGTGTTGCCAGCATCAAAAAACACCGTGATAACCCCTTCACTTTCCACTTCTTCCCTTTTATAGGGTGGTTTACCCAGAAGACTTGTATACAGGGCAATCGAAGTCTCCAAATCTTTTACTGCGATGCCAATGTGTTCTACCTGTTTCATACAGCAAAGTAAAGCAATTGCAAACCATCGAAAAAATTCATGCCAGCTCAAACAGAATTGGCCCGAATGGTGTTACTTTTGCAAATTAGAATCTGTCTAAATAAGAACATGAAACTCCCTGTATATCTTGATAACAACGCCACCACGAAGGTGGATCCCCGTGTGCTGGAAGCCATGATACCTTTCTTCACCGAGGATTTTGGCAATGCGGCAAGCCGCAACCATCCTTTTGGCTGGAAAGCGGAAGAGGCTGTGGATTATGCCCGTGAACAGATTGCGACCTTAATTGGTGCCAATGAAAAAGAAATCATTTTCACCAGTGGCGCAACTGAGAGCAACAACCTGGCGCTTAAAGGTGTTTTTGAAATGTATGCAGAAAAGGGGAAACACATAATAACCGCTGTTACCGAACACAAGGCCATTCTGGATACCTGTAAGCACCTGGAAAAGCAAGGTGCAGAAATTACCTATCTGCATCCCGCCGAAAACGGCCTGCTCACAGTAGCACAAGTAGAGGAAGCCATTCGCCCCGACACCATTCTGGTTTCCATCATGTTTGGAAACAATGAAATTGGTGTGCTGCAGCCCATCCGCGAAATAGGTGCGGTATGCAAAAAACATGGTGTGCTTTTCCATTCGGATGCCACACAGGCCGTGGGAAAAATTCCTGTGGATGTAATAGCAGATAACATTGACCTCATGAGCTTTACCGCTCATAAAATGTATGGTCCCAAAGGAATCGGTGCGCTGTATGTGCGTCGCAAAAATCCAAGGGTAAAGGTAACCGCCCAGATGGATGGTGGCGGCCATGAGCGCGGTATGCGCAGCGGCACGCTCAATGTGCCCGGCATTGTTGGTTTTGGTAAAGCCGCCGAGGTAGCCCGTCTTGATATGCAGTCCGATACCGAGAGAATCATCAAAATGCGAGACAGGCTGGAAAACGAACTGCTTACCCTCGAAGAATCCTACCTGAATGGTTCCAAAGAGCATCGCCTGCCCCATACTACCAATATCAGCTTTAAATATGTGGAAGGTGAAGGACTGATGATGGCGATAAAAGATATAGCCGTTTCTTCCGGATCTGCCTGCACATCGGCATCTTTGGAGCCCAGCTACGTGCTGAAAAGCCTGGGTCTGGATGACGAACTGGCTCACAGTTCACTGCGTTTCGGCCTTAGCCGCTTCACGACAGATGAAGAGATTGATTTTACCATCAAATGCGTAACCGATGCGGTAAACCGTCTTCGCGACATGAGCCCGCTTTGGGAAATGTTCAAAGAGGGGATTGACCTCAAATCTGTGCAATGGACAGAGCATTAATCTGTTTGGAAAGATTCTAAATAATATATAACTTTGTATTGAAAACCATTTAAATTAAATGATATGGCATACAGCGAAAAAGTAATCGATCACTACAGCAATCCCCGCAATGTGGGTACGCTCGATAAAGGCAGTCCAAACGTGGGTACAGGTTTGGTAGGAGCACCCGAGTGCGGAGACGTTATGCGTTTGCAGATTCAGGTAAATCCCGAGACCGGCGTGATTGAAGATGCCCGTTTCAAAACCTTTGGCTGTGGTTCTGCCATTGCATCCTCATCGCTTGCTACCGAGTGGCTGAAGGGAAAATCTGTGGACCAGGCGTTAACTATAGACAACATGGACATTGTGGAAGAACTGGCTTTGCCTCCTGTTAAGATCCATTGCTCTGTGCTGGCCGAAGACGCTATCCGTGCTGCCATCAACGACTATCGTGTTAAGCAGGGCTTAGAACCCATTGCTGAAGAAAAATCCCACCACTAAGCTTTATGCTCACCGATACCGGCGATATCACCATCACCGACAAGGCCCGAGGCAAGGTTCACGCACTCATGCACCAAGCAGGCATCAGTGCACCTGATTATTTTGTGCGGGTGGGTGTAAAAGGCGGCGGCTGTTCAGGCTTAACATACCAGCTGGATTTTGATAACGAATCCCAGCCTGGTGACATGGTTTTTGGCGATGAAAATCTGAAGGTGGTTTGCGATATGAAGAGCTTTCTGTACCTCTGCGGCACAGAGCTCGATTTCAGCGATGGTTTGAACGGCAAAGGATTCAATTTTATCAATCCCAATGCTTCCCGCACCTGCGGATGCGGAGAGAGTTTCGCGGTTTAAAGAACCGAAAGGCGACCCAAGTCACTTTATAATTCTGTTTGTCGGCATAGCTTTGTTCTGCTATGTCAAAAAATATACATATAAAAGAGCTGCATCACTTGCATGCAAATTGGAATTCAATGCTGGATTTAACCAAGGACGAAATACTATCGTTTGAAATCCGCTTGCAGGAAATCGCCAAAGCCAATACCGGAAAAGAATTTATGGCACAGGTAGAGCATT
The DNA here is from genome assembly GCA_947463125.1 of Flavobacteriales bacterium. Classification (GTDB taxonomy): domain Bacteria; phylum Bacteroidota; class Bacteroidia; order NS11-12g; family UBA955; genus RGEC01. Next base: position 25,670 of record CANHQZ010000004.1, on the reverse strand, counting down.
TTCAGAATCAGTTTAGACGCCAAAAGGAAGTAATTGATCAGTTACGTCAAGATATTCATGAGGATGAATTGCGTATCACTGAAAATGTCAAAGAGAACAATGTAGCTGTTGAGCACAGAACTGTAGAAGAGAATTTTAGGCTGAAAGACAGCCTGTATGTCTTTCAAAAAATATTCAAAGAGCTCAAGTCGGATTGTCTGTTATTTTTAGCAAAAATAATGTAACAATAAAATTATATTATATCCACGAAAAATTGGCCCTGAGGGGATTCTGCGTTTTTATGAATACCCAAAATAAATTGTATTAAATTAAAAATAACAAAGTAATATAATACTTATGTAAAAATATTTATTATGAAATATATTGTGTCTTTCGCATGCTCAAAATCATGCTTTTAACTCATTTACATACAACATTTATCGCACAAAATTTGGTTTTTTAGAAAATTTGAGTCATTTTTACACCCAAATTGACTTTCATTAGATGAAAAACGTTTACAAATCATTGAAGAAATTTGCTATTGCAATAGCACTTATCCTTCTCACGAACACAGCAATTGCGCAGCCCAACCAAATCACAGTCAGAATAAGTAATGTTTGGACCTACAACGTTAACCTAAATGATTTAGGGCAGTTCAGGCAGTACAGACATCAGGCGCCCACTTCGTGGGCAACAGGAAACCTCTGGAATTTTTGGGGGTCACCCGGAAGCTGGGCGGACAATGGCTGTACTCCTTTGACCATACCGGGTCTCAACCAGGTAATTGTTCCATCCAGCCCCAAAACATATCAGTTTGCTGAAGTAATCACGAGCGGTTGTTATGCTCGAATGCCGGCTGTGACGGGAGGAAGTTATTACACTTTCAACATTACCGAAAAGTCAACGCCAACGAACGTGATAAATGAAGACATGGCAATTCTGGAAACTTCTTACAATCCAGTTTCCATAACTTCTGTGTCAAGGTTGCCCTTAAGTCCGCGCAGCATAGATTCGGTTGTTGTAACCGCTAACACATCAGCGGCATTGTCCGCGGGTGAATTTGTTTATTTAAGGTATAGTACCAATAGCTCTTTTACCACTTCAACTGTGGTTCCTGTAACTATGACGGGTACATCAGGCACTGCCAAAATCCCGCCCCAGGCAAATGGTTCCACTATTTTCTATTATGTGTTTTCCTCGAACCGCACTTTTTCTCAGTTAACTTCTCAGGCGAGCACATACGGACAAGGGGCTTATAATATGCTCACGCTGAATATCAATAATAACAGTGCAGCAAATTACAGCTACACCGTTACACCTTGTGCTGTGGCTCCTACCGGTATCACTTCCTCTGTTCCCGGCTGCCTCAAACCAGGGAATACGGCCACACTGACTTTGAATGGAGGTAGCTTGCCAAACGGCGGCAACTTCCAATGGTACAAAGATGTTTGCGGCACAGGTACTTTTCTTGGCACAGGCACTTCCATCAATGTTTCGCCCATTTCAACCACAAGCTATTTTGCAAGAGCAACCGATGCTTGTGGAAGTACTTCTTGCGTTACAATAAATATAGTTGTGGGAGATTCCAGTGTGGCTGCGACATCGATAACAGGTGTTGATAGTATTTGCCAAAATGTTACTTTCAAATTAAAAAGAGTAGGAGGTACTTTGGGAACAGGTGCCACCTGGCAATGGTATAGGGTAGCTTGTGGTGGACCGGGCGTTCCATGGGAGGGCACAGGAGATTCTATCTTCACACAAATGAACCCGGGTATTAGTTATTATCATTTGAAGGCGGAAGGCCTTTGTAATTCCACCTCATGTGCAATAAAAGCGGTGGTTATTCGAGACTCCAGCATCAAGCCTCTAAGTCCTACGCCCTCTACTATTTGTTTGGGTACATCCAAAACTTTTAGTGCAAATGGAGGCAGATTGGGTCATGGTGCACAGTGGAAATGGTACAGTGGATCTTGCGGAGGAACCCTCATAGGTAGCGGAGCAACCTTAACTGTAAGTCCATCGTCAGTTGGAACATACACATATTACTGCCGGGCCGAAGGTACATGTAATGTAACCCCATGTGTTGTTTATACATTAACGGTTTCGGATTCTAGCAAGACGCCATTGTCAATATCGGGTCCTACTTCTGTATGTGAGCGCAGTGCACCTCTGGTATTCAAACCTGTTGGTGGATTATTGAGCAGCGGTGCATCCTGGATTTGGACGCGCGTTGCTTGTTATGGAAATCCCTTCCAGTCTGGTATGGGTTCTGGAGACTCCCTGGTAGTTAGCACATCGACACTGGGCCTTGGAAGCCATACCGTGTTTGTTCGTGGTATCAATGGCTGTAATATGACGAGTTGCGTTAGCAAAACTTTTGTGATTAGTGATACTTCTGTACCTGCAAATACTATTAACGGAACAAGCACCATATGTCGTGGCGAAACAAGCACTTTGTCAGTCAGCGGCGGTAAGTTGGGTGCAGGTGGAAGCTGGAAATGGTATTTAGGTAATTGCGGCGGTACGCCTATTGCTACAGGTAACAGCTATGCAGCTTCGCCAACGGTGGCAGGCACTTATACCTATTACGCAAGGGCTGAGGGTAACTGCAACAATACAATTTGCCGTAGTTTCACATTAACCGTAAGGGATACCAGCACAAGCCCAATATCAGTTTTAGCAAGCGCTACAACCATCTGTCTGGGTCAAACGATAAACCTTAGTTTTAATGGTGGAAACCTCGGACATGCAGCCAGCTGGAAGTGGTACACCGGATCTTGTGGCGGAACCTCTATCGGAACAGGTTCTCCTTTAACCTGGGGTCCTACATCAGCAGGAACGGTGACTGTATTCGGTAGGGCTGAAGGATCGTGCAACAATACCCTTTGCAGATCTGTAACTATTACCGTTCGAGATACTTCAAAACCAGCCACGGCAATTATAGGTATAGATTCTATATGTCAGAATTTGACTTTCAAATTAAAACGCTCAGGTGGCTCACTTGGTTTTGGTGCTACCTGGCAATGGTATAGGGTAGCTTGTGGTGGGCCAGGTACTCCCTGGGAGGGCACTGGTGACTCTATCTTCACCCAAATGAACCCCGGAATTAGTTATTATTATTTGAAAGCAGTAGGAGCTTGTAATTCGACAGTTTGTGCTGTTAAGGCAGTAGTAATAAGAGATTCAAGCGTTCGACCTACAGAAGCCCCTTCAGCTACGATTTGTTTGGGTACTTCAAAAACATTTGGAATTAACGGAGGTAACCCTGGAGGTAGCCTCGGACATGGAGCCCAATGGAAATGGTACAGCGGTTCCTGCGGCGGTACCCTGGTAGGTACCGGACCCACTCTTACCGTAAGTCCTTCCACTCCAGGAACCTATTTGTATTACAGAAGAGCTGAAGGTACCTGTAATACAACAACCTGCGCTGCCTACACTTTGACGGTTACGGATTCCAGCAAAACACCTTTGTCAATATCGGGCCCAACCTCCGTATGCGAACGAAGTGCTCCACTCGTATTTAAACCTGTAGGAGGTAAGTTGAGTCCTGGTGCTTCATGGACATGGACCCGCGTAGCTTGCCATGGAAGTCCTAACCAGTCAGGCATGGGTTCCGGTGATTCTCTTGTTGTTACCACGGCAACATTGGGTCTTGGAACTCATACGGTATTTGTTCGCGGTCTTAATGGCTGTAACATGACCAGCTGTGTAAGCAAAACATTTGTGATAAGCGATACGTCTCTTCCTGCTTCAGGAATAAGCGGATCATCCACCATCTGTGTAGGAGAGAGCAGTACTTTAACATTAAGCGGAGGTAAGTTAGGTGCCGGTGCAACCTGGAAATGGTATCAGGCTAACTGTGGCGGAACATCAATAGCAACGGGCAGCAGTTTCACGGTTTCACCCTCCGCACCCGGAACATATAACTATTATGCAAGAGCTGAAGGTCCCTGCAACAACACCATCTGTCGTATGTTTACCCTTACAGTGAGGGATACATCATACCCGGTTGTGGGTATTTTGGGTAACACAACAATCTGTCAGGGAACATCAACTACCCTCACCACCAACGGTGGTAGTCTGGCACCCGGCGCCAGCTGGAAGTGGTATAGCGGTTCCTGCGGTGGTACACTCGTGGGTACCGGCAGCAGTGTTACGGTAGCTCCGGCAACAAATACAACCTACTTTGTTCGTGCTGAAGGCACATGCAAGAATTCACCTTGCAAAGCCGCTATTGTAACAGTTCGGGATTCTTCCCTTCCTGCTAATTCCATATCAGGACCATCAACGGTTTGCAGAGGGTCATCCATTACCCTAAGTGTAAATGGTGGAACCCTAGGTAACGGCGCCATCTGGAGATGGTTCAGTAACAGCTGTTCAGGTACTCCTATCGGCACCGGTAGCACCATCTCTGTTAGTCCTGTTACTTCAACCACATACTTTGTAAGGGCTGAAGGCACTTGCAACAACACTATTTGCCGTAGTCAGCAGGTTACAGTTCAGGATACTTCTGTGCCTGCACTCTTCATTAACGGAACAACCACCATCTGCCGGGGACAATCTTCAACATTTACTGTGGTGGGCGGTTCTCTTGGCACCGGCGCTTCATGGAAATGGTATAATAGCAGTTGCGGTGTTGGAAACATTGGTAACGGTGCAAGTTTGACAGTAGCACCATCCATTCCCGGGTCTTATACCTACTTTGTTAGAGCAGAAGGTAACTGTGGCAGTTCTGCTTGCATTAGTGTGACGCTCACAGTAAGAGACACTTCCGTTCCAGCTGCTTCCATCAGTGGTAATACGCTGCTCTGCCGTGGCCAAAACACAACACTGAGTGTTGTAGGTGGTTCACTGGGTCATGCCGCTTCGTGGAGATGGTATCAGGGAAGTTGTCTGGGTGCTTTTGCAGGAACAGGTAATACTTTAACGCTTACTAACCTCGCTCCCGGAACGTATTCTTACTTCGTGCGTGCAGAAGGTTCATGTAATACTACCATTTGCCGAAACATTACTTTAACTGTTCGTGATACTTCAACACCAGCTACCTCCATTATTGGAACTCCTGTAATCTGCAGGGGTCAAAGCTCAACTCTGACATTGACAGGTGGAAGCCTTGGAACCGGTGCAACATGGAGATGGTATTTAGGTTCTTGCGGCGGTGCATCGGCAGGAACGGGTGTTTCTATCACTGTTATACCTGCACCTGGAACGTATACCTATTTTGCACGCGCGGAAGGTGTTTGTAATAACACCGTTTGTCAGTCATATGTTGTAACTGTAAGAGATACATCATCTCCGGCCACATCTGTAACCGGAACGCTTTCTACACTTTGTATAGGTCAAAGCACCACCCTTTCTTTGAACGGAGGTTCTCTCGGAACCGGTGCTGCTTGGAGATGGTACCTGGGTAATTGTGGTTTCTCATCACCTGTTCATTCCGGGGCTTCACTTACGCTTAGTCCAACAGTTGTCGGAACCTTTACCTATTTTGTTCGTGCTGAAGGTCTTTGTAACACGACTCCATGCAGAAGCTTTACCATTACCGTGCGCGATACTTCCGTGGCTCCTAGTGGCATAAGCGGAACGCCTACTCTGTGTCAGGGACAGAGCACTACCCTTTCTATGAATGGAGGAACGCTGGGCACAGGTGCAACCTGGAGATGGTATCTGGGATCTTGCGGCGGAACACCCATCGCTACAGGTGTAGCCAGCATTACTGTTAGTCCGGCAACAGCGGGTAGCTACACTTACTTTGTTCGTGCTGAAGGTGTATGCAATAACACAATCTGCCGGAGCTTTACTGTTACCATGAGAGATACTTCCGGTATGCCAATATCAATCACAGGACCTGATACAATTTGTGAAGGTGGTACTATTAATCTTGCCAGAAATGGTGGAAAAACTGGTACCGGTGCAACCTGGAACTGGTATAGAGTTGCTTGTGGCGGACCTGGCATTCCATGGGAAGGTACTGGAGATAATATTTCTAGAAAAATGCCTGCAGGGGTTCATTTCTATTATCTCAAGGCCGATGGTATATGCAATTCTACGCCATGCGTAGTTAAGCGTGTGGTTGTAGTTGATTCCAGCATCCGTCCACAAAGTACCAATGAGTTCTTCACAACATGCCTTGGAAATAAGCGTACACTGACTGTAAGTGGAGGTCGTCTGGGATACCGTGCAACCTGGAAATGGTTTGCTACATGTGGAGGACCCGTTCTGGCAACAGGCCCAAGCCTGACAGTTACACCAACAGCTCCTGGAACATATACCTATTTTGTTCGTGCGGAAGGAATCTGCAATACAACACCTTGCGCGGCAATAACCTTTACCGTAACAGACAGTAGTAAACCAGCCACTGCGATTTCTGGTCCCGCCTCAGTATGTCCTGGAAATACGCCATTTACATTGAAGCGTGTTGGTGGAAGTCTTAGTCCCGGCGGTCGTTGGGATTGGTATAGAGGAGGTTGTGGGGGGTCAGGAGTTCCATGGACAGGAACAGGTGATAGCATAACATTAACCCCTCAGATGCTGAGTGTTGGAACGCATGTATTTTATCTCAAGGGTAGCAGTAGTTGCAACACAACTGCCTGTGTTTCTTTCACTCTTACCATAAGACAGGCTCCTGCAATGCCGTCAGCTATCGATGGTTCCACCAATATTTGCAAAGGCCAGAGCACTACCCTTTCCGTAAATGGTGGTGTGCAGGGCACCAATGCCACATGGACCTGGTATAGCGGAACTTGTGGTGGCACTCCTGTGGGCACCGGTGCATCTATCTCCGTTTCTCCGAATGATACTACTACCTATTTTGTGAGGTCAGAAGGACCTTGCGGAATTACAGGTTGTGCTTCTGTTCGTGTAGATGTAATCCAAACGCCTGCAGCTCCTGTGGCCATTAGCGCAAATTATAATCAGGCATGTGCAGGCACTCCGATTAAGTTATATGCCAATGGTCCTGCGCTCTTGAAGGGCGAAACTCGTCAGTGGTATATTAATAACGGTGGCACACTTACCTCGATAGGAACCGGTGATTCGATTACCGTAACCCTTAGCAATACTTCAGATATTGAACTGCGTACAGAAAACCGTTGCTTCAACAGCACTTCGGTAACCAAGCAGATCAGCATCCTCAATTCGCCTGTAGGAACATGGGTAGGTGTGAAAAACAGCAGCTGGCATGAAAGTGACAACTGGTGCGGAGGTATACCCACTGCTTCAACCGATGTGGTAATTCCTTCCGGAACACCCAACCAGCCGGTAATAACTGCCTTGGCAAAAGCCAGAAACCTGACTGTAAACAGTGGTGCTAATCTCTCTGTAGCCGCTACCGGAGCCCTGCAAATGAATGGCTCTCTGGTTAAATCAGGGTCGTTTACCTCTGCAGGAACGGTTTCATTCCTCTCCGGAGGAGCTGTTACTGCCGATGGATTCGTAACACGTGACCTGGAAGTGAATCTGGCCGGTGAAGTTACCTTGAACGGAAATATTACCGTAACAGGTAATCTGTTACTTGGCAATGGTTCGGTAATAACCGGGTCTTATGAAGTAAATGTGACCAATGATAATTCGAATGCAGTAGTAGCTCTGGGTGGAAACAGCAATTTCCGTTCAGGCTGGATCGCAGGTAACCTGCGCCGTAGCATCAAAACTGTGGATGAAACCTATCAGTTCCCTGTGGGAAGCATTGCTGAAGGTAACAATGCAGAGTTTATCAACCACAATGTAGCCGGCGTTTCATCAGTGCTCGCACACTTTAGACCGAAGCCCGGAACGGACGTAGGTTTGAATGTATTCGAAACAGCAACATCCAATCCCTATGGAAGCGTTAGCAATGGCGGTGTTTGGTATCTTGAGCCCAATGGCAGCATCACTTCCGGTAATTTCGACCTGAAGCTTTGGTTCCATAACCAGCCTACCTTTACCGCAGGTCTTGTAGATAACAGTTTCTCAATACTGAACAGGCCTGCTTCCAGCACACTTGCATCTGACTGGGTGAAGCCACCTACCAATTCTACCTATATTGCCGGTTCTGTTTCATCAGGATACGTTCAGCGTAACGGTATCAATGCCATGGGACAGTTTGGTATGGGTATCACGCTGTATCCTGTTAGTGTTAAAAATGCAACCATCAATAACCAGATCAAAATATCTCCGAACCCGTTCCAGGCTTCATTTAATGTGAAACTGGACCTGAATACGGTAAATACCATCAGTATTAAAGTATTTGATCAGGCCGGAAGACTGGTAGTGCAGCACAATGCCGGAAGAACTGTGGGAGCATCAAGCATTTCAGTTGATGCTTCTACTCTGCCGGAAGGTGTTTACACCGTAGTTGTTGAAGGTAACGAAGGCAAGTTGATGACTTCAAAATTGCTGAAAGTAAAACAATAATTCAAAAGCTAATAAGAATTCATATTGCTTAAAAAAGCGGGGTTAAATGCCCCGCTTTTTTATTGTATTTAAAATAGCCATGCCAAAACGCTTGTATATTAAAAAAATAATTATATATTGCCCCAAAGTATAATCTAGATGAAAAACCTTTACGCCAACTTCCTCAAAGGACTTTCAATTTTTGCAGTAGCTGCCCTCGCCGGCAATGTTGTTGCACAAATACCATCAGTACTGCGCTCGCAGATTGCAGGTGGCACATCCGTTAACTATAACCTGAATGATTTTGGACGTTTCAGGCAGGTTCGGATCCAGGCTTCCGGTGGCGCACCTGCGGGCCGAACCTGGGCTTTTGGAACCGGCACCGCGGTAAGTCCTTCCTTCACAAGAAACTGGAGGCCTGCCGGAGGCACTGGAAGTCAAATTCAATTGCCCGGTTTTAATCAACTGGTGATTCCAGCGTCAGGCAATCCCCCTGCATATGGCTCTGCCACTACCAATGGATCAGGTGCAGGCACGGATGGCACCTTGCCCGCGGTTACCGCATCAAGATTTTATACTTTCAATATTACCGAAAACTCCACCGCGGGTACACCGGTAAATGAAAACATGTCCGTTATTGAGACAGGATTTAATCCTGTGGCCATAACTTCGGTTACTGCCAACACAGGCTCTCCAAGTGCCAACAACAGTGTCCTTGTAACTGTCAATACTGCTTCTGCACCTGCTGCCGGTGAATTATTGTATGTTCGCTACAGCACCAATGCATCATTTACCACTTCCGACGTGGTGGCTGTTACCATGAGCGGAAACACAGGTACAGCTATACTTCCTTGTCAAAGTGCAGGAACTACCGTTTACTATTATGCGTTTTCAACTAACAAAACGTCTGCACAACTTGCAGCAGATGTAGTTACAGCAGGGCAATCGGCTTATGAAATGGCCACGTTGCAAATCGATAACAACAGTGCATCCAACTATAGTTATACCGTTGTTTCAGGCTCAGGGTTTTCGGGTGTTTATGGTATTCCCAGCAGCTGCTATCCTACTTTAAATTCTTTTGTTTCAGCGTTGAACGCAAGTGCAGTAACCGGCCCGGTGGACGTGTATCTGGAAAGGGGACACAGGGAAACTGCCCCTTCATTAGGTATAAACTTAAATGCCACAGGTACAGTAACCAATCCTATTCGCTTTTTAAGCAGAGGTTCAGGCCCAAAACCCTTGATCAATGCAGGAGTAGGAACTGTAACCATGAGCTCCGGTTCCACCACGGTTGATTACATTTTGGGTATCCATGGCGGTGACTTCATTACCATTGACGGTATCAATTTTGCTGATTCAAATACAACAGGCGCGGCTCAGATGGAGGCCGGCATAATGGTTTTCAGGGCATCTACTGTAAATGCCTCTCAGAATGTGACCATTTCGGGTTGCCGTGTATGGTTCAGAAACCCGGTAATGTCAGTAGGCCCCACGCTTTTTGAAAACGGCAACAAGGGTATCGCTTTTGTAGGTGCTGTAAACAACGCACTAACAACCACTACTGTTCCGGCTTCCAGTGCAGGACGCTGTGAAAACAATATTTTGGAGGCGGATACGATTCTCAATGCCTACACAGGTATTCTGGTTCGGTCAAGTGATGACGGTGGAGCACCATTCAATTTTATTGATCAGAACACTACCATCGGCGGATCTACTGATCCCAAAGGTTGTGTCGTTACAGGTTTTGTGGAAACCGGCATTAAAACCTACAACCAAAACAACCTGGTTGTCAGAAATAACAGAATTAACAATAATAGCCAGATCGGCTATACGGGTATGCCGGCAGGCACAACCGTAAATGGTATTTGGTTAAATGGCCAAACAAACAACAATGCGTTTATTATCTGCTCAAACAACACCATTACAGCACGAAATCCCAATATTACCGGTACAACCGTTTTTGGTATTCGCAGTGAATCTGTCAATGGTGGCCCAGAATCCAGACAGCGCATCAATGACAATACCATAACTGGTTTGTATAACTTGTTTGGCAGTGTAAATGGAATAGTGGCAACAGCATTTTGTAACAGGGGTTTGCAGGTAATGCGCAACACCATTTCAGGTGGCCGCTGTGCCGGCACGGTGTCAACCGATCGCTTTACCGGTATTTCTGCTGGTAATTCATCAGGTGGCGCTGAGCTTACACAAGTGCGGGAAAATGCGATTTTCAGGGATACCGCCTCACAGGCATTTACCGGTATCAATTTCGTATCTTCATCCGGTTGGAACTATTTCAAGGGATATCAGATTTCAAGGAATATAATTGGTAGTCAAAACCTCAACGATGGAATAATAATAAGAAACATCGGAGGCAGTTCATATGGAATAAACAATAGTAGCTCCGCGAGATATTACATCGTAGACAGCAATATTATTGCTGGGTACACGTTTGAGTCCGGGACAACTGGAACCTCAACAAACTGGGGTTATTATGAAAACGGTAGCCCTTCTTTAGGATTGAGATATATTAGAGGAAATGTCATTTCTAAAATAGACGGGCCCAATACTGCTAGTGCTTCAAATAGCTTTATCGGCGTTCAATACGGAACAGGTAGCAGTGATAATCTTGTTTTTACAAACAACACCATCAGCAATATTAACGGCTTTGCAAGCATCAGAGGTGGTTATTTTGGCTGGGGTTTTGATTATGGTCAAATTAGCGATAACCTTTTTGATTCGCTGTATACCAGCAATTCTACTGTAGGCACATTGGCCTCAGGTTTGGATTATTCTTTTTCAGCTAGCGGTGACTCTATTTTGATTTTTAATAATATCTGCAGGAGGATTGTAACCAGTTCAAGCTCGACCACTTCAGCTTCTATTGCCACCGGGCTAAACATTGCTCCCTCCAGTGGAGTTAAAGTATATGCATACAACAATACTATTTCCGACATCAGCAACCAAAGCAGCAATGGTTATGCAAGGGGTATTAATGTATCAGGTGCCAGTGCAATGGTGTGGTTATGGAATAACCGTGCAGGCAACATTTCTGCCCCGGCTAACAGCACTTCCCTTCTATCAGCCGTTGGTATAGAATTAAACGCTGCAGGATCATCTCCGGCTGCATCGCGCATCTTTAATAATACCGTTTATTTGAATGCAGCCGGTTCAGCAACTTCATTCAGCACGGCAGCGTTGCTCATATCCGGCTCAACCTACACTGCAGATATATATAATAATATCTTCTACAATACATCTACCCCGGGCTCGGATCCCAATGCTTTCACTGCTGCCATCTGGCAAAGTACCACAGGAGCCCCCGGAACAGGTGCTTATACAACCAGAAGCAACAATAACCTGTTTTACACCAATCCCTTGGTAAATCCCAAGTATCCGGTTTATAGAAACAGTTCAAGCGCATTCACAGATGCATCGCTGTGCGACTTTGTTACACGCCTTACTGCACCCAGAGAGCTAAACAGCGTGCAGGCACCGGTTTCATTTTTGTCGGTATCGGGATCATCACCAAATTACTTGCTGGTAGATCCTGCCACACCCACTTTTGCTGAAGGCGGTGGATATTCAAGAGCTGATTTCCAGATACCCGACGTGCAGGGTCAAACCCGCAATTTCTTAACTCCTGATATTGGAGCTGATGAGTTTAACGGCAGCGTATCTTCTACATCTTCAGCAACAGTTTCAGCAACAGTTAACCATCCAACTACAGTTGCTGTAACACCTGGTACTCGTGATGCAGTAATCCTGGGAACGGCCATTACATTAAGCTCATTCAGTTCGACAGCACCGGCCAATATAAGCCGTATTCGCTTTAATACTCTGGGTACAACCAATGCTTCTACTAGTATAGACACTGCTAAGCTTTGGTATAGCCAGTCTAACACCTCACTGTCCAATGCCATTTTGGTGGGTACTGTGGTAAATCCCAATGGTGGATTTGCATTTAATTTGACAGAGAGGGTAGCCTGTGCCGGAACCATGAACTTCATAGTAACTTATGGCGTGAAGTGCCCCGGTGCAGGAACTTTTGTGTTGGATTGCCAGCTTGACACCGTATACGTCAGTGGAGTGGGAACCTTTATATCCACGGGCGCGCCTGCCCTCAATAGGAGCATCAGTACCTTGGGTGCCGGCATGACTGGTTTATACACAGTTGGTGGGGCAACGCCCAATTATCCAACCCTAACTGCCGCAATTAATGATGTAAACACCCGTGGTCTGGCCGGCCCGGTGGTATTGGAAGTGCGAAACGGACATACAGAGCGCGCGCCTGGTGGTGCCGGCATTGTTTTGGATGTCAATCCACCAGTGGCCTGCGGTGCTACCCGACCAAATAAAGTAAATACACTAACCATTCGTCGTGCATCTGGACCTGGTAACAGACCCATTATTTATTCAGGAACAGGAGTGGCTTCACCCACTTCAACTACCCCAGATGGAATTTTTAAGATAAACGGGGAGGATTATGTAACCATCAATGGCCTATCATTCGTTGATACTTCATTGAATACCACCACCACCACCCGATCAGAATTTGGTATTATGATCTCGAAGAGAAATAATAACGATGCCTCCAAAAGGATTGTAATTACCAATTGTTTAATCCGTTTAAACCGACTGAATGTTGGAGCATCATTTAATAACAGAATGGGTGGCGGTGCAACAGGTATTCTTGTTACAAATGTTACCGGAACCGGAACTACTACTTTAACACCAACATTGCCTTCCGGAACGGTTGATAGTGTTTTTATTGGCTTCAACACCATTACAAATGTTTATCATCCCATCATATGGTATGGAATAGAGAATTCCGACAGAAACTACGCATGGAAGGACAACAGAGATTCTATTGTTGGCAACGTCATGAATAATTTTGGTGGTAGTACTATCGAAACCAATGGTATTATGATGCTGGGTGTAAATAACTATGTGATTTCCGGCAATGTTATTGACAATAAAGCCAATGGAGGTGTAGATCATACACAAACAGGCGGATCTATGTTCGGTATTCGTATTGGCACGGGGTCAGCCAACACAACTACTGCTGAAAATTTCAGTGGAGGTGTTATTACAAACAATACCATTATCTGGAACCACGCTCCGGCATCTGCTTTGAGCCCTTCGCCTCATGGAGCAATCGGTGTTTATGCGGGTGGAAGAAACCAGAACCTAACAGTTACAGGTAACCGCTTTATTAACAGTGTTTTCTCTGCAAATTCGAGTGGCGGTTCATTGTATGGGGTTTACCTAAATACTGCGGCACACTTCAATCGTTTGGATATCAGTAGAAACCGGATGAGTGACATTAGCATGGGGGCAAATAAAACCGTAATTGGATATTTCACTTCATCGAGTGTTGCCAAAACTAAAATTTTTGACAGGGACACATTCTTCAATATTACCAATACTGCTACCTCTGGTACAGGGCAATGTTATGGCATACAGACCTGGAATACATCAACCACCCCCGGCTTGATTGATTCATCCATAACAATTACTAACAATATCGTCAGAAATATCAACTTCAATAAGTCTGTTACTTCTGCAGGTGATTTTTATGGCATAAACACTCAAACCAGCGGCTATGCAAATTGTACTGTAAACAACAATCTCATAAGAAATGCAAAAGGCGTGGGTATCAGTTCGACAAACTCCGGAGTTATAGGAATTCTTGTTTCTGGTGGAAATGTTGTAACCATGCAGGGTAATACTGTAGATTCTATTGCCACTGTTTCATTGTATACCAACTGTTCTACCTGGGGTATTGCCTCGCTGAGTGCGGATACCTTGATTCAAAATCAAAATACTGTTACCCGTATTTACAACAACAGCAGTGCCCTTTCTACCACGGTAAACATGTATGGCATTGTAAGCCAATCATTCAAATATGCCGAAATCACGCAGAATAAGGTAGCGGATATCTCTGCTTCAACTACCCCTACCGTTACTGCTCACGGAGTAAATGTTTATTCAGAGTTTGGTTCATTGATTCACAATAATATTATTGGTGATGTTGTGGCAAGTCAATTGAACTCAACAACATCTTACTTGTCTGGCCTGATGGTTTTTGGTGGCGGTATTCATCGTATATACCACAATACAGTTTATCTCAATACAACTTCTGCCGGCGCCGAGTTTAACTCTGCAGCACTCTATTTTGGTGCAACCAATGGCAGCAATCCTACAGGTCGCTATTCTATATCTAACAACATTTTTTATAATACAAGCACAGCAAAAGGAAGCGGAAGAACGGTTGCTTTCCAAAAAGCGTTTGCATTTGACCAGACTTTATATAATACTGCTTCCAATAACAATCTTTTGTATGCAGGTGTTCCAAGCACAGCCAATTTAATTTATCGAAATGTAAGCGACGGTAGTTTTGATCAAACCATGTGCGACTTCCTGAACCGGTCTGTTCTGCAAGGTGGTGGTGTGCGTGATGCATATTCAGTTTCAAGCATATTGAATTTTTCAAGTCTTGCGCCAACAAGCTCCGGCTATTTGCATATCAACCCTACTATTCCTTCTCTTGTTGAAGGGAATGGTACTTTCATACTTGGCATAGACCGGGATTTTGACGGTGATATCCGAAGCTTAACAACCCCAGATATTGGAGCGGACGAAGGTGCCTTTACTCCGGTAGTCTCAACCCCGACAGTAACTCCAACGGTAACCCAGATACCCGGCGGTGTTTCACAGGGTGCAACCAATGTCCCCATTCTGCGTGTAGAATTGAATGTAGCTTCTGCAGCCAAAACGCTCAACCTCACTAATATTCAGTTCAATACCGCCGGCACTACCAATCCTCCCATCGATATTGACAGTGCCAAGGTGTTCTTTACCGGAACTTCCAATGTGTTCAGCAACAATGCCACCCGTTTTGGCAGCAGCATTGCCAATCCCAATGGCAGTATTTCCTTCACCGGTAACGTGCCTGTATATTGTAACGGTAGTTTTTATCTCTGGCTGGTGTATGACGTGAAATGCGGCAACGGCGGAGATGTGCTGGATGCTCAGGCAGTGGATTTAACGCTGGGAGGTACAACCTACAGTATGACTCCTGCCAACCCTGCCGGAAACAGGCTAATCAGCGCGCCCATGTCCGGTACATTCACTGTAGGCGGCACAACTCCTGATTATGCTACCCTGGCGGCGGCATTGAGTGATATTAACCTTAAAGGTCTCAGTGGCCCTGTTACACTGGATGTTCGCGCAGGCCATTTGGAAGCAGCCCCTGTTGGTGGTTTACAGC
This sequence comes from Flavobacteriales bacterium, assembly GCA_947463125.1. GTDB lineage: Bacteria > Bacteroidota > Bacteroidia > NS11-12g > UBA955 > RGEC01. Next base: position 10,048 of record CANHQZ010000004.1, on the reverse strand, counting down.
TATATATCAACAGCTCATGTCCCGGGTATAGGTCAAGCAAGGCTAGACCCATTGTAATTCGCAAATCGGGTACAGGAGCCAATCCCAAGATAGTAAGCTTTGCCGGTACATCTACCCTGGCCTCTCCCTCACCTGATGGTATATTCAAGATTGTGGGTGAAGATTGGGTGACCATAGACGGTATAGATTTGGAAGATACCAGCACCATTAATTCCAATACCCATGTTATGGAATGGGGATATGCGCTGTTAAACAGCAGTGAAAGCGATGGTTGCAAGCGTGTTGTAATCCGAAATGCTGCCATACGAATGTCTAAGAATCAAAGACAATCAGGCGGTATACCTGTAGGTACTTCCGGTTCAAAAGGTATTTTGGTAAGTACAATTTTACCCACAAGCATTACGCCTTTAACACTCACATCCACATCAGGATCGCATGACAGCTGTCTTTTCAGCAATCTAACCATTCAGCGCTGTCAGTCGGGGATTGTTATAGCAGGATACAATGATCCTACTCCTCCATTCGCTTTATTAAACCAGCGCGATTCTATAGTTAACTGTAGAATTACCAACTTTGGCGCCAATGACCCTGCCTTCCCTCTTGGAGCAAATGGTATGCGTATCTGGGAAACCAACAATACTTTTATCAGCGGCAACTTAATTGACAACCGGGCAGATGGTGGTGTTGCAAATAATGCTCAGATTTTGGGTATTGCAGTGAATCCAACCGGTACCAACAGCAATGTAATTACAAAAATCCAGCGAAATGTTGTTAGTGTAGCACATACCTCTGGTATAGGTATTGTGGTAGTTTCGGGTATTTATGCTGCTGTTGGAGGATCAGGAAGCCGCGCAGAAATTACCGATAACAAGGTATGGAGAAGCAGTGGAACAGGTATATCCAACACTGCAACCTGGTATGGTATATGGGCAACAGGAACACCGGGGTATGTGCTGGTTCAGCGTGATACTGTTCAAAATGATACATTCTCTGCAACAATGTACAGTCTTTTCTGCAATGGGGCAGTCACTGCAGATATTATGGACAACGAGATATCAGGCGAAAGGGCGTTTGCGGCTGTATCACACTTTGGTATTTACACAAATGCTTTAACCAATGCGCTCATCAGAAATAATACACTCCGCAATATAATCATGGGCACAGTCACTGCAGGTCAGTCCTATGGCATTTACTCACTTGGTAGTGGTGAAAATTACCGTGCTATAAATAATACGCTTAGAGACATAAAAGCGGGTACTTTCCGATATGGAATTTATGCGCCTCCGGTTTCAGTTTCGGGTAGAGTAAGCAATAACCTCATTTCAGGAAACCTTACCGGTACAGCATCGAATAGCACGAATTATCATATTTATGTTCCCGGTGCTGCCGGCACTGGCCAGTACTTTATCGATAGCAACACAGTTGAAAATGATACCTTGCTGAGTGGCATTATCAGGGGTTTTGAATTGGCGCTGACCACCGGCAACACGGGTAATATCCGGAATAATATCTGGAGAAACTCCATCAGCATCAGCACATCCAGCCATACGGCTATAGCAGCCACAGGATCAGCATTGCGTAATCTTAACATTACCAACAACCTGCTGACCAATGACACCTTCGGATCGGGTGGGGCAACCGTGGGCCTGATTAGTGCCGGTGTTAATGGTACCATGAATTTCAATAACAACCTTGTCATTGGCTGTCGTTTTGGAGGTTCGTTTACTGGTGTAAATGCCACAGGTACGGGAAGATTCTTCAACTACAACTTTAATAGTTTCAGGAATAACACGTTCAACAATATGTTGAATGGTATTAGCGTAGCAGGCAATCAGCGCTATAAACAGCTGATAGGGGATACTTTCATAAACAATTCCTGGAGAGGTGCAACAACAGGAACCTTCACCAATTTCCGGATAGCATCAACAACCCCATCTGATACTTCTGTTCGTGTAGAAGGCAATGTTGTGCGAAACCTTCGTTTGGGTAACACTGGAATAAACTACCAAGGAATATGGAACTACAGTTCTGCCAATTCTACCTTGACAGAAAGGTATGTAAGAAACGAATTCTCGGATATTCTTCTTTCGGGTTCAAATACCGGAACCGGATTTATTTGCGGTGTCTTTAATGGCAACGGATCTTCTTCTGCGTCTGCGAGATTCATAGACAGCAATAGCTTCCACAACCTGAATACGCAAGGAACGGGAATTGTTTATGCCTGCAGTACCAGTTATAATTATGGTCCAGGTACCTGGTTCCGTGGCAACCGTATTGACTCTCTGATAAGTGGCGGTACTGTTGGGGGTATCATCATGGAATCTTCAAGTAATAAACCCTACACCATCATCAAGAACAAAATCAGTGATCTTATCATCCATGGAACGGCAGGAACAGCACCGGTAATATATGGAATACGTTGTCTGGCGTTTGACGGAGGCACCAAATTGTTTGCCAGCAATAATCTTATTGCCAACCTGAATGCTCCTGCAAACTCCATTGGTACGTTGAGGGGGATATCGGTTGAAAATGCCTCATCCCTGGATACAGCATTCATCGACCACAATACAATTCTGTTGTCGGCAAATACCACTGGCACCAATCTGTCGGCCACCGGTATTTTTGCCTCTACCACGCCCAACCTGTTGCTGCGAAACAACCTCGTTGATAATGGATCTACTCCTAAAGGCACAGGCCGTGTGATTGCTTTCCAGCGTTCATCAAGCAGTATCGCTACTTATCTCGCTAGTTCTAACGGTAACAGTTTCTTTGCCGGTACGCCGGGTGTGAACAACCTTGTTTACGCTGATGGAACAAACAATTCTCAAACCCTATCGGATTATAAAACTTTGGTCGGTGCAACCCTCGATGCCCAGTCGGTTTCGGCAGATGCTGACTTTCTTAGCAGTGTGTTTGCTTCAAACAATTTCCTGAGGCTGAGAGTTTTCGAGCAGGCGAACTGTGCACTGAATAAGGGCGGTGTTCCTGTAAGTTTAGTAACCGATGACTACTGGAATACCACCAGAAGTACCACTACGCCGGATATTGGTGCCCATGAATTTGACAATACCAATAGCATCTTGCTCAATCCGGTGGATACAACTATTTGTCCGGGTGGAAATGCCTCATTTGATGGAGCTACTACTGCAGGAATCAGTGCCAATTACAGATGGTTTAAAAATGGTATTGCTTTGAACAATGGTGGTGTTTTCAGCGGTGCAGCCACTCCCATACTGCAGATTACCGGTGCAGCTCTTTCGGACAGCGGAAACTATACATTAAAGATATGGCTCTGCGGCAATGATACTTTAACCACGAATGTAGCGACACTTCGTGTTTTAAGGCCCAGCGATCCCGCAACATCCGTCAGCAGCTCGCTAACGGATACCATTTGCGTGGGCAGAACAACTACACTCACTCCGAATGGAGGATTCCGTGGTGCAGGCGCTGTATGGAAATGGTACACAGGGGGTTGCGGAACCACGCTGCTTTCAACAGGCAACAGCGTGAATGTTGCACCTGCTACATCCACTACTTATTTCCTGCGTGCGGAAGGAACCTGCAATACCACTGCATGTGCAAGCATCAACATTGTTGTGCAGGATACTTCTGTCCCTGCTGTTTCAATAACCGGAAATAACACAATTTGTCTTGGCACCTCTACAACCCTTTCGGTTAGTGGTGGTAGCCTGGGTCAGGCAGCATCTTGGAGATGGTACAGCGGTACCTGCGGAGGAACCGTGGTTGGCACCGGCAGCAGCATTACTGTGTCACCTACATCAGCCGGAACCATCACGTACTTTGTGCGTGCTGAAGGAAAATGCAATAACACCATCTGCAGGAGTTATACGGTAACTGTGAGGGATACATCAAGGCCTGCAGTTTCTATAACCGGAACAACTACCATCTGTCTGGGCCAGAGCACAACCTTGTCGGTAAACGGCGGTTCTCTGGGCCATGCGGCAGGATGGAGATGGTACAGCGGAAGCTGCGGTGGTACAGCTGCAGGTAATGGTATCAATAGCAATGTTATCAGCCCGACATCAGCCGGAACCTACAGTTATTTCGTGAGAGCTGAGGGTACCTGTAATAATACCATCTGCAGGACGGTGAATGTGACTGTGCGCGACAGTTCAATTCCGGCAACATCTATAACCGGTGTGAGCACCATTTGTCTGGGCACTTCAACCACGTTGAGTGTAAGCGGAGGTTCACTGGGCCACAATGCCAACTGGGTTTGGTACAGCGGTAGCTGTGCGGGTACTTCCCTTGGCACCGGCAGCAGTGTAACAGTTGCACCTGCTGTAAACACTACCTATTTTGTAAGGGCTGAAGGCACATGCAACAATACAATTTGCCGAAGTGTAGTTGTTACCGTAAGGGATTCATCTTTACCGGCAACCAGCATATCGGCAACCTCAACCACGATTTGTCTTGGACAGAGTGCTACCTTGACACGTAATGGCGGTTCTTTAGGATTCAGTGCTAGCTGGAGATGGTACAGTAATTCTTGTGGCGGCAGCAGTGCAGGCACAGGTAATTCTGTTACTGTATCACCTGCTACTCCAGGCACGCATACTTACTTCCTGAGAGCAGAAGGTTCATGCAACAACACTATCTGCAGAAGCATAACTATTACGGTGCGTGATTCAAGCAAACCTGCAACAGCTATCATAGCAACTTCAGATTCTGTTTGCCGCAATGCAAGCGCTAAACTGTATCCACAGGGTGGCAGCAAAGGGCATGGTGCGACCTGGAAATGGTACACCGGACCATTAGTTCCTGTTGCTTGTGGCGGAACACTTGTAGGAACGGGAGATACGCTTACAGTTTCACCATCTGCAGCTACACGTTATTACCTGCGGGCAGAAGGAACCTGTAACACTACACTCTGTGTTTCAAAGATTGTTAATACAAGAGACACCAGCGTAAGACCTATCAGCATCACTTCGAACATTGACAGCGGATGCATAGGTGCTGCAGTATCACTCAGTATCAATGGAGGAACACTGGGTACAGGTGCTTCATGGAAATGGTATGACGGAAATTGTGGCGGAACTGCCATAGCAACCGGCTCAACCTTTAATTATAACATCAATGTAACAAGGACGTTATTTGTTCGTGCGGAAGGTATTTGTAATACCACTCTTTGCGCAAGCAAGGTGATCAGGCTGAGAACTACTTCCAGCCCGGCAACATCCATTACCGTTAGCAAATCAACTATCTGTAACGGAGAAACTGTTACATTGACCCGAAATGGGGGGGTCCTTGGATCAGGAGGTTCTTGGAAGTGGTATAATACCGGCTGTGCAACAGGACTTGCAGGAACCGGAAACACAATCACTGTAAGCCCATCACAGACTACCACTTACTGGGTGAGGGCAGAGGATAACTGCGGTGCCAGTGCTTGTCTTTCAACTACCATCACTGTAAGAGACACTTCTGTACCTGCCACCTCAATCAACGGACCAGCTGCACCAGTTTGTCTGGGAAGCAGCAATACCATCAGTGTGAATGGTGGTTTCCTGGGTACCGGTGCATCATGGCGCTGGTATACCGGTAGCTGTGGTGGAACATTGCTCAATTCTGGAGCGTCCATAACAGTAAATCCCGCCAATGCTGGTACGAATACGTATTTTGTCAGGGCCGAAGGCATTTGCAACAATACTATTTGCCGCACAATCACAATTACAACCAGAGATACATCTATCAAGCCAACTTCAATTACAGGACCTACGCTTGTATGTCAGCGTGCTCAGCCTATGGTATTCAAGATAAACGGAGGTTTACTCAGCCAGGGAGCAGCATGGAACTGGTACAGAATTGCATGCGGTGGACCCGGTATCCCCTGGACCGGCAGTGGAGATTCCATTACTTTAACCACATCACAGCTAAGTGTTGGCACACACACTTTGTATGTACGTGCTCAGGGTGGATGTAACACAACCCCCTGCGTTACGCATACCTTTACCATCCGTGACACATCCGTACCCGCCAGCAGCATCTCAGGAACTGCAGCTACCATTTGTTTGGGTCAAAGTTCTACTTTGAACATAAACGGTGGTTCACTGGGTAATGGTGCTTCCTGGAGATGGTACGTCGGAAATTGCGGGGGAACTTCCATTCAAACCGGCACAACGTTAACAGTTTCTCCGACTGCAGCAGGTACATTCACTTATTTCGTTCGTGCAGAAGGAACCTGTAACAATACAATTTGCCGCAGCTTTACCATCACGGTTCGAGATACATCTGTGCCTGCTACAAGTATTAGCGGAACAACCAACCTCTGCCTGGGTCAAAGCACTACATTGTCGCGTGTGGGTGGTTCTCTTGGTCACAATGCAACATGGAAGTGGTACGAAGGAACCTGCGGAACAGGCCCTTCTACCAATGGTAATTCGATAACTGTAACACCTTCGGCTCCAGGCACATATACCTATTCGCTGAGGGCAGAAGGAACCTGCAACTATACGGCCTGCAGAACAGTGACTGTAACCGTAAACGATACGTCAATTGCACCTGCAAGTATCTCCGGCACAGCTGCCATTGTTTGCAGAGGCCAGAGCAGTACTATGACCATTAATGGTGGTAAACTGGGCACCGGTGCAAGCTGGAGATGGTACCTGGGTGGCTGCGGAGGAACTTCCGTAGGTTCAGGATCTTCGTTAACAGTAACTCCCTCAACCCCCGGAACATTTACCTATTTTGCAAGGGCAGAAGGAAGTTGCAACAACACACCATGTGCAAGCTTTACCCTTACCATGCGTGATACCTCTGTGCCTGCAACATCTATATCAGCAACCAGCACCATTTTGTGCGGAGGTCAGTCTTCTACGCTAACCATCAATGGTGGCAGTCTGGGCCACAATGCAAGCTGGAGATGGTATCTGAACAGCTGTGGCGGAACATCGATTGCATCCGGTACATCTCTGACGGTTTCACCGAATGTGGCCGGTTCATATACCTACTTCGCAAGAGCTGAGGGATCATGCAATACGACCATCTGCCGCAGTGTAACCATTACTGTCCGCGATACCAGTGTTCCTGCTACATCCATCAATGGAAGCAGCTCAATTTGTCAGGGAGGCAGCACAACCCTTACCCTCAATGGCGGATCACTGGGAACCGGAGCTTCATGGCGCTGGTATACCGGCAGCTGTGGCGGAACCCTTGTTTCAAGCGGTGCAACACTTACAGTTTCACCGTCGGCAGGCGGCAGCTACACCTACTTTGTGCGCGCCGAAGGTACTTGTAACAATACTTTGTGTCGCACCTTTACCGTTGTGGTGAATGATACCAGCCGCCCTGCAGTGGCAGTGCTTGGCCCTGATACCGTTTGTGTCGGCAGAAATTACACATTAAGGGTATCCGGCGGCAAGCTTGGTGCCGGTGCACAATGGAACTGGTACCGCAACGCCTGCGGTGGCAGCGGAACTCCATGGGCAGGAAATGGTGACAGCATCAGGACAAGTATGCCGGTTGGTGTTCATGCATACTTCGTAAATGCCCAGGGAGCGTGCAACACTACTATCTGCGCTTCAAAATCGGTAGTTGTTGTGGATACCAGCGTGGCTCCCTCAAATCAAAATCTGGGTACAGTTTGTCTGGGATCAACAGTAAATATGTCGGTTAGTGGCGGTCGTTTAGGCTACCGTGCCCGCTGGCGCTGGTATACCGGCACCTGCGGTGGAACACTGGCAGGAACAGGCAGCGGCCTTTCTGTGAAGCCTTCAACCCCCGGAACGTATACCTATTTTGTAAGACCTGAAGGGGCATGCAACACAACTGCATGCGGTGTGGTAACCTTTACCATTCAGGACAGCAGCAAGCCTGCCACATCTATCCTTGTTCCTTCTGTTGTTTGTCAAAGCAGCAAGCCTGTTGTGTTCAGGCGTGTTGGAGGCAACATGAGTTCAGGAGGTAAGTGGAACTGGTACAGAGGCCTGCCTCCTTGCCTGGTTCAGGGCTCCTCGTGGCTGGGTAGCGGCGATAGTTTGGTCATGACCACTGCAGCTCTGGGATTGGGCACACACACCATTTACCTGAGAGGCGAAGGCGGTTGCAACAGTACGGGCTGCATAAGCACTACCATAACTGTTCGTGATACCTCGGTACCAGCAGCATTTATATCCGGCGATGCCGCCATTTGTGTAGGTCAAACCACAAATCTGAAAGTGGAAGGCGGAGCCTTGGGCCACAATGGAACCTGGAAGTGGTTTAGCGGAACTTGCGGTGGAGCCACTGCAGGAACCGGCAATCAACTGTCTTTCAAGGCAACTACTCCTGGAACATTTACCTACTTTGTGCGTGCTGAAGGAAGCTGTAACAACACTGTTTGCAGAAGCTTTACCATTACGGTCCGCGATACAACCAAGCCCGCTACATCTGTCGCAGCAACCAAAACAACCATCTGCGCCGGACAGTCAACAACGCTTTCTGTAGTTGGTGGTAGCCTGAGTGCCGGTTCTGACTGGACCTGGCATGTGGGCAGCTGCGGCGGTACTGTAATCGGCACCGGAGCCAGCATTACCGTTTCTCCGGCAGTTACTTCCACTTATTTTGTGCGGGCTTCAGGACCATGTGGAACTTCAGTTTGTGCAAGTATTACCATTAACGCTACCGGCGTGCCACAAACACCTGTGTCTATCACGTCAAATTACAACGAAGTGTGCGCAGGTACTCCTGTGAAACTGTGGGCAACCCAGCCTCCTTTACAGACCGGTGAAACCAGAAAATGGTACATACTCTCAGGCAATAATCTGATACCCGCAGGATCAGGAGATACTGTGCAGATTAATATCAGCTCAACAACAGATGTTTTGGTTAGAACCGAGAACAGCTGCTTCAATAGTGGCGGTATTACCAAGCGCATCACTGTGCTGAGCCTTGGCGCCGGAAACTGGGTAGGTATCAAATCCAGCAGCTGGCATGATGCGGCTAACTGGTGTGGAGGTGTACCCACAGCCAGCACGGATGTTACTATCTCAAGCGGAACACCGTTTAAACCTGTGATAACCGCAACAGCACAAGCACGCAATCTGGTTATCAACTCCGGTACAGATGTAACTGTAAATGCAGGCGGAATGCTTGAGTTGTATGGTTCACTGACCAAGGCAGGTGGGTTTACTTCGAATGGAACTGTGGCCTATCGTTCTTCCGGCAACGTATTGTCCGATGGATTTAATACAGCAAATCTGGAAGTAAATACAACAGCCCGAGTGAGTCTGCGTGGTGATGTGAAAGTGAGCGGAACCATGACTCTTACTAAAGGTTATGTAATTACCGGCGGTAATCAGGTTCATGTTACCAACCGTTCAGGTTCAGCGGTAGTGGCCGGTTCCGGTAATACTAACTTTGCATCCGGCTGGATTGCAGGTAATCTGAGACGCGAACTGCAGACCGGTATTGAAACCTATAATTTCCCTGTTGGATCCGTTAATGGCGGAAACAACATTGAAATGAACACCCGAAACATTGTAGGCACCTCTACTATTCTTGCCTATTTCGGTGTGAAACCTGGCAATGACAATGGTTTGAATGTGTTCGAAAATGCTACACCTTATGGCTCAGTGAACAACGGCGGTATATGGTATATGATACCTAACGATACTGCCGTTAGTGGTAACTTCGATCTGAAGCTTTATTTCAACGGACAGACAGCATTTACCAATGGAATGACGGATAACGGATTCTCTATCCTGAATCGCAGTCAATCCAGCGTAATGGCATCTGACTGGAAAATACCGGCCACCAACAGCCAGTATGTTGCAGGTCAGGTTACCAATGGCTATGCTCAGCGTAACAACGTGAAGGCATTCGGACAGTTTGGTATCGGACTTACCCTCTATCCTGTTAAGGTTAAGGGAACAGCCTATTCTGGCAGCGTTACCATTCAGCCCAATCCATTCAATGCTGAGTTTGCCGTGAACATGAACATTCCGAGAACCGCGCAGGTTACTGTGAATGTGTATGATCAGGCCGGTCGTCTGGTGGCACAGCAGAATGCAGGTAAACTTGCAGGAAGCAATTCTCTGAAAGTAAATACAGG
>CANHQZ010000003.1 GCA_947463125.1 Flavobacteriales bacterium | reverse complement strand
TGCCTGTATGGCGCATGCGGGCCGCCGTTTTCCGGACCTTCGTCAATTTCAATCCCAACCCATTTCAGGGCTTCGATGATGTAAGCCTCTGCACCGGGCACAAAGCGGTTCTGATCGGTATCCTCAATTCTGAGAATCATGGTGCCGTTGTGTTTGCGGGCAAACAAATAATTATACAAAGCCGTGCGCACACCACCAATGTGGAGCGGACCTGTGGGACTTGGGGCGAAACGAACTCTTACGGGACGGGACATAAAGGGCGCAAAAATAACGAATTCCGCCCGGATTTGGGTTAAATCAGGCTGTAGCGGCTTCCACAGCTTTGCGCACACTGCCGTGTTTCAGCAACATAGCCCTGGCATCGGCTTCAGATAACCCGGTAGACTGCATCACCATGCGTGTTCCACGCTCGATAAGCTTGTCGTTGCTGAGCTGCATATCCACCATTTTATTGCCTACCACGTGCCCCAGACGTATCATTACCGAGGTAGTAACCATATTCAGTACCATTTTGGTGGCCGTACCTGCTTTCATGCGGGTGCTGCCTGTCACAAATTCAGGACCGGTAACTACCTCCACAGGCGCATCGCAGGCAGCTGCAATGGCAGAATCCGGGTTACAGACAATGCAGCCGGTAGCGATTCCTTTTTCGCGGCAGGTGTTCAACGCCCCCAGCACATAGGGTGTGCGGCCGCTTGCCGAAATACCTACCACAATATCTTTTTCGTTGATATCATACGCCTGCAAATCCCTGAAGCCCTGCTGTGTATCGTCTTCGGCAAACTCCACCGCTTTGCGAATGGCGGTATCTCCGCCGGCGATAATACCTACCACACGGCCATGTTCCACACCATACGTCGGCGGACACTCGCTGGCATCCACAATACCCAGGCGACCGCTGGTTCCGGCACCCATATAAAATAACCTCCCACCCCGGCTCATGCGCTCATACACCAGTTCGCAAAGCGCTGCAATCTGGTTTAGTTTTTCCTGAACACTCAGGGCAACACCCATGTCTTCGGTATTGATTCCCTTTAGCAATTCAGGGAATGAAAGCAGGTGCAGGTTCTGGTGGTTGGAATCTTTCTCCGTTATGTTCATGACGACGCTAGTTTTCCGGAAACGGCTTTCACATGGTCAACCCAGTGCTGATACAAATTGTCGGAAAGTACCCTCGGAAATTTACTCTGTCCGCCCAGTTTGAGGTGTTTTTCAAGAAAATCCAGAAACACATCTTCCGGCAGTATCTGCAAATACATGCTTGTCAGAACATGATTTCGCTCGGTATGGTAATCGTCGTTCAGCTCACGCAAGTGCTGATCCAGTTTCAGCCTTACCTCCTCCGGATTAAGATCGGTTTTATTGCTTGCCAAAAACCAGTGATGGGCAAAGGCATTGCCTTCCTTCTGACCTTTCACCGTAAATTCTGTGAAATCGGTATCAAAATCCTCTGCTGTTCTGCGAAGGCCTTCCATCATATTGTCTACGCTCAGGTGCTCACCGGTTATGCTGAGAAACTGCTTTGTACGGCCGGTAATTTTAATTTCGCAGGTGTCTGTATTGGTAAACCGGATGGTATCACCTATCATGTAGCGCCACGCCCCTGCCGAAGTGGTAAGGATAATCGCATAATCCTCATCTTCTGTTACATCTTCCAGCCCGATGGCTTTTGCATCAGGCTTTAGGTTGCTGTCCGCATCGAAATTGTCTTCGTTAAAAGGCACAAATTCGAAATAGGTATTATTTCTGAAAACCAGCCTCATACCCGAAGTGTCGGGTTTGGTCTGATTGGCTACGTATGCCTCGCTGGCCAGGTAAGACTCCATATAAGTTATGGGTCGACCCATCATGGAATCGAGTGACTGTTTGTAAGGCGCCAGGGCAACAGCACCCCAGCAGTAAATACTGAGATTAGGCCAGATTTCGTGAATATTGTTCACATTGTAGCGCTTGATGATCCGTTCTATCAGCAACCGCATCCACGAAGGTGCGCCTGCAAGCATCACAATATCCCATTTAGGCGCTTCCTCAACTATGCGGTTTACCTTTTCCTCCCAATCCTTTATGGCAGTAATTTCAGGTCCCGGACGGCTGAAACGCTCAAACCAGTTTGGAATATTGGCGATGGTAATTCCGCTAAGGTCTCCGCTGTAACTGACACCATTGTAATTGAGATCGGTACAGCCGCCAAGCATCAGGTAGTCTTTGGCGAGAAAATCTTTGGGGACATCTGTCAGCGCCATAGCCAGCAACTGGCGGCGGGAGGCCCTGATCATGGCTTTGAGCTGATCATTTGTAACCGGTATATACTTACTCGCCCCTTCCGTGGTACCTGAACTCAGGGCAAAATAGGTGCACTGCCCCGGCCAGGTAATATCTGCTTCGCCATTGTATTGACGCAACCATAAATCGTGCATCTGGCTGTAGGTTACCAAAGGAACCCGGTTGCGGTATTCCTCAACCGGATTTTTCGAAATCAGAATATCATCAAAACCAAATTTGCGACCATACTCTGTGTTTCTGGCTTTGTATAGCATTTTCCTGAGTGTAGCCTCCTGCCATTTAATGGCTTTTGAACGGTTGAAGTTGAAAATATCCGTGATTTTTCTCCCCCGGTTCATTAACTGCGATAAAAAATCCCTTCCGTTCATTGTTGTGGCAAAAATACGAATTTGCAAAAGCATATGTAATTATTGTACCAATCCATGACAAAAGACCGAAATTTGCAGTGTGGAAAGCGGAATGTCCCTCAACGAAGAAATACGCCTGAAATGGTCTCAGGTAATGGTTTTTTTCGAAAATCAATTCGATAAAAAACCCGATCTTAATGCCATTTTGTTTCTCATTGGCATCCGTGAACTGGGCGAGTTACCCGAGAAAAAATTCACCAAAGAGGAAAAAACCTACCTCATGCATATGGCCAATTGCAAGCTATTCAGCTACTCGGGGTATTACCGCATGAACGGACATGATAAAAATGGCTGGCCTGTATGGGAAAATGTAAAGCCACTGCCAAATCTTACCCTGATTGAACAGGAACATGTACTCAGACAACATATCATTGAGTATTTTGAAAAAGAAGAAATCATCACCTTTACCATATGAAACGCTATTCATTCATAGCCGCACTGCTGCTCATTGCTTTTACGGCTTGTCAGCCCAAAAACAACAATACCGACCAGGTAGACAGCACCCGCAAAGCCCTTGAAGAAAATTTCAAACCACTGGCCCCGGATACAGCTGCCATGGCCAAATACACAAAGGTTGAAATGGTCACGGATCTGGGCAGAATCGAACTGGCACTTTTTGATGCCACACCAAAACACCGTGACAATTTTTTGAAACTGGTGCGCAGCCGTTACTATGAAGGCACATTGTTTCACCGCATCATTAAAGAATTTATGGTACAGGCCGGCGATCCTGACAGCAAAGGCGCAAAACCGGGCATGATGCTCGGACAAGGCGGACCGGGCTATAACCTGGATGCTGAAATATCCGATACGCTCTACCATTTCAAAGGAGCGCTGGCAGCTGCAAGACAGGGTGATGAAGTCAACCCGGAAAGAAAAAGCTCGGGCAGTCAGTTTTACATTGTTACCGGAAAACCGGTAAGCGCCGGTGAAATGAAAGATGTTTTGAGGCAGAAAGCCTTCATGAAGTTCATGCAAGATCCGGAAAACATCTCCTACCAGATGCGGTATCAGGTGGCAACACAACGGCAGGATGGAGCAGCGCTGCAGGAATTGCAGAGCGAACTGGAAAAGAAAGTCGGGCCCATGGCGGAAAAAGCCTACCAGAACCTGCCCCAGCGGGTAAAACAGATATATGCCACCTGGGGAGGATCGCCTTTCCTCGATCAGGATTATACCGTATTTGGATTTGTAACCAAAGGGTATGAATTACTGGAGGCGCTTCAGAATGCCGAAACCGGAGAAGGGGACCGTCCGCTGAAAGATATCCGAATTCTCTCCCTGCGGGTTTTGCCATAATCACTTGCGTAATTCAAAAATCCGACGTATATTTGCATCACTTTCCTAAACTAATAACGGAAGGGGACAAGCCAAAAGCAGTCCCCTTTTTTATTGACTATGGCAAATTTGGAAACCAAACTAAAAACACTGGTGGAGCAGGAAGCTGTTGCACATGATTTGTTTCTGGTTGCCCACAGCGGCAGCCCGGCCGGTTTCTATCGTTTCTATGTGGATGGAACAGAGCCCGTAACCATGAACCGCCTGTCCGCCTTTACCCGTCACGTTTCTCAGAAAATTGATGAGGGGGATTTCGGGGACCGAAAGTTTACTTTCGAAATTTCCACCCCGGGTGCCGACAAGCCACTGTCAGACATAAGGCAGCTTCCCAAGCACTGCGGCAGAACCCTGGAAATTGAAACGGCAGAGGGAGTAAAAATGGAAGCCAAACTCATTGCCCTGGAAGGCACAGAACTTCAGCTAGAAGAAATTATTGTGCTGAAAGGAAAAAAAACGGAAACCCGGCCCGTACAGATTGCCTGGGAAAACATTAAAACTGCAACCATAAAAATAACTTTCAACTGATATGAGCAAAGCCAAAACCAAAGAGCTGGGCATGAGCCTTATTGAGAGTTTCTCGGAATTCAAAGAATTCAAGAACATCGACAGGGTCACCATGATGCGTGTACTCGAAGACGTATTCCGCAGTATTCTGCGCAAGAAATACGGTCCCGAGGCCAATTTCGACATCATCATCAACATCGAAACCGGTGATATTGAAATGTATCACCTGCGTCTGATTGTGGAAGAGGGTGAAGTGGAAGACCCCAACCTGCAGATTAGCCTGAGTGAAGCACAGCAACTGGAACCCGATTACGCCGTAGGTGAAGATTGCATTCAGCAGGTGTTTCTGGATGACTTCGGCCGCCGCAGCATACTCAATGCCCGTCAGACCCTGATGAGCAGGATTATTGAACTGGAAAAAGACGAACTGTTCCGCAAATACAAAGACAAGCGCGGCGAAATTCTCAGCGGCGAGGTTTACAATGTATGGAAGCGCGAAATCATGGTGCTGGACGATGAAGGCAATGAACTGATTTTGCCTAAAGAGCACATGATTCCCCGTGATATGTACAAAAAAGGCGATACCCTCCGTGCCGTAATTCATGAAGTGAACATGGACAAAGGTGCGCCCCGTATCATTTTGTCACGCACCAGCCCTGAATTTTTGGAGCGCCTGTTTGAACTGGAAGTTCCCGAAATTCTGGACGGCTTGATTACCATCAAGAAGATTGTGAGAGAACCCGGTGAGCGTGCTAAAGTGGCTGTAGAAAGCTACGATGACCGCATCGATCCCGTGGGTGCATGTGTGGGTGTGAAAGGTGCACGTATTCACGGCATTGTGCGTGAACTGCGCAACGAAAACATCGACGTCATCAACTATACCACCAACCTGTCACTGTTCATTCAGCGTGCTTTGCAACCTGCAAAAATCACCCGCATGGAACTGGACGACACCAACAAAAAAGCCGATGTGTTTCTGGATGCCGATCAGGTGTCGCTGGCTATCGGTAAAGGCGGACACAACATCAAACTGGCCGGTAAATTGTCGGGCTACCAGATTGAAGTGTACCGCGTAAATGTGGAAACACAGGATGAGGATGATGTTGAACTGGATGAATTCCTGGACGAAATCGATGCATGGATTATCGATGAATTCAAGAAAATCGGACTGGACTCTGCACGTTCCGTGCTGAGAGCCAGCAGCGAGGATCTCGTTCGCCGCACTGAACTGGAAGAAGAAACCATTCAGCAGGTGAAAGATATTCTGAGAGCTGAATTTGAAGACTGATAGGTGATGATGCTTTTCATTCCATGAAAAATATCGTCGCCACAGCGGTGGAAATATGCAAAGCAATGCCGCATATAACCGCCGACATAGCGAATAGAGAGGTATAGTTCCGCCGGCCCGCATGCCGACGGAACCTTACCCCGATATTCCGAATTGGCATTGCAGAGGATAAAACGTAAATTTGAACACGAAACATGGCGGAATACCGTTTAGCTAAAGTTGCCAGCGAGCTCAATCGCAGTTACCAGATTCTGGCTGAAACCCTGAAAGGAAAAGGTTTTAGCGTAGAAGCAAAACTCACTACCAAAATAACCGAGGAAATGTACCAGGTGCTGGTACAGGAATTTGCCGCGGACAAAAGCGCCCGGGAAGAGGCCAACAAACTCAAGTCAGCCCGGGATGGCAAACCCACGCCTCCCCCACCTGCGGCCAAACCCCAGGTTGTTAAAACCGAAGAACCGGAACCGGTGAAAGCCGCTCCCGTGAAAAAGGAAACCCCGGTGGCCCCGCCGGCAGAAGAAACTGAGAAAATTGAAGCCCGCAAAGAAGAGCTCAGCGGACCTAAAATTCTTGGAAAAATTGAAATTGCTCCCAAAAAAGGGAAGACCCCAAAAACCGAAGAAAAAGAGAAAGCTGAAGAGACAAAACCGGTTAAGAAGGCAGAAAAACCCGTAGAAGAGCCAGTTAAGGCTCCTAAGCCCGAGCCCGAACCCGAGATCCCGGCTACTCCTGTAGTTGAGGCAGAGGAGGAAGAGGTAGAAAAGGTCGAAACCAAATTCGAAAAACTTTCCGGACCCAAAGTACTTGGGAAAATCGAACTTCCAAAAGATTCGCCTAGCGGTGTGAAAAACCTGGCTGATGAAGCCCGGGATGATCTGAGAGAAAAGCGTAAACGCAAACGCAAAAAGGTAGGCGGCGAAAAAGTTGCCGTACAGGATAAAATTAAGGAAGAGGAGCGCATCGCCAAGGAAAAGGAAAAAACCGGCGATGGAAAAACCGAAATCTCGCAGAAAGACGTTCGCAATAAGGTAAAAACCACCATGGGTAAACTGGGTGGCGCAGGACAAACCCGCGGACTCAAGCAAAAACTTAAAACCCAGCGCAAGGAAGCACGCGAATACACGCGGATGGAGGAAAGAGAGCGTCTGGAGAAAGAAAGTAAAATCATCAAGGTAACCGAATTCCTGACTGCCAATGACCTTGCCAGTTTGATGAATATGGCGGTTACCAAAGTAATATCTGCCTGTTTCTCGCTGGGCATGATGGTAAGCATCAACCAGCGCCTGGATGCGGAAACCATACAGCTGGTTGCAGGTGACTTTGGTTTTGAAGTGGAATTTGTGGATGCAGAAGCCCAGCTGGAAGTGGAAGAGGACGAAAATGATGCACCCGAAGACCTGCAACACCGCCCGCCGATAGTGACCGTGATGGGTCACGTTGACCACGGTAAAACCTCACTGCTGGATTATGTGCGTAAAGCCAACGTAATTGCCGGTGAAGCGGGTGGAATAACACAGCACATCGGAGCCTACGAGGTTACCCTTGCCGACAACCGTAAGATCACGTTCCTGGATACTCCCGGTCACGAAGCGTTTACCGCCATGCGTGCACGTGGTGCCAAGGTTACCGACATTGCCATTATTGTAATTGCAGCGGACGACAGCGTGATGCCTCAAACCAAGGAAGCCATTGCGCACGCTCAGGCAGCCGGTGTACCCATGGTATTTGCTTTCAACAAAATTGATAAAGAAGGCGCCAATGCCGATAAAATACGCGAACAACTCGCAGGCATGAACATTCTGGTGGAAGACTGGGGCGGTAAGTTCCAGTGCCAGGAGATATCTGCCAAAAAAGGCTTGAATGTAGATAAACTGCTTGAAAAGGTTCTGCTCGAGGCCGAAATTATGGAGCTGAAAGCCAACCCCAAGCGCAGGGCTAAAGGAACCGTCATTGAAGCTACCATGGAAAAAGGACGCGGTATTGTATGCAGCATGCTGGTGCAAACCGGAACCCTCCGGGTGGGTGACAACATGGTCGCTGGTCCGCATTATGCCAAAGTACGTGCCCTGTTCAATGAACGCGGCCACAAAATAGATTTTGCACCGCCGAGCACACCCGTGAAAATGCTGGGCTTTAGCGAAAACCCCACTGCGGGTGATGTTTGGGTGGTTATGGCTGAGGAAAGCGAAGCCAAAGAACTGGCCACCAAACGCATGCAGCTGGTGCGCGAACAGGGAATCCGTACCAAGCGTCATATTACACTGGATGAAATCGGACGCCGACTGGCTATTGGAAACTTCAAAGAACTGAAAATCATTGTAAAAGGTGATGTGGATGGTTCTGTGGAGGCCTTGTCTGATGCCCTGCTGAAACTGAGCACAGAAGAGGTAATGGTTTCTGTAATTCACAGCGGTGTGGGCCAGATTTCGGAAAGCGACGTACTGCTGGCTTCTGCTTCAGACGCCATCATTGTGGGCTTCCAGGTGCGACCCAGCGCCAAAGCCCGTCAGCTGGCCGAGCAGGAAGAAATTGATATCCGACACTACTCCGTAATTTACCAGGCCATCGAAGAGGTGAAAAGCGCCATGGAAGGCATGCTTAGCCCTGAGGTGGTGGAGAAAATCGTGGGTAATGTGGAAGTGCGCGAAGTCTTCAAAATCAGCAAAGTGGGCAGTGTAGCCGGTTGTATGGTTACCGATGGTAAAGTGGAACGCAAGAACAAGATTCGTGTTATCCGCGATGGTGTGGTAATTCATACCGGCGAACTCGCATCGCTGAAGCGCTTCAAAGACGATGTGAAAGAAGTGCTGCGCGGCTTCGAATGCGGATTGCAAATAGAACGCTTTAACGACATCGAAGTGGGTGACTACCTGGAAGTGTACACCGAAGAACAGGTAAAACGCACCTTATAAGACGCTGCTTATGAATCTATTCCCCTTTAGCGCTATTGCCTTAGGGGTTTTTGCCTCCGGATGCATTTGCGACGGACCTGTTAGCACCCAGTTTGTAAGCGGTATCAACCAGGTTTACTTCGCTGATTCTGTTGCCTATGTGGTAGAGCCCATTATCCAGTTTACCTATGAGGTGGTAACAGGAAATGAAAGTAAACCGGGCAAAAAGACCGGTTGTATTGGTTACAGAAAAGAACTGGGAATAAGCTACCGTTCTTTTGTGCTGTCTGACAGCGTAAAAGTAACCTGCAACAAAGATTTACCCGGCACACCCGCCGGTGAAAGCCTGGAAGGCAATCCTTACATAGAGATTGTGAAGATTACCAACGATCCTATTGATAAACAGCGGCTCAGGACGTATTCGTTTCAATCCAACTGGACTGTGCCCTCCTGGAATAGCATGCCTGATACAGCTGAGCTCACTTTCCGGTTCAAACTAAACACCGGGGCGGTTATCATCCGAAAGAACACCATCGTGTTTGCCAAATAAAAAAGGCCGCTTTGGGCGGCCTTCCAATGTTTTTCTTTTTTGTAAATTATAACTCATCCTCGTTGAAGAAGTAATCTTCATCCGTAGGATAATCGCTCCAGATTTCTTCAATGCTCTCGTAGGGTTCGCCGTCATCTTCGAGTTCCTGCAGGTTTTCTATTACCTCAAGAGGTGCGCCGGAACGAATGGCGTAATCAATGAGCTCATCTTTGGTAGCAGGCCATGGAGCGTCATCCAGATAGCTTACAAGTTCTAATGTCCAGTACATAATTTTTAATCCTATTGTCTCGCGAAAGTACACTTTTTTTTGAAATCTCAAAATTTTTTCATTTTTGTGTAAAATATAGCTATCAACGGTATTTGTGCTGGCTTTATATGGTTGATTTTCAAACTATAAGAAAGTTATATTTTTTTTACAATTAACCCGAACTTTGTGCCATGCACCCCGATTGGCAGGATGACCTGCATCAGTATTGTGAAAAACACAGCAGTTCTGAGCCCGAATTGCTGCAAAACCTCACGGCATACACGTGGCGCAACACTACTAATCCACGCATGCTGAGCGGGCAACTGCAAGGCAGATTTCTGGCCATGATGGCCGCTTTGATCAAAGCAGATTGCATCCTGGAAATCGGTACATTCACGGGTTATTCAGCGCTTTGCCTGGCAGAAGGACTTTCAGAAAATGGTGTATTGCACAGCATCGAAGCCAATGCTGAAATGGCCTGGAAGGCAGCACAATGGGCAGAAAAGCACCCAAAACACAGGCAGATTCATATTCATACGGGTGAAGCCCTCCGTGTAATCCCGGAATTGCAGGTTACACCGGATATGATTTTTGTGGATGCCGACAAACAGCAGTACGGAGAATACCTGGATTGCTGCCTGCCCATACTGAAACAGGGAGGCTTGATGCTATTTGACAACACTTTATGGAGCGGACGGGTGCTAAATGAAGAAGACTGCCTGAATGACGCTGATACACGCAGCATGCACCTATTTAACCAAAAAGTGGCGAAAACACCCGGCATTGAGGTGGTATTATTGCCAATGAGAGATGGCCTTACCCTGATTCGAAAAAAGTAGCGACGGATCCATCGGGGGGGAGCATTGATTAAACCTTTCTAATGCGGCAGCGTGCAATGCGTTAACCCCGAAGCCTGTCGAGCAGATCGCTAAGTTGCTCTGATTCGGCATCCTGGAGGTGTACCATCATTTGCTCAATTTTATGTATTTCAGGATCAATCTGTTCAAGTACTTCAAGGCCTTTATCCGTAATACAAATGTTCATTTTTCGTCGGTTTACCTCATCAATGTTTCTGCTGATGAGGCCCTGCGTGCACATTCTGTCGCATAACCTTGTCAGATCTGGATTTTTATCCAACATAACCGCTTTAATTTCCCCCGGATTGGCCGATTTTGGGTATTTGCCCCGCAAAATGCGAAGCACATTGTATTGCTGTAGGGTAATTTGATGGCTCTTGATGATATCACTCAGCCTGGCATTAACCCAGTTGGCCGTAAAGATGATATTCACCAAAACCTTTTGCCGGGATGAGGTGAATTTACTTTGTTTTATTTCATCTTCCAGTTTCATAAAATGCCAATAAAATGTTTGCGAGTTTAATGAATTTATGCGAGTTCACAAGCATGCATCTGTGTAAATTTGCCACATGAATTTTGCCAATACTCCTGCATTTGCTGAGGAACAGGACAAGGCCGATGCACTGGCTTCGTACAGAAATGAGTTCTGGTTTCCCACAGATGAGCGTGGAGCACCGCTTATTTACTTATGCGGGAATTCCCTCGGCCTTCAGCCAAAAACTGCCGGGCAGTATTTACAGTCCGAGCTGGATGAATGGCAAAAATGGGGCGTTGAAGGGCATTTTCATGGCAAAAAGCCCTGGTTTCACTATCACAAGTTTTTAACGGACAATACGGCAGAACTGGTGGGTGCCCAACCGCACGAAGTTGTTGTGATGAACCAGCTTACCGTAAATCTGCACCTGCTCATGGCGAGTTTTTACAGACCGGATGAGGAGCGTTATAAAATCATCATGGAGGCCGGTGCATTTCCCAGCGATATGTATGCCGTGCAAAGCCAGGTAGAATTTCACGGATTTGATTATGATGACGCCGTTATTGAGCTGAAGCCTCGTGAAGGCGAACATACGCTGCATACCGAGGATATTATTGCCGCCATAGAAGAACACGCCGATCAGCTCGCGCTGGTATTTTTCAGTGGTGTGCAATACTACACGGGGCAATATTTCAATATACCGGCCATCACTGAAGCGGCGCATAAAGCAGGTGTTCCTGCAGGTTTTGACCTGGCACACGCCGCCGGCAACGTAGCCCTCAAACTGCATGAATGGAATGTGGATTTTGCCGCCTGGTGCAGCTATAAATACCTGAACAGCGGGCCCGGCAACGTTTCAGGGGTTTTCATTCACGAGCGGCACTCCCTGAATCCTGAAACGCCCCGTTTATCGGGCTGGTGGGGCTACCGCGAAGACAAGCGCTTTCTGATGCAGCGCGGCTATGAACCTGAACCCGGAGCTGCAGGCTGGCAGTTATCGAATGCGCCCGTATTTGGCATGGCCGTGCACGCTGCCAGCCTCGATATCTTTCACAGGGCAGGCATGAAAAATCTGGCAGATAAAAGCAAAAAACTCACCGGTTACCTTGATTTCATCCTAAAAGATTGCCGCAATCAAAACCCCAACCTTCGTTTCAGCATTATCACACCCGACGGCGAGCGGGGTTGCCAGATTAGCCTGCTTACCGATGAAAATGGGAAAAGACTTTTTGACCATTTGACAAAGCAGGGTATTGTGGCTGACTGGCGTGAACCCAATGTCATCCGTATGGCACCGGTTCCTCTGTACAACAGCTTCACCGATATCTGGAAACTGGGTCAGGCGCTGCTAACCTTTACGATTTCTTAGCCCGAAAACGTTTCTTCCACAACTGTTTTACGATGCCATCCTTAAGCCCCACATTGGGTGCGTAAATTTCGTGTATGTGGCAATGTTCCATAATCTGTATGAAAATATTGCCCGCATGGTTGATTACCTCTGCCCGGTCCGGATTCAGCTTTAGCTCATAAACCCTGTCATGATGGGTCAAAGATTCTATATAAGCGTTGGTGCTTTTTAAATGGTGCAGGTTCATGGCTTCTTTTGACGCTGTTCCGGCAAGGGAATGAAGTTTTACAATATTTCCGCCGGTTCCTATGGCCTTCACAGACTGGTCTGCAGGCAAATTCAAATCAGAAAGCCATTTAAGCATACGGATTATCTCCGGTTGCTTTACCTTGCCTTCCCGCATGCGCACCGTTCCAATATTGAAACTCTCGTACTGCTTTATTTTTCCGTTTCGGATTAAACTGATTTCAGTGCTTCCACCGCCCACATCCACATGCAGAAATGTGCTTTTACCGGGCAGACTGTCGATAATTGCAGCCTGCACAAGGCGACTCTCTTCTTTACCTGAAATGATATCAATATTCAAACCGGTGATTTTGCGGATATCTTTGACCAGTTTTTCGCCATTTTCTGCATCCCGCATGGCGCTGGTGGCACAAACACGCACAGCATCCACATTGTATATCTCCAGCAGCAATGCAAACGATTGCATGGCCTTCACAAGTAAATCGGATTTTTTCTTTCCAATCTCCCTGTTTTTAAAAACATCATCACCAAGCCGTAGCGGCAAACGGGTAAATTCTACCTGCTTAAAGTCTGTATCTGGTAAATCTTCATGCAACGGCCTGGCGATATAGAGCCTCACTGCATTGGAACCGATATCAACGGCGGCAATTTTCAATGCTGCAAAGTAAAAGGGTCTTGGAAATCAGTTTTTCTCATCTTGCCCACAATCTGTAACTTTTTAGGTCAACAAAATTGCATTAAAAATTAAACGCATTAAAAACTTGTTCTTGTTTTTTCGATTACATAGTGTACTTTTGACACAACGAGTTTCTTTATGAAAAAACACATACCTATACTTTTGGTTTTGCTCTTATCAGGTATAATACCTGCATTGGCGCAGAATCCCACGCTTGCAGGCAAGGTAAAGAATCAAAACGGAAAAGCCGTTGAAGGCGCGGTAATCAAAACCACTTCCGGCACAACCACAACCACTACGGATGCCAACGGCAACTTTTCCATCTCCCTTTCTGTGGGCAGTCACACGCTGACTATTTCGGCCAAAGACTATCTGGAAGCCTCCGAAACCGTAAGTGTAAAAGCCGGACAAACAACCCTGCCTGATTTTACCCTTAACCCTTCATCCGATGTGGGAGAAGTGGTAATCATTGGCTACGGAACCACCACCAAGCGCGACCTCACCGGTTCGGTTACCTCACTGAAAGGCGCCGATGTGCAGGACATGCCAACACCCAGCTTTGAAGCTGCCATTCAGGGTAAAGCACCCGGTGTGCAGATTACTACCGGAAGCGGCGTGGCAGGATCCGGAACGCTGGTGCGCATTCGCGGCGTAGCCTCGATTTCAGCTGCCGGTGACCCGTTATATATAGTTGACGGTATTCCCATTTCGCAGAATTACTTTGTGAACGGAAACAACGGTGGTTTCAACAACAACCCGCTTGCCACACTTAACCCGGAAGACATTGAATCTATTGATATATTAAAGGACGCCGCGGCTACCTCTATTTACGGTTCACGCGGTTCTAACGGTGTAATTCTGATAACCACCAAACGCGCCAAGAAGAACGGTTTAAAGTTTGATTTTTCGTCCCGTGTAGGCACATCTCAACCTACCTTCCGCCCGCAGATGCTAAACAGCAAGCAACTTTTGCAAATGTATCAGGAAGCCTGGGAAAATGATGGTGGAACTGGTCGTGCTCCCCTCCCAAACAACATTTCATGGGAGGAAGCGGAGAATACCAATACCGACTGGGTGGATGAAACCATGGGTATGGGCATTAAGCAAATGTATTCGCTGGGTACAACCTACCGTAAAAATAAGCTGGGCGCCTATTTGGGTCTTACCTATGATAACAATGGAAGTTTTGTGATCGGCAGCCGCTACAAGCGCAGTTCAGCTCGCCTGAACGTGGATTACGAACCCATCAAAAACCTGACATTAAGCCTCAGTTCATCCTACACGCAAGGTGTTAACAACCGCGTGGACGGAGCCTGGAGCGGGGGTTTTGGCGCTGCTATGAGTACGGCTCTCCCTTTCTATCCTATTTATGATACTTCAGGAAATTACTGGAGACCTGGAGCAGGAAGCCTAAATCCTGTGGCGGTGCGCAATCTGAAAGACTGGAGAACCACAGAAAACCGGACAATCAACAACTTCAAAGCATCCTACAAAATATCTGACAAATGGGTAGTTTCGGCGTTTGGTGCTATTGATAATATGGACTTCTTCGAAGATATCTATGAGCCCAAGGCGCTTATCAATACAAACCACGCAGGAATTGCAAAGCGTTCTCCCCGCAGTACATTCAACTATAACTACAACCTGATAACCAATTATAATATCCTCAATACCGATAAACAAAGCCTCGATGCCATGGTGGGAACTGAATTTCAGAAATCCATCGTCAGGTCCAGTTATCTGGAAGTGAGCGACATGGCGCATGCCCTTTATAAAGGAGAGCAGGGAGGCGCTGCTTCTACCCGTTTCGAGCGCAAAAACGCCACCGAAGCCTTCGCATTTGCCTCTTATTTTCTGCGCATGAATTATAAACTTCAGAATAAATACATCCTGCAGTTTACCATGAGATCGGACGGATCGTCACGCTTCGGTCCCAACAACGCCTATGGCTTCTTCCCTGCAGTATCAGGCGCATGGGTAGTGAGCGATGAAAATTTTATGCGCAATTTCCGCAGAAACAACTTCCTGAAAGTTAAAGCAGGTTTTGGACGCACCGGTAATACCCCGAACGAAAACTACGCCTGGCGCGGTACTTTCACCCCTCCCCAGAACTCATTTGGCTACAATGGCAATCCCAGCATTTTCCCCACCCGTCTGGAAAACCCCGATTTGAAATGGGAAACTTCCGATGTGCTGGATGTGACCGTGGAAGGCGGACTAATGAAAAACCGCATTACCTGGGAACTTTCTTATTACAACAAAACCACCAACGGTGTGATTCTGGATCTTGCCGTGCCACGCTCACTAGGCTTCTCCTCTTACTATGACAATGTGGGCGCAGTTCGCAATACCGGACTTGAATTCTCATTTACCTCAAGAAACATTGTTAAAAAACTGTTCTCCTGGACAACCCAGTTCAACATTGCAAGAAACTACAACGAAATCCTGAACATTGGTGTTTACACCCAGGACGCTGTTTCAGGCGGAACCAACGATACCCGCGTGGTGGTAGGCCAGCCCATTGGTACCAACTACCTCGTGCGCTTCTCCCATGTTGACCCTGCTACCGGAAGACCCGTTTACCTGGACAAAGACGGAAATGAAACCTTCACTTGGAGCAATGACAACCGCGTGGCTGTTGGCAGTGTACTTCCCAAAGCTGTGGGCGGTTTGACCAACAATTTTACCTGGAAAAACTGGAACCTCAGCTGCCTGTTTGTATATAAAATTGGAGGAAATATCTATAATTCCAGCGGAAAGCGCCAGAACGGCGTAGTAACCGACTGGAACATGACCACAGACTACTTTGACCGCTGGCAGCAGCCCGGCGATGTGGCGAAATATCCGAAACTGTCTATGCAAACCGATCAGTATGGTCTGCCACCGGATCCTTATCAGTACAACACCACGCTGTTTTTGGAGGATGGAAGCTACCTGCGTCTGCGTAACCTTTCCATCGGCTACCGCATTCCTGCCAAATGGTTTGGAAAATCCATACAATCCAGCCGAATCATCTTTACCGGAACCAACCTATTGACATTTACCAGATTCACCGGCGGAGACCCTGAAATTGCCCGCGATTTCGAAAACCCCGCTGACAGAAACATGAGTTCGAACATTACCTACCTGACCGCACCTCAGGAGAAGTCTTACAACTTAACCCTCAACCTCACATTCTGATGAAAAACACATTCAAAACATACGCCATTGCAGCAGCGATCGGTATCAGTGCCATTGGGGTTTCCTGCAAAAAAATGCTGGATCTAAAACCCGAAAACCTTACCCTGGCTGCCGATGCACTCAAAACTACCGCTGATGTTCAGGCACTGTTGAATTCATGTTATGATGAATTCGCCAACCTGATGAACGGTTCCGTACAGAACATACACGAACTGTTGGGAGAAAATTTGGCGCAGCCGCAAAACTCCGCAGGCAGTCTGTATTACACAATCTGGAATCGCGGTACGTTCTCTTTCCGAACTGCTGATCGTGAATACCTCGACTTTTACAACTGCATACTGCGAATCAATACCATTTTTGAGCGCATCGACGAGGTTTCAGACATGACCCCAGAAAACAAAAAACGCATCCTGGCGGAGGGCCGTTTCCTGAGAGCCTGGTGCCACTGGGAACTGGTAAAACTTTGGGCACAGCCCTACGGCTACACCGCGGATAATTCTCATCCCGGAGTACCCATTCGCCTCAAAGCCGATAAAACCATTGAATTGAGAGCCAGCGTGGGAGCCGTTTACAACCAAGTGCTTGCCGATCTTGATGCCGCCATTGCAGATTTACCCGCA
Organism: Flavobacteriales bacterium; assembly: GCA_947463125.1. Lineage (GTDB taxonomy): Bacteria > Bacteroidota > Bacteroidia > NS11-12g > UBA955 > RGEC01. Next base: position 76,808 of record CANHQZ010000003.1, on the reverse strand, counting down.
AGCAATAACAACTATGCCAACACGGCTGCAGGAAAAGCCCTGAAATCAAAAGTACTTTTTATGATGAATGATTTTACAGGAGCCCAGACTTTGGCAGATGAAATCATCAACAGCGGAACTTATACGTTCTCTGATTCATTCTCAAGGTTTGTCAAAGGCGCTCCGGAGGAAATTATCTTCCAGCTTATCAGCACCGGCAACAGCGATAACCGAGGCAGCTCATTTATCAATAACTACCGCGCAGACAACAATCCCAATCCGGTATTGAAGCCTTCAGCTGCTTTTGCCGCAGTGGCCATGCAGGGTCATGATCTGCGCAGCAAGTTCTATGAAGTAAAGAACAAAGGCAAAGCCAATGAATTCTATTTGTGTCATAAATTTGACAAAGATTTTTTCAATGTTCCCTTAATTCACTTGTCTGATTTATTGCTGATGAGAGCCGAATGTATAGTCGAAACCGGTGGCGACAAAAGCAAGGCCATTGCTGATGTCGATAAAATCAGAAAGCGTGCCTATGATACCAACTGGGTTGCTATTGACCCACTCATCAGCACATCGGCACTGAAAGACTCTATCCGTCATCAGCGCCGCCTGGAACTGGCATTTGAAGGCGACTGGACCTTACAACTGCGCAGAAGAGGAGCCAAAGGAGAAAACATCAAAATCAGAAACAGCGACTGGAACTGCCCCGGCATGCTGCTTCAGTTTTCACAGAATGAAAAAACGGCAGGATTTATCTTTAACCCTGAAGGAGGATGTAACTAATGAAAAATATATTTATTACAGCCGCAGCGGCATTGCTAATGATACTGCCGGCCTGCAAGAAAAACAACCGTGAACTCAATGACGCTTCCAGCAAACTGGAGGGAATACAGGATGTATGGGTGCTGGATGAAGTAAAACAATTTGATCCTGCCAACAAAGATCTAGTTCTGGATGTAACGGACGTTTTTAAAGGAGCCACACCCATTGAACTTGATGTTAACTCCAAAGATTTCACCTATGCATTTAACCAGCCCGATCCCCTTTTCCTGGGAAGCAGCGGCACGTGGAAGTTTGACGACAACACTTTCCCGACACAGATTGAGATGACAGGAAATGCAGGCATTCAAACCGTTAAGCTACTCAGAACGATAAGGACCGTGGATCAAAAACTCAGCATTCAGCTCACCCGCTATTGCGGTGGCGGAAAACCAAGTACTATCTATCAATTTAGCTTTGTAAGAAAATGAAAAAGAACTGGATTAAATATGTGGCCATAGCCCTGATAGGGGGTTTTTCGGCCGGTGCATACGGGCAGGCAGCCTACCTCGATAAACCTGAAGAATTCGATCCGACCAAACCATGCAAAATCATGGTTAATCTTAAGTTAACCAAAAATGACTGGGGAATTGTAGACATTGCCACCACGGAAGATATGTATATCTGGACATGGAAGCCAAAAGAACATCCCGCCGGACATCCTTTGGCTAATGGAATTGGTTCTCAAGCATGGAAAAGCAGCAACGATGCGCTGAAAATGACCAAAGAATCAGAGGGCGTTTACAGTTTTACAATGATTCCTACTGTATTCTATGAGTGCGATGCAGCCACGGTTTACAAAGAGGATTTTCATTTTCTCATAAAACCCAAAGACGGTGGCGGATATGGTGATCCTGACAGAAAAACAGAAGATCTGACCATTGCTGTGGATCCACCCTCAGGACCTGTGGTGAAAATTCAAACTGTTCCCATCGGAAAAGGCTTGAAGAAAGACACCATGATTACCACTACCGCAGACGTATTCAGCGTTGTTTACAACAACAATGCAGAGGAAAAAATCAGTATGCAGAATGCCGCGGAATTGTATGTATTTCCCATTGCTTATGACTCGGCAGGTATGGCATACAGAATTGCTGTAAATGCCAAAAAAGTAGCAGATTTTCCCCAGCTGAAGATGAAGCAGACTGCGAAAGGGATTTTCCAGTTCAGCATTATCCCTGAAAAGTTTTTTGCAATTCCTGCCGGTAAAAAAATATACCGTATCGAATACCAGATTGTGAAACCCAACCTGGTAAACACCGATGATGCAATTGACGATAAAATGATTTATCAGTTCAACCAGGGCGGTTGTTAACCATACAAACTTCAAAACAAAAGGGTCGGAAATTCCGACCCTTTTGTTTTGTCTCTTTTTTTAATGTTTTATTTTCTCTGAATAACCAGGTAACCCCATGGTGACAGCTTATTATCCTGATAGCATTCATTCCCCAAGAGTATCTTCCCTTTGGGTACCTTAACTGAAGGCGAAATCGTCTCGCCGCCCATATTCAGGCAAATCCATACACAATTTCCCTTAGTGGAACGCTGAAAAATCAGCTGATCCTTGCGCTTGGAAGGTATAACCTTCCATTGGTTCAATACCGGGCTTGTGCCAAGTGCCGCCTGACTTGTACGCAGACTACACAAACTGCTGTAAAACCCATAATAATCCTGGTTGGTTTGAGGCAGTATGGTGTCTTTTTCAAAGAACTTCAACCGCTTGTTGTTCCCGTATTCCTGTCCGGTGTAAAGCAGCGGAATTCCGGGAGCGGTAAATGTATAAACCGCCATCACCTTCCAGGCCGGACCCATGCGTTCAAACTCAGTACCGTTCCATGAGTTTTCATCGTGGTTGGTAATGAAATTCATCATGTATACGTTTGCAGGAAACTTTTTCATCTTTCGGGTCATCACACTGTCTATGTACCATGTTGTTTTTTTATCGCGCGAAACCTCATTCAGCACGTGGTGCATTTCCCAGCCATAGTAGGCATTAAAAGCACCTTTAAACTGGGCCATGTCATGCTCTTCAGATTCAGCCAACATAAAAATGGGCTTTACCTTCTCAATTTCCTTTCGCGCAGCATCCCAGAAATCGGCAGGAACACTCATGGCTACATCGCAGCGAAAACCATCCATATCGCACTGCTCAATCCAAAATTTCATATCCTGAATCATGGCTTTACGCATTTCGGCGTTGCCATAGTTCAAATCTGCCACATCAGTCCAACCCATGCTGTTGCCCTCTTCGTTAAGCGGATCGGTGATGTTGCCATTTTTATCTTTTGTATACCAATCGGGATTTTTGGAAATCCAGGGATGATCCCATGCCGTGTGGTTGCCAACCCAGTCCAGTATCACTTTCATTCCCATGCCATGGCATTCTTTTACCAACGACTTGAATTCATCCATGGTACCAAAAAATGGATTTACTTTGGCGTAATCACTGATGGAATAGGGGCTTCCCAAATAACGGCTTATCCCCGTATACGTGAACCAGCTCATTTCTGCCGGATTGGTAATGTCCTCCACAAATAAATCGCCTTTGGCTTTGCGTTTCTTTTCGCCGATAGGTTGCACAGGCATAAACCAAAGTACATTTACCCCCAGCTGCTTCAGTTTGGGCAATTCCCGTCTGAACGCGGCAATACTGCCTTCAGGCGTGTGGTGGCGGAGATTAACCTCATAAATAACCGGGTTTTTAGGCCAGTCTGAAGGTTGTGCCCATGAAACCGGCAAACCCATTGCCAGCATTAAGAGCAGAAGTATAATTTTCTTTTTCATGTTAATTTTTAGAATAGATGTGAATAAGGGTTTGCATGGGCTGAACAATAAATCCCCCCCGCAAACGCACCAGATTGTCCTTATCAAAACCAGAAGACCATATAGCTTTGGGCTCACCGCCAAATTCCTTAATAATGGGATTCAAAGTGCCCGGCTCAATAGCACCAGCCACGATGGCTTCACTTCCCCGGTTTATGGCCATCACAGCCAGTTCGTTTAGATACCTGCGGGTAACCACCACCTGAGAATCATTGCAGGTAATTATGTTGTAATCGCCATAACACATTGCCATGCTGCCGGTTCGCAGTTTCGCCAGTTCAGCAATTTTGTTTTTGAACTCCATTTGCGCTGCCGTTAATCCTGAAAACTGCATCATATTGCGGTTTCCGGGATCATTGGCTCCGGTCATACCGATTTCATCTCCATAGTAAACCACAGGTATTCCGGGAGAAAAGAATAGCCATGTATAAAACTGCAGAAACTTACGGTATGCGGAATCCGTCTTCAGCGGCAAATCGCGGGTATGCCCGATTTTTTTCAGTTCGTTCCAGCTCATGTTGCCGTTGAGCGAACCGTCTGCCCATGACATAAACCTGGGCTTGTCCTGATTGCCTGTGATATTACCCATGAGGTGATGGTGTCCGTACCGTTCCAGGCTTTTGATTTGTTCTTTGGCCATATCCCGCATTGACCCACCCTGCGCAAAAGTTCGCATCATGGCGTCATAGAGATTAAAATCAAACTGCGCATCCAGCAGACCCTGTCCGAGATATGACCCAATGAGTCCCGGACTGCCATATGTTTCACCAATCTGGTAAATGCGCTGTTTTCGATTGGGCTCAATTTCGGTGCGTATTTTGGCAGTCAATAGGCGGGTAAAATTATCGGGAATATGCTTAGTCGCGTCGTGCCGAAAACCGTCAAACTCAAATTGCTTTAGCCAAAACAGGGCTGAGTCCACCATGTAGCTTGCTACTTCAGGTCTGCCGAGGTCCAGGGTGGGCAAAAAAGTATCGAACCAGGTGGTAAGTCGCTGTTCGTCCCACAGTTCCGTATTCATGCGCCCGTCGGGCAAATACAAAGGCGTTACCCAGTCAGGGTGCTTTTTGTATATAGGATGCTCCTTGTGAACATGATGCGCCACATAATCCAGATACACATTGTTGTTGCGCCTGTGTGCCTCATCCAGCATTTCCTTCAGCGCATTCGCATTTCCAAACCTTTCATCAATCAACGTATTGGAAACAGGCCAGTAGCCATGATATCCGCTGAATTTTACATGCGGATCTGCGAAATCGCCCCAGGCGCCTTTTGGGTTTTTGGAAATAGGACTGATCCACAACGCATTCATTCCCAAGCTTTCGAGGTAGCCCTCCTTTATTTTTTGGGTAATGCCCTGAATATCGCCGCCCTGAAAATTTGTTCTTGGGGTTATCTGAGGATGGTTTAGCGGTTTGTCGTTGGTTTTGTCACCATTGGCAAAACGGTCCACAAAAGCAAAATACATGACCGTGCGCTCCAGGTCATCCCTGTTCAGCAATGCTGGGTCGTTTACCGGCTTTCCATATTCCAGCGGTATGAGCAGGTCATTTCCATGAACATTCTCAGTCGCACAATAAACCCTGATGTAACTGCGCTTGACTGATTTGGCCTCAGCAGGAAACTCCACAATCAGTTTGTTTTCGCATTTTAGTGAATGGTCAATGATTTGATTATTCCACAGTGCAAGCATACTTAGACGATCTGAACCCAGGTTTTCAGTTTGCTCGATGAGTATACCCTCTCCGGTTAAAGTGGCCGTTATATGAGGCACTGGACGGGTCTCTTTTACCGATAAAACGGAGTTTTCACCCCCCATACCATTGCTTCTTTTTGCGGGATTATTCGGATCAATAATTCCTTTGCCATTTACCTGCAGCTGATAACTGTATTCTCCAGGCTCAAGCATCAGTGTAGTACTGAATTGATTGCCATTAATACTGCGCAGTGGCGTTGATTTTTCATTCCAGTTGTTAAAATCTCCTTTAACATAAATCTGATCTGCAGCATTGCCGGAATACCTTATCTCTACGGGTATTCTCACAGATTTTTTCAGAATCAGATCGCAGCGGGTGCGGTCGGTTTCATTGAATAGCGGCAGGCCAAACAAAACGCCGCCATGCTCGCCTTTGGGGCAGATAATCTTTAGTTCAGATGATTTTTCAGCAGCATCAGCAATCAGCTGCGAAGCCCCCATCCATGGATTTACATCCGTTTTTGGTTCAAAAACACCCACATTTTTACCCGGAAAAATGTCTGCTTTGGTCAATAATGTGGTGTCGCCTGTCAGCCACACAGGCATTACAGGCGCCGATAAATTGGCATAAGGAATAGCTGGCTTATGCTTCACATTGAAAAGACCACAGGCTCCCAGCGCTAGGGTCAGGACAAAGAGCAATATGCGCGAAGCGGTTTTCATCCAATGAATATTTCGCCTGAGGCACTGATACTGTAGGGCTTTGAGCAGCAAATGATTTCTGTTTGTGAGCCCTCAATATTCTGTATTGTAACGCCTTGTTTATCAATTTTGATACCCAAAAGATTTCCCCTGAAACGCAGGTTGAAACGCATACTGTTCCACTTTGCAGGCAGCGCCGGATTCAGATGAAGCTTTCCGTTGCGTACACGAATACCCGCAAATCCTTTGCTGATGGTCATCCACGTGCCGGCCATGCTGGTGATATGGCATCCGTCGCAGGTATCGTTATTGATATCATTCAAATCCAGCCGGGCTGTGCGGAGGTAAAATTCATAGGCTTTTTCCTCATTGCCGATTTTATTGGCCAGAATGCTGTGAATGCAAGGCGATAATGAAGATTCATGAACGGTAAACGGCTCATAAAAATCGAAGTGCCGGCGGTGGGCATCCAAATCAAAATCGTCTTCAAAAAAGTAGAAGCCCTGCAATACGTCGGCCTGTTTGATGTAACAGCTTCTGAGTATACGATCCCAGCTCCAGTGCTCCACTATGGGGCGCTCTGATGCCGGCAACTGCGACACGGGAATGAGTTCTTTATCCAAAAAACCATCCTGCTGAAGAAAAACGTTCTGCCTTGTATCAAAAGGATAGTACATATTGGCCTGAATCTTTAGCCAGTTTTGTACTTCGCTGTAATCCAGCCCGGTTTTTTGCTTAATCTCAGACAATCTGTTTCCGGAAGACTTCCCCAGTTTTTCATACTGCTCTGCTGCGTAGCGCATGCACCATGAAGCGATATAATTGGTGTACCAGTTGTTGTTTACGTTGTTTTCGAACTCATTGGGGCCTGTTACGCCCAGCATCACATATTGCTGTTTTTCGTTCGACCAATTCACCCGTTGTGCCCAGAATCTGGCAATGCCAATAAGCACCTCCAGGCCATGAGAAGCCATGTAGTCCTCGTCTCCGGTGTAATTGATATAATCATAAATGGCGTAAGCAATGGCGCCATTGCGGTGAATCTCTTCAAAGGTGATTTCCCATTCGTTGTGGCATTCCTCTCCGTTCATGGTCACCATTGGGTACAATGCCGCACCGTTCTTAAATCCGAGCTTTTCGGCATTTTCAATGGCTTTGGGCAGTTGCTGGTAGCGATATAAAAGCAGGTTTCTGGATACTTCCGGTGAAGCCGTTCCAAGGTAAAAAGGAATACAATAGGCTTCGGTATCCCAGTAGGTGCTGCCACCGTACTTTTCGCCGGTAAATCCTTTGGGACCGATGTTCAATCGGGCATCATCACCGGTGTAGGTCTGAAACAACTGAAAAATATTAAAACGAATGGCCTGCTGGGCAGATTCATCACCTTCAATCTCTATATCGCAGTTCTTCCAGATGGCAGACCAGGCATGGGACTGTTCCGTTTTTAACGCTTCAAACCCTGCGCGGTGCGCATCTTCCAGTTCCTGTATCCCTTTTGTGGCAAATTCCTCGCGCTTCACATACAAATCGCTGAGGATGATACAATATTTTTCAAAGGTCAGTGTTTCTCCTGCCTTGAGTGCGAATGTGTAATGCATACCCGCATACAAATCCGTTGTTGAGGAATCTGTCTTTACGGGTGCCTGCCCCTCATTCCAGCGGTGGCGGCATAAGGCATACACACCAAAGTTGGTTTTGCGGGTTTCCTGTGAAAGCCAGGCAACAGGCTGATCGTGAAAACCTGCCTGCGTGTTTTGCCAGAAAAATTCGTCGTAATTGGCATCCTGGTTTCGCACGTCACCGTTCAGTCCGCTGCTAATGTCAATGGTGCATTCTTTTTCAGCCGTAATGCTGTAGCGGATTACCCCCAGATTCTTGCGCTCCATGCTGCAGAATCGCTCAGTCTCAGCTTTTAGGGTATTTCCATTGATATTGACTTCATATTGCCTTTTCAGCAAGCCGTTTTGCATATCGAGCTCACGGCGAAAATGCGTTGGCACTGTTTTGGCCATATCAACCGGAACACCGTCAACAGTCACTTCAATGCCGTTCCAGTTGACCGAATTCAGCACCTTGGCAAAATATTCGGGATAGCCATTTTTCCACCAGCCTACACGGGTTTTATCAGGGTAGTAAATTCCGGCGATGTAGGAACCTTTCAGGGTCGGACCACTGAAAGCTTCCTCAAAGTTGGCACGCTGCCCCATTCGGCCGTTGCCAATGCTGAACAAACTTTCTGAAACCTTATTTCTGGAAGACTCAAAACCCTCCTCAATAATGCTCCAGGGATTTATCTTTATATAATCCTTCATAGGTTATCAATGTTTAAGAAAATTGTGACTGAAGAAAAGAGAGATCAATATTTAGCAGGTTTTGAACACAAAAGTCAGCCTCCGCCAACTGTCCATGCGCAGTGATTCCCAGTACGCTCATTCCGGCGGCTCTGGCAGCTGCAACACCTGCATCAGCGTCTTCAATTACCAGACAGCTCTCTGCGGGAAGTGCCAGAAGCTTGGCGGCATTGATAAAAACTTCCGGATCGGGCTTGGTTTGCCTGACCATATTGCCATCAACCACGGCATCAAAATAGTAAGTCAGCTGCAACTTATCCAGGATAAAGGGCGCATTTTTGGAACTGCTGCCCACCGCAGTTTTTATTCCGCCGGATCTGATATTCTCCAAAAAAGCGACCACACCGGGTAAAATATCCGCTGAAGATAACGAGGCTATCAGTTCAAGGTAATGGTTGTTTTTTTCGATCAGCAGTGCGGCCTTTTCTGCGTCGTTAAGTGTCGCGCCGGCCCAGCCAAGGATAATGTCCAGGCTGTCGGCCCTGCTCACGCCCTTGAGCTGTTCGTTGTGTTTTTCTGTCAATGCAAAACCAACGCCCTCAGCAATCCTGCGCCATGACTGATAGTGGTGAACGGCCGTGTCTGTGAGTACTCCGTCGAGATCAAAGATCACACCGCGAATCATGCCTTCTCTGTATTGTTGTATGCCGATTCTCTGGCCAGGTGATATTTCAGCAGCGACATGCCCGGATTCTTATCGATTTTCCCCAGGGTAAAGCCTTTTTCAGTGGCCACTTTTTGCAAAATTTCGGTAAAATAGAAAGCTACCGATCCCACAAAATGTACTGGCACCTCCCGGTAATTAGGGAAACAACAGATATGGATTTCCGCAAATCTTGAAAGGCCTTCATACACCAGTTCCTGCATGTAGGGATGATCCTTGTGTGGAACAATGAAACGCATAAAGGCAGCCAGGAAAACATTGGCCTTATTGGTATTGTAAACCTGGTAAAAAATTTCTTCCTTCTGCAGCTTGTATTGCTCGTAAAAAGCAGTCTGCAATTCAGCAGGCAAACGTTTGTAGAGATAATCGGCCACGATTTTCTTCCCGAAATAAGAACCACTTCCCTCATCACCCAGAATGAAGCCCAGCGCAGGAACCTGCTCCGAAACTTTGTGCCCGTCATAATAACAGCTGTTGCTTCCCGTTCCGATAATGCAGGTAATAGCAGGACGTCCGTCCCAGGTAGCAAAAGCAGAGGCATTCAGATCGTGATTTACTTCGCAGTGGGCATTGGTAAAGAATTGCCTGAGTGCAGTAAGAATTACCTCATTTCTTTCCGGGCTTGAGCATCCGGCACCGTAAAAGTAAACTGCATCGGCTTGCCCGGCGGCGTTGCTTAGGTCAGGGTTGGCCTTCAGATGGGTTAAGATTTCATCCGGCTGATGAAAAAATGGATTGAACCCCATGGTGTGGGTTTCCAGAACATCATTATTATGATTGCTAATCAGCCAATCGCATTTGGTAGAACCACTTTCAGCTACAATGATCATCGTTTTCGTGTAAGTGCAAACTTAGTGTAATTATTACACATAGCCAAAGGAAGCTTGTTGAATATTGATATAAAAAAAACCAAAGTTGCTATATTTGTGAACCCCATTTTTGCTATGCCCCAACATGCTATAAATCCCAATGTTTCCGTAGACTGTGTTATTTTCAGTTTTAACAATCAGGAGCTGGAAGTACTGTTGATTGAACGTTCGGCGGGCAATACCGACAAGGTAGATGAGATTAAGGCACTCCCCGGAAACCTGATTTATGAAGATGAAACCCTGGATTGTGGGGCACAAAGGGTATTAACCGAACTCACCGGTCTGGAGAATATTTTTCTGGAACAGGTTTACACTTTTGGAGACCCTGACCGAATCAGCAAAAAGCACGACCAGGACTGGCTTAGAAGCATACGGGCACATCCTGAAGCAAGGGTAATTACCATAGCCTACACCTCTTTGATTAACAAGGAAAGATTCAACCTCACACCCTCAAGTTTTGCCCGCAATGCCGTTTGGATAAAGGTAAAAGATGTACCCCAGCTCGGTTTTGACCACAACGATATTCTGGAAAAAGCCCTGGATCACCTAAAAAGTAAAATATACACAGAACCGCTGGGCTACGAGCTACTGCCCGACCGCTTTACCCTGGCGCAGTTGCAGAAACTGTATGAGGCCATTTTGGATGATAAATTTGATAAACGAAACTTCCGCCGCAAAATCCTGCGCACGTCTTTTATCGTTCCATTGAATGAAAAGCAGCAAGGCGTGGCCCACAAGCCCGCCGGCCTTTACCGGTTCGACAAAGCACTCTTCCACCAAATGTAATCTTGTTTAATAGTGTTTGTTTGACACTATGAACCGAATTCCGTAGATTGCGGACCCAACCTTATGGAAAAGAAACCCAAACTTACGGCTGCACAAATCACCTGGATGAGCTTTGGCTTCATGGGAATACAGTGTGGTTTCGGCCTGCAAAACGGCAATGCAAGCCGCATTCTTGAAGATTTTGGCGCCAAAGTGCATGAACTCAGCTGGTTTTGGCTGGTGGCACCGCTTACTGGCATGCTGGTGCAGCCACTGATTGGTTATTTTAGCGACAAAACCTGGACGCCCCTGGGCAGGCGCAAGCCTTATTTCCTGGTCGGCACACTGCTGTGTTGTATCGCCATTGTGTTGTTGCCAAACAGCGCTGCCTGGTTTGCCGGAAAATCCGCGCTGCTTTTTGGTGCTGTTTTCCTTGCCCTGATGGATGCCAGTATCAATGTGGCCATGGAACCGTTCCGTGCACTGGTGGCAGATAACCTCAGCGATGAACAGCGTACGCTGGGTTTTAGCATTCAAACGTTTTTAATCGGAATTGGTGCCGTGCTGGGCAGCTGGCTTCCCTGGATGATGACCAATCTGTTTGGTGTAAGCAATGAAGCCCCGCGTGGTTTTGTCGCAGACAACGTAGTTTATTCATTTTATGTTGGGGCAGCTTTCTTTCTGGCCTGCATCCTGGTAACCGTTTTATTTGCCAGGGAATACGATCCCGAAACCTACGCCCGGTATCACGGCGAAAGCCGGGAGGATGAAAAAGCCGGCCTGTCGGAAATATTCAGGGATTTCGGCAGAATGCCCAAAGCCATGCTGCAGCTGGGGCTTGTGCAATTCTTCAGCTGGTTTGGGTTGTTTTGCATGTGGGTTTACACCACAAAAGGAATAGCGGAAAACGCATACGGTTTGCCGGTAGGAATCTCGGAATATGACGGATTGCAAAAAGCCACCTTCGGAAAAGCCGGCGACTGGGTTGGTATATTATTTGGAATTTACAATGGCGTAAGCGCCATCTATGCACTGATTTTGCCTGCTATTGTAAGAAAAATAGGGCGCAAACAAACCCATGCTTTCTCACTGGTTTGCGGAGGCATCGGTCTTATTTCGATGTTTTTCATTACCGACCCGGATATGCTCGCATACAGCATGATAGGCGTTGGAATGGCCTGGGCAAGCATTCTTGCCATGCCGTATGCCATACTGGCAGGCAGCATTCCGGCCGGAAAAATGGGAATCTACATGGGTATTTTTAACTTCTTTATCACCATACCACAAATTGTGAGTGCGTTGCTGGCAGGTCCCATGGTCTCATTCCTGTTCGACAACCATGCCATCTATGCGTTGGTGACCGCAGGCTTTATGATGCTGCTGGCCGCCGTCTCCATGATTTATGTAAACGACGGAAAGCTTATTAAGGTGAAGTAATTTGGGTTTATTGGTCTGTTAGTGTATTAGTTTATTGGTTTATTGGTTTATTGGTGCATTGGTGTATTGGTGCATTGGTGCATTAGTTTATTGGTAATACAGAAAGACATTGTTGGTCATCATACAGTGCAGCGGAATAAGCCCGATTACACTCCCAGCCTTTTTCATGGCTTCATTCACTAAACAAACGGTGAACGAAAATCCGCATAGGACATAACCCTCAACCATTCACCAATTAAACCATTAAACTATTTGACCTTCTTAGAGTAATGCACCACCGATACACCCATGGGATCGACGGGAGGAACCTGTAAACCCCGGGTTTCCCTAACGAGAAGCACGCTACCTTCATTCCAAATAGCTTTTATATCCGGATAACGCCGGGTGTCGATTGGCTGCACTTTGTCTGATTGGTTCACAAACACACCAATTACGTCTCTGTCACCCTCAATGAAAAATGCATACATTCCATTAAAAGGGATGTACTGTGTGCGCTTACCATGTTCAAATAATTCTGCATATCGTTCGCGAATCCCCGCCAGGCTCTTGATGTAATCAAACATCTCGCGCTGTTCGGAGCTGAGCCCTTCAGCCCTAAAACCATTTTTTTCGTCACCCTTCCATCCACCCGGTGAATCCCTGCGTATAGCACCATGCGCTCCTGTATCAGTCATCAGCCATTCGGTTCCGTAAAACACACAAGGGATTCCCCGACTCATATACATGAGTGCCAGTGCCATTTTGGTTTTGGCAATATTCTTTCCAAACGTAGCATGCATGCGGTTGATATCATGATTATCGGCAAAGGTTACCAGCATCTCCGGTCTCTGATACACGTAATCTGAAGCCATCAGGTAATACATTCTGCTGATGCCTGTGTTCCACCCAAAAGGTTCATTCAGCGCCTGGTGAAGACCAAAACAAAACTGAAAATCGGTAACCGCATCCGGTAAACCCTCACGGGTAAAAATCCTATTGGGGGCAAACACGGACTGCGCCGCCAGGGTATGTTCCCAAGTCTCGCCAAACACAAACAGGCCGGGAAAAGCTCTTTTCAAATCCCGGTTAAGCCTCTTCAAAAATTCGGGTTCTGAATACGGATAGGTATCCACCCGCACTGCAGAAGCACGTGTGGTAGCCACCCACCAAAGCGTATTTTGAATGAGATACTGTGCCATGTGAGCATTTGCCTGGTCAAGATCGGGCATATGATGGTCAAACCAGCCTTGCAGCATGGTTTTTACTTCAGACGGCGCCGCGTAGGGATCGCTCAAAGCAGCAACCCTGTAGTTGCTGCGAAAGAAGGTGTCACGGATGTGAAACCAGTCCGGCGAAATTCTCTTTTTGTACAAGGGATGTTCATTCCCCACATGATTGTAAACCACATCCAATACCCATTTAATGCCTTGTTCACGGCTTTTTTCAGCTAACTTAAAATATTCTTCATTGCTGCCGAAACGGGGATCTATGCGGTAATGATCGGTGCAGGCATAGCCATGGTAGCTTTGCGAAGGCTGGTTGTTCTCCAGCAAAGGCGTCATCCAAAGCGCATTGAAACCCAAATTTTTGATGTGTGCGAGGTTTTTAGAAACCCCTGCCACATCGCCGCCATGCCTGCCATGCAGCGCATTTCTGTCAGCCTTTTCCAGCATACCGGGTATGTTGTCATTGCTGTCATTTCCATTGGCAAATCGATCGGGCATCAGCAAATACATCCGGTCTGCGGGACCCATTGCAGCCCCTGAACCTGGCTTTTCCCTCACCTCATATCGCAAGGATTGTTTTCTTCCACCCAGCGTTGTTTCAATAAAAAAATCACCCTGACCCTGCTTCATCCGAAGGTATAAAATTCTAAAACCGGCATTTAGCCTTTTCACATCGGAAATTATCCGGGGACCACCCTTTACGCGAACTGATGCCAGGTGAACAGAATCTCCGTAAAGCAATATTTGCAGGCTCTCCTGACCCATATTTTTAAACCAGAATGGGGGATCGCACCGCGAAATATGTTGCGAATCTGCGAAATGACTGATGAATGAAAATGTTAGCAGTATAGCCCACTTAACTCCGGTTAAAAACTTCATGATTTGGTAAAATAATTTCAACAAAGAAAAAAAATATCTTTCAAAGTGTCGGAATTACACTTATTAATTTTTATTTTTGCTTTCAGAACTAAACTTATCAAACCAACCATGATTAAAAACTACCTGACCATTCTTGCATTTTCGGCAACTGCGGGCCTTTATGCACAAGCGGATGTAACGCTTAAGGTCGACGATCGCAACAACAAAACCAAAACCGCAATCAAATTCAAAGGACAGTTCAATAACTGGGCCGACGTAGGTGCATTTGACGACGGAACCAATGGCGATGCTACTGCTAATGACAATATCTGGTCATTGAAAGTAACCGGTGTTGCCAATGGCACCTACGAATGGGGAGCGGTTGACCAAGATGGTGCCTGGCTGACTCCTGGCGTACCTAACTACACTTTCACCGTTACCACCGGTTCAGTATCTGGCCAGACTGAAATTGTTATTCCAAAAACAAAACCTACCCACCCTGTAGTATTTACCGTTCGTGATCTTGCCAAAAAGGAAACCGGCGTTAAACTAAAAGGTTCCATGTTCGGCTGGTCTGCCAAAGATATGTTCGATAATGGCACCAACGGCGACACTACTGCAGGTGACAACGTATGGACCCTGAAAGAAAACATCGAAGAAGGAAGCTGGCAGTGGGGTATCGAAAACGAATGTGGCTGGAAGCTCGTAGGCCCTAACCGCGACTTTACTGTAGCCGTAGGTGGCGCCGTAACCGGAAGCATTTCATACAGCATCCCCGCCTTGAGCACCCCGAAAAATGTAACCTTCCGCGTATACATGGGCGACGTAATCGTTAATTCAGCAGGTCTATATGTGGCCGGTGATTTCCAGGATGCCGTTGCCGGCAAAAAGCTCTGCAACTGGAGCAAAGACACCCTGCGTCTCACCGATGCTAACAAAGACGACGTTTATGAATTGACAGTTAGCCTGTCACCAGGTTCTTACCAGTACAAGTATTTCAATGGCCGTGGCGGTGACCAGGACGGTGAAAAAGGAAACTTTAAAACCGGAGGCTGTGGAAACGACAATGGTCTCGGTGGATTCAACCGCACCATCAACCTGAGTGGCCTCTCTAAAGACACCGTTCTGGTTGTTTACAAATTCGACAGCTGCTCAGTTTACCAGATGCCTACCACTGGTATCAGAAAATCAAACAGTGTTTTCAAAGGTGTTTATCCTAACCCTGCTACAGCATCTGCGAATGTTTCATTCACTAACAAAAATATTGCGCACGTAGTAGAATTGCTGGATATTTCAGGTAAGACAGTTGCTAAAAATAATTTCGCCGCAGGTGTTAATTATGGCACTATCATGAAGCCTGCATCAGGAACTTACTTTGTGAAAGTAATCGCTGCAGACGGAACTACAGCCACTACAACACTCGTTTTTGAATAATTGATATTTTCCCTACAAAAAGGCAACTTTTACTTAGAAAGTTGCCTTTTTTTTTGCTATTTTTGAGAACAAAGCCATGTTTAAAATATATACTATAGTTTCTTCATTTCTGCTTGGCAGTGTTGCTTTTGCACAAATGACACTGGATCCTGTTTTTGCTTCACAAAACGACAGTGTAACTATCTTTTATGATGCCACCAAAGGCAACGCAGCCCTCAAAGATCTCGGTCCACCCGAGGTTTACATTCACACAGGAGTTATTACTAACCTTAGCTCCGGAAATTCTGACTGGCGGTATGTGAAAGGTGTTTGGGGTACCGATGACGCGCCCCGAAAAATGACATACACGGGAAACAACATTTACAGAATAAAAATTTTCATCCCTACATTTTATGGTGTTCCTGGTACGGAAACCGTCAGAAAAATTGCTGCAGTATTTAGGGATCGCGCAGGAAATAAGGTCGGACGCAATGCAGACGGAACAGATATCTATGCCGACATTTTCCCCCCTGGCTTGAAAATTAGTTTCACAAAACCCGCGGAAATACCGGGCATTTTTGAAACAACGGATAACATTGCATTTGAGGCAAAAGCATCCGAACTGGCCAAAATAACCTTCTTTGAAAATGGTGTACAATTAGACACTCTGACGACCGTTACTTTCACAAAAACATTGTCAGGAAAGGCACCGGGGAGATACATGTATGTTGCAAGAGCCCAGAAAGGCACAATGACAGCCAGCGACACCTTGTTCATTTCCATTAACCCGTCTATAACAACGGAAGCCCTGCCTTCCGGTACGATGGATGGAGCCAATTATATCAATGACACAACCCTTGTGTTTTCACTGGCAGCACCAGGTAAAAAATATGTGTATCTAATCGGAGATTTTAACAACTGGCAGCCTCTTCCCGCCTATTTTATGAAGAAGACTCCCGATGGCAACCGCTGGTGGCTGCGGGTTTCCGGTTTGAAAAAGGGGCAACAATACGGATATCAATATCTTGTAGATGGTCTTTTGAGGGAAGCAGATCCCCTGAGCGAGCTTCTTCTTGACAACTGGAACGATGGTTTTATCAATAAAGCTGACTTTCCCGGACTGCCCAACTATCCTTCGGGCAAATCCACCGGGCTGGTTTCTGTGGTGCAACCGGGCAAATCGGCTTATGCATGGAAACATGATACTTTCATTGTGCGCAATGTTGGTTCATTAAACATATATGAACTGCACATTAGGGATTTTATTGCTGCTCACTCCTTCACGGTGCTGAAAGATACCCTTCCCTACTTAAAAAAGCTGGGCGTGAATGCTATTAAAATCATGCCTGTTAACGAATTTGAAGGCAATTCAAGCTGGGGCTACAACGTATCCTACCACATGGCTTTGGATAAATATTACGGCAATGCCAATCAGCTCAAAGCCTTTATTGATGAGTGTCACAAGCAAGGCATAGCTGTATTTTTGGATGTGGTATTTAACCATGTTTTCGGACAAAGCACCCTGTGTCATTTATACTGGAACAGCGCACTAAATCAGCCTGCAGACAACAATCCCTGGTTAAATCCGGTAGCAAAGCATGATTTCAATGTGGGATATGACTTTAACCATGAGAGTCAGTTCACACAGCAATACATGGATCGCGTCATCAGACATTGGCTCACCGAATTTAAGGCTGACGGATTCCGATTTGACCTTTCCAAAGGTTTTACCCAGAAAAACACCCTAGGGAATACTGGCGCTTGGGGACAGTATGATGGCAGCCGAATTTTCCTTCTCAAGCGCATGCGTGACGTTATTCGCAGCTATGATAACAATGCCGTGTTGATTCTGGAGCACTTTGCCGATAACAGTGAAGAAACCGAGTTATCCAATGAAGGCTTTCTCTTCTGGGGGAATGGCAGTGGTTCCTATTCTGAAGTTTCAATGGGCTATACTGCAGACTTATCGTGGGTAAGCAATTATAAAAGCCGTGGATGGAGCAAACCCCACCTGATTTCCTACATGGAAAGCCATGATGAAGAGCGCATGATGTATAAAAATATCACCTTCGGCAACAGCAGTGGCGGTTACAATGTAAGACAACTATCAACGGCCCTGAAACGTGGCGAAATGGCTACGGTACTCTTCTTCAGCGTTCCCGGCCCAAAAATGATCTGGCAGTTTGGCGAGCTGGGATACGATGTGAATATCAACTTCAATGGCAGAACAGGAGAAAAACCCATTCGCTGGAACTATCTCACTGAGCCCGATCGCCAAAACCTGCAGCGGGTTTATTCCACCATGATGAACCTGAGAAACAAGTATCCTGTTTTTCACACCACTTTCAATAATTTTGATTTGGGTGGACGGGTTAAAAAGGTCTGGCTGCAATACTATGATCACTATGTTCATGTAATCGCGAATACCGATGTAGTACCCTCAAATACAACCTACGATTTCCACGACACCGGAAAATGGTACGAGGTTTTCTCCGGAGACAGCATGCGGGTGACAAATAAAAATATGCCTGTCAATCTGCAACCGGGGGCCTATCGCCTGTTTACCAATAAGCGTATGGAACTGCAGCCCAAGGTACAAATCCCAAACAGCACCAGCAACCCGGACAAATATTCAGAAATTCTGGTTTATCCAAATCCTGCCTCCGATGAACTGAACCTGATGGGACCCGGGAATGCTAAAATTCAGGTAAGAGACGCCTCAGGCAGGTGTATTTTTACCGGCTATATGAAGGATAAATTCATGCATATTCATACACAAAACTGGCCAAATGGAATGTATGTTATCCAGGGGCAATCTCAGCAGGGCACCTGGTCTGTCATAACTATGATACAGCACTAAAAGCCATACCCAATAAAGAAAACCCTGCTAAAATGGCAGGGTTTTTTTATGCATGATAACACAAATTATAGGAATTGTGGTATTTGGCAGGTATAAATAGTAGCTTTGTAGTGTAATCCTGTTTGGCTTAGCTTTTGCCATCAGATAGTTAACTGCATAATGAGCGAAATTAAAAACAACAAACCCAAACCCGGTGGCTTCCGGTTCAACCCTTACTGGATTTATGGCATCATTTTCATTGTGATGCTCGTGCTTACCTTTTTACCCCGGGGTTCGGGTCGCAGCACAAACTGGGCAGAGGTCCGTCAAATGATCATACAGGGTGATGTTCAAAAACTCACCATTGTGAATGAACAAATTGTAGAGGTATACCTTACAAAGGAGGCAGGCCAAAAGGAGGAACACAAATCCAGCGCCAAAAAGGAAGACATGCTGGGTGCCAATCAGCCCAATTACTACTTTGAAATTGAAAAGGGTTACTTTAACAATGAAATCAAAGATTTGAAAGAGGAACTGAAGGAAAAGAAAAATGAAACACCCATACCGCCTATTGCTTACGAATCGCACAGCGACTTCATGGGCCAGTTGTTTCAATGGCTTTTCTTCATAGGTATATTCCTCATTTTCTGGAGTATTCTGTTCCGCCGCGTGGGCGGTGGCGGTGGTGGCAGCGGTTCCAATATTTTCAGCATTGGTCGCGCCAGAGCACAGCTTTTTGACAAAGACACCAAGGTAAACATATCCTTCAAGGATGTAGCCGGCCTGGAAGAAGCTAAAGTGGAGGTTATGGAAGTGGTTGACTTCCTTAAAAATCCGAAAAAATACACCAACCTGGGAGGTAAAATTCCGAAAGGCGTGCTGCTGGTAGGCCCTCCCGGAACAGGTAAAACCTTGCTGGCAAAAGCTGTAGCCGGTGAAGCAGGTGTACCTTTCTTCTCTCTTTCAGGCTCCGACTTCGTGGAAATGTTTGTAGGCGTGGGTGCCAGTCGCGTGCGCGATCTATTCAAACAAGCCAAGGAAAAGGCACCTTGTATCATCTTCATAGATGAAATTGATGCAGTAGGCCGCGCCCGTGGTAAAAACCTGGTGCAAGGCAGCAACGACGAACGTGAAAACACCCTGAACCAGTTGCTGGCTGAGATGGATGGCTTTGGAACCGATAGCGGCGTAATCATAATGGCGGCCACCAACCGCCCCGACATTCTCGACAGCGCCTTGCTGCGTCCGGGGCGTTTCGACAGACAAATTACTGTGGACAGACCCGATCTGGCAGGCAGAGAACAGATTTTCAAGGTTCACCTGAAACCCCTTACCAAGCTGGCCGGCGATGTGGATGCGCACAAACTGGCTGCCCAGACCCCCGGATTTGCAGGAGCAGAAATTGCCAATGTATGCAACGAAGCCGCCCTCATAGCCGCGCGTCATGGCAAAGAGCACGTGGATATGCAGGATTTTCAGGACGCTATTGACCGCGTCATAGGCGGACTGGAAAAGAAAAATAAAATCATTTCACCCGAAGAGAAGCAAATTGTGGCTTACCACGAAGCCGGTCATGCCATAGCAGGCTGGTTCCTTGAAAACGCCGATCCCTTGCTGAAGGTGAGCATCGTTCCGCGCGGGGTGGCTGCTTTGGGATATGCGCAGTACCTGCCCAAAGAACAATACCTGTACCGCACCGAACAGCTGCTGGATAGCATGTGCATGACACTGGGTGGCAGGGCTGCCGAAGACATCTTCTTCGGTAAAATCAGCACCGGCGCGCAAAACGATTTGGAGCGCATCACCAAAATGGCTTACAGCATGGTTACCATTTACGGCATGAGTGAAAAAGTAGGCAATCTTTCATTCTATGACCCCCAGGGCGAATATGGCTATCAGAAACCTTACAGCGAGAGAACCTCGGAACTGATAGATGAAGAGGTGCGCAACATCATAGCCGGAGCCTACACCCGCTGCAAGAATCTGCTTACCGAAAAGAAAGAAGAACTGAAAGCCGTAGCCGAAGAATTGTTGCAAAAGGAAATTCTTTTCCAGGCAGATCTCGAAAGACTTATTGGCAAAAGACCTTTTGACCAGAAGCCCGCTCACACTGAAGAGCCGGAAGCTATAGTGCCGGAAGCAGAAACACCCGAAACCAAAGAACCGGAAACACCTGCTGACGACATCCCTCTTATTGAACCCGAAGCATAAAAAATGGATTAGCCGGCTGGCCATTGTTGCCATCCTCATTGCGGCTTGCTACCTCCGCAGCGTCATTGCCTATTTCCTTGTAGCAGGGCTGATCAACTTTATCGCAGCGCCCCTGATGTCTGCAATGGAAAAGCATATCTTATGGAAAAAGAAACCCCTCCCCAGATGGGTTTATGCCACCGTAGTTATTGTGCTACTGTTGGTGGCCATGTTTGCCCTGCTCCGGTTAATCATTCCGCCCTTGCTTGAACAGGCTGACCGTATCAGCCACATCTCCAATGAAGATTTTAAACGCAGTTTTGGCCCACCGCTGGCCGATTTGCAGCATTATCTTGGCACCTGGGGTATAGATGGAAATCTCTTCAGCGCAGAGCATATTAAGCAGGATTTTATGCATTGGATTCAAACTGTGGACATAAGAACCGCGGTGACCGACATTCTGGAAGGGATGAGCACCGCCGGAGGCTGGATTTTTTCGGTGCTGTTTATTGCGTTTTTCTTCCTGAAAGAGAAGTTTTTAATTTACCGTCTCATCCATACACTCACACCGGATCATATTGAACCGCGTATGCAAAAGGTACTCAGGGCCATTCAAAAACTGCTGGGAAAGTACTTCAGAAGCATATTGCTGCAGGTTCTGGTGTTTGGCAGCTACATTTTCATCGGTCTGAGTATTGTAGGTGAGCCCTATGCACTTACCATTGCCGTGTTCTGCGGGTTAATCAATCTTGTCAGTTATATCGGCCCGATACTGGGGCTCTCTGTAGCGCTGATATTCAGCATCGGCGGACATATCGGTGCAGATTTCTACGCATCCATACTGCCCCATCTGATGGAGGTTTCCACCGTTTTTGGCATAGCCATTCTGCTTGATAATATGGTTTCTTATCCCCTCATTTTCTCAAATTCGCTGAAAGTGCATCCGCTTGAGTTGTTTTTCGTGGTTCTTGCCGGCTATCAGCTTGCCGGATTGGGCGGCATGATTGTGGCGGCGCCGGTGTATACCATGCTAAAAATTATTGCAAAAGAGTTTTTACAGGGTTTTGATGTCATTCGCAGTATCACGCGGGGCGTGTAGCCTGCTTTTGTAACCGAAGGTAGTAAGCTGCTCCCAGAGCAAGGCAGATTCCACTCAAAATCAGCAGCCACAGCCCATCGCCCATTCGGGTATATAATGTCAGTTTACGTTTGCTATCAATATCAATCCGCTCTGATATGGCTGTCTTCTCCCACCATTCTGTAGCTTTTACAATATCACCGTAAGGATTGATAAAACCCGAAATTCCCGTATTTGCACTTCGCAGCAGCCAGCGTCGGTGTTCTATGGCCCGCAATCGGGCAAATGCCAAATGCTGCTGATAACCCGGCGTATTGCCCCACCAGGCATCGTTGGTTATCACACATAACACATCGGCGCTGTCTTTCACGAAACGGCCTGTATAATCGCCGTATATGCTTTCATAGCAAATGATGGGTGCCACTTTAATAATACCGGCATCAAACACCTTCGGCGCGGGGCTTTTCCCCAAACTTCCGGAAATAGAGTTTTCATCAAGCTTCACCGCAAGTTTGTCTATCCAAGGAAAATACTGAGCAAAAGGCATCTGCTCGGTACCGGGTACCAGTAGGCTTTTATGGTAATACTGAAGGGGTTTGTCGCCAATCAGAACAGCACTGTTATACGCATTCCACCACAAAGTGGGATCCTGGGTGGGCCGTGCCGTACCATTGGGACGCTCCTTACAGTTTTCATAAACCTGCTGCATATCCGCTCCTGTAAGAACATGAAGCGAAGGAAAATCCTTGCGAAAAGTCGCGATGGAATTCACGTCCGGATGCTGCGACGGATGATCCACATCAATGGAAGAAGTGATGCTGGTTTCCGGCCATACCAACAGGTATGTATTTTTATCTACAGCCTTTTTGCTGAGTTCCAGCATTTCTTCCACCATTTCGGACGAGGGCCTTGAAAACTTCTCATTCCAGGGATCATAACTAGGCTGGCAAACAGCTACAGTTACAGGGGTATCCGGTGATACTGTACGCTTCCATTTCCAGGCACTGAAAACAGAAGAAGCCCATACAAATACCAGCAGCCCGGTGGCTGCCAGCCCGTAATTACGGCTGCGGTATTTCCATGTTTTCCATATCAGTACATTCATGGCCAGCACAAAGGCAGATCCTCCCAACGTGCCGGTAATGTCATACCATTGTATCAGCCAGGGTGCAGAGGCCAGTCCATTTCCCAGCGTTAGCCAGGGCCAACTTAAATCCCAGCGATGATGAAGATATTCATAGATAAGCCAGAAAATCACTAACAGATAAATCGCAGGGTCTCCCAGTTTCTTGTGGCAAAAGCGATACAGCACCCATGGAAGGGTCATGAAAAGTGAATTCAGCACCAGCATGGCCACTGCGCCGGGAGCGGTGCTGTTCCAAACCCACCAGGTGGTGAAAACGTTCCAGAAAAACAGTGCGCCGTATAAGCGTATCCACCATTTCAAACCGCTGCGCTCCTGCCAATCTTCCTGCAACTGCAACAGAGGCACAAATCCCACAAAAAGCAACACAAATATGCCGATAGGCGGCCAGGCCAGCCACAGGCAAATGCCAGGTGCCAGCAGGTAATACAGCCATTTCCATTTATTCATCGGCCGCTTCCTCCTGCTTGTAGTCAGTACCTTGCAGAACCACCACAAATTCGCCCTTGGGCGCGTGCTTCGAGAAGTGGTCAATTAGCTCATCTGCGCTGCCATTCAGGGTTTCTTCAAATTTCTTGGTCAGCTCGCGGCTTACGCTGATTTTTCTTTCTCCGGCGCCGAGTTCTTTCAATGCCTGAAGGGTTTTCAGCAGTTTGTGCGGACTCTCATAGAAAACTACCGTACACGGCTGTGCAAGCATCTGCAACAATTTGGTCTGACGGCCTTTCTTCTGGGGTAAAAACCCTTCAAATACAAACCTATGCAAGGCAAAACCGCTTTTTAGCAACGCCGGGATAAAAGCCGTGGCACCGGGAATAACTTCCACAGGTATATCATTTTCAACGCAGGCTCTGGCCAGTAAAAATCCGGGATCGGAGATACCGGGCGTGCCCGCATCCGAAATCTGCGCCAACACAGCCCCTTTCTTCAAACGTTCAATAATTCCCGTGAGCCGGTGATGCTCATTGTGCTGATGCAGCGATTCCAGCGGTGTTTGAATACCGTAATGATTAAATAATATCTTACTGTTACGGGTATCCTCAGCCAGCACAGCATCCGCCATTTTGAGCGTTTCCACCGCCCTGAATGTCATATCCGCCAGATTGCCAACCGGCGTGGCTACGAGGTAGAGTTTGCCGTTGCTCAACTTTTGTTGATAAATAGCTTTTCGGTCTTCACCGGCTTGCGGGTATCAGCGCGCTTCAGCTGGAAAATATATACCCCGGGAGCATAACGTGCGGTAGAAATAATCTCCTCGTTACGCCTAACAGGC
Organism: Flavobacteriales bacterium; assembly: GCA_947463125.1. GTDB lineage: Bacteria > Bacteroidota > Bacteroidia > NS11-12g > UBA955 > RGEC01. Next base: position 52,700 of record CANHQZ010000003.1, on the reverse strand, counting down.
ATATCTTCTACCATCAATCGTCCGGCTGCATCGTATACATTCAGCGTTAAGGTATTCAGCAATTCTTCATTGGTAACTTCCACTACGGCAGTCTGGTTGCTGTTACGGGCAAAAATCTTTACTTCATTGTATACAAATGTGTCGAAAATGCGCATTTTCTGCACAAACTCAACCTTGATGGGCAAAGCAGAACGATAATCCTTAATGGCTGAGCGCATCACCTGAATTTGCTGCCGACTGAACATATTCTGGCAAGTCTCGGAACTGTAGTCCATGTAATTCTCTATCATGTCAGGCAGGTCATCTTTAGGATCTGTACACGTATTCACCCCCAGATTACAATTGAAGTTACTTCGGGAAGCTTGGTTAGGTGTATCAAAAAGATAATCATCCACAGAACATCCCGGGGTGAAAAAAGGCGGATCACCCCAGATATGACGTAGACCAAAGTAATGACCGAATTCGTGCGTTGCAACCCTGCCCCTGCGGTTGGCTGCCAATGTTCCTGCGGCCCTAGGATTGTTGCGACCAAAAACCTGAAAATGAATGACCACACCCTGATTGTTGTTGCCAACCCATGATGAACTAGGCCAGTTGGGATGCCCAAATGGCGGGTATGCATATCCCAGAACCAAACTACCCTGATTCGGCACCTGCAAATCGCCAACCCAAACATTCAAATATTTGAGCGGATTCCAGGCATTGTTTCCACCTTGTGCAGAAAATTTAATGTTGTCATTGTTAAATGAAAAATTAGTAAGGGTTGTGCTTTTACGAACAATGCCCGTGGTGGGATTCCCGGAAGGATCTGAAGTAGCAAGCACAAATTTGAAACGGGTGCTACCTGCCCTGCTTTTAAAAATACTTCGCGTATTTCCTGTGTCCGGGTTTAACCGGCTGAAATCCTGGTTCAAAACCTCCAGCTGATTGAATACCAAGCTGTCATGCAGGTTTTCATTGGTATTGTTGTAAAGGATATGAAAAACAACAGGAATAGTATAGATGGTATCAAAAAAGTACGTGGTATCTCGAATTTTGAGTTTTCTTGGCAGCACTTTTGGACCGTTAACACATTGAACATAGGATTTGTCATAAGCTGCCCTGAACCCAGGATATTGCTTTTCCAAATTTTCCATTACATGATCGTGTCCGCAGCGTTCAATTGTGGGCGTCTGTGCTCCCACTGTATTAAAAATGAAGGCAAAAAGTATCAGGTAAAGATGTTTCATGTAATTATTTTCCTTTGAATTCGGGTTTTCTTTTCTCATTAAATGCAGTTACACCTTCGCGGTAATCCTCGCTACGGCCCGCTATTTCCTGGCAATATGCCTCGTACTGAAGCATGGTCTCCAGATCAGAATGCGTGGCTTTATTCAGCATCTTTTTTATCATGCCAATGGCGAGCGTGGGAGCCTTCGCATAATAATCGGCGGCCTTCGCCACCTCTTCATCCAGCAGCTCAGCCGACACCACCCTGTTGATTAAACCCCATTCCAGTGCCTGCTGTGCAGTCACTTTCTGAGCCATGGTACACATTTCGAACGCCCGTGCCGGCGATATCGCTTTGGGAAGAAAATAGCTGCTACCACTATCGGGCACCAACCCTACATTCACAAAAACTTCAATCAGCGAAACATGTTCAGCTGCAACAATAAAATCACATGCCAGTGCCAATGATGCTCCCGCACCTGCGGCCACACCGTTTATCCTGCCAATGATGGGCTTGGGCATCTCGCGCATGGCTCGGATAATGGGGTTATAACGCTTGTAAAGACTTTCGCTAAGGCTGCGGTTTTTACTACCCGCGATGGCTTTTAAATCCTGCCCGCTGCAAAAAGCCTTTCCTGCACCGGTCAGCACCAGCACACGTACCTCATCGTCTTTCGCAGCTTGCTTCAGTGCATCCTGCAACTGATAGCTCTGATCATCATTAAAAGCATTAAAAACGTCGGGACGGTTGAGGGTAATCCGGGCTACATTGCCCTCTTTTTCATATAAAACTGCAGGAGATTCCATAGTGGGTCAGCAACAAGCAAGCCAATGCAAATGTAACAAATAATCCAAGGCAAAAACCGAGTAAAAGTTCAAAATGGCTGTGGGCAGACAATCCCTTTCGTGCTCCATATACGGCCAACACCATCAAAAATGCGGAAAAAACGGGTGCTGTAGCCATTTGAAGGCTCATGACCCAACCCAGCAATCCGGCGGCACCGGCCATGTGAGCCGATATCTTGTAACCCATAAAATTGATTACAAAAAGCAACGCCAGAACTACTGTATTGTTAATACTCCAAATCATCGCGGGGATGGCATTCTCGCGAAAAATAAACCATGAAGCAATACCGGAAAATACAATGCCGAGCGCATAAAGCACATGCCGCTGTTCGCGTTTAAAAACAAATATATCGGACACCTTGCCCAGTCTTATCAGAAGGGCCAGCGATACCAATGGAAAAACAACCGACCCGAGCAAAAACCAAACCCAAACAATGTCAGAAACCGGATGAATGCGGTGCGCAAAACCAAGTCCCAACACAGCCATACTGCCGGGATACAGCAGGTACGAAATTGCGCGATAGACCACTTGCATTGCAGCAAAGATACAGTTGGGTTATAAAGTGTTTTCTGAGTCGCTAAAGACTACGGTCTAAGCCACAATTTGCGAAGCACCGAACCATCCCAAAAGCGCCATTCCACAATCAAACAACCGGAAGGTAAATCCGGATGCAGTTTGGGAGAACCTTCATACACAAGTTTTCCTGCAGTACTGAAAACACTGCAGTAGTATGGCTCGGCACACCCCTTGCAATGCCACTGTGTGCCATCAAAAACCATTTCCCTGACTACATGCCTCACTGAAACCGTGGGTAGTGTACGGCGAAAATCGTAGCGGGCATACACGGGATAATGATCGGATGTATTGCTGCCATATCCGGTAATGTATGCATCGGCACGGAAAACAGCCGCTGAATTTGCCACATAATACGGCCTCAAACTGCGGTTCACCATCTGGTGATCAATCATGTTGCTGAATGAGGTTGTACTTCGTTGCCCTGATAAGGTAAGCGCCCTGCTGGGATAAAAATATCCGGCTGTATCGGCAAGAATGCGTGCAAAGGGCGTGGCGAGGTTATTGTAAATGCTTACGTCCAGATCGTCGTTCCAATCTCCGATAACCAAAAACTTCCTCGATTTACGGGCATCCATATAATCCTTCAATGCCTCACTGCTGCGCTTCCGAAAATCATAGGATTCCGCTTTCTCAGCCGTGGTGCCGGTGTTGGCTTTTAAATGCAGTACGATTGCATAGACCGTATCTTTTTTAACGCCGGAATTCACTTCCAGCATTACTTCCAGCGGCAGACGTCCCGAGGCAAACTCGCGCTCGTACACAGCCAGAATATGTTGTGCATTCAGCACCCTAAACATGCCCTTGCGGTAAATCAGTGCTGTTTTCTGCGTTTGAGACCAGGTAGAAATCACACCGTCAAAACCAGGAAGCCTTGCCCTAAGTGTATCCCAGGCCGCAGAACTGCTCACCTCACACATGCCCCATAAATCGAGGTCCATGCCTTTCATGATGGCTACCACGTTTTTCATTTGGGTTACTTCATTGGTAGGCCCGAACTGCGCATCTCCGAGCCACTCGGTATTCCAGCAGGCCACATCCACAGTCGTGTCAGTGCCGATTTTAGGAATGTTCTGGGCGCTTAGCCCAAAAACAAAAAAGATACTGATAATGGCAAATATTTTCTTCAATTGCGCTTGTCAAAACCCCAGCTGAGCTTATTTCTGAGGGTATCCATAAAATGATCGCCGTGCAGACGCAATATTTTTAATTCGTGGTCGGCTTTGCGCACCGCCATATGCGTTTCGCCGCTGATAGACTGGCTTCGGGCATCGAGCGATGCCAGATAACTGCCGGCCCTTCCTTCAATTTCAAAGCTTATAACCAGGTTATCGCTCACCACGACCGGCCTTACATTTAGGTTATGCGGGGCAATGGGCGTAATAACAAAATTATCAGTACCCGGAAAAATAATGGGTCCGCCGCAGCTCAGTGAATAACCGGTAGAGCCTGTGGGTGTCGAAATAATCAACCCATCGCTCCAGTAGCTGTTCATAAACTCACCGTTCAGATAGGTATGAACCACAATCATACTCGAGGTTTCTTTTTTGTGAATCACAAAATCATTGAGGGCAAAACCGTAATCAAACAATTTGGTGGTAGATTCCAGTTGAAGCAGGGCTCTGCTTTCAATTGTATAGTTTCCACGCTCCACATCGGTAATGGCCTTGTCTATCCCTTCTACAGAAATGCCGGCCAAAAAGCCCAGACGGCCCGTATTCAAACCCAAAACAGGCACATTGCTGTCGCGCACCAGTGAAATGGCATCAAGCATGGTGCCGTCGCCTCCCACACAAATCAGCAAATCGAGCAACGGCTCTTTGGCTGAAAGATATTGAAACGTATTCAGCTTGAATTCGGTACCACCATGCATTTGCACGTAATCCACCAAAGACTGGGTACACCACACTTCGTGCCCCCGGCGGTTCAGGGTATCGAGCAACAGGTTAAAACCCGACTCATGCTTATGATCCCTGACTGATTTGGCGTATACCCCTATTTTCATGCTTAAAAAGCGTTTGTAAAAGACATATTAAACACCCAGTTTCCCCAGTGGTTGCGGCTCAGTTCGAAGCGCGACATGGCGGTGTACCACACTATCACATCAACGCCGATTCCTGCACCTGTCATCCAGCGGGAATTCAGGGTATTTTCAGGCAACATTACCGGTCTGATAACACGGCCTGCATCCGCAAAGATAGTACACCAGACACTAACGGGCAGGGTACGGTAATTTTTAAATGCTGCCAATCCGGGAACTTTCTTCCCGGAATGCCTGTAAATAGGCCTTCTCAGACCGGTTTTACCCAACACAAAACCCATACCGTCTGCCACATACGGCTCATAGCCCCGCACATAGCGGTTTTCATAGCCAAGCTGCCGAGAAAACACATAGGGCAAAGAGCCCACCTGTAGTGCATTCATATCCTCATTATAGGAAACCTGCAGGGCATTGGTAAACACCCAATTGCCTATCGGTTTAAAATAATTTGCCTTCATGTAACCCTGAAGGATTAAAGGGGAACGAAGCAGGGGATTCAAGCGCGTGTAATTCATCCCTGTTTTGAAATAATAACCATCCACAGGATAATGCCGCTGCTTGCGGTGATCGGTGGTATATGCAAAGCCAATGCCTGCATAATCTCCGTTTTGTCCGGCCATGTATTGCTTAACAACCCATTCATCCTTTTTCACAGCAGAATCAGAAAAACGATAGGTCCCATAATTAATATGCCATTCCAAAAAACTGTAATAGCTCAATCGCTTTCTGAGCATCCCGTTCAGCCATGCATTCCGCTGCACGGGCTCCGATTCTACCCGCAAAAACTGCAGTTTGTCACCGAAAGTTTTATACCACAATTCATGGTTGCTCCAATAGCCGGCACCAATACTGTAGGAATAGCCCTTGTTGTAGGTTGGGAAAGGCCTACTAAAGTGAGCCGAGTAACTGCGGTTGTATCCGTGAATGGCCTGCAGTGCGAGTGAATGGTTACGTCCCTTGAGATTATTCAAAAACAATGTCCCTCCGTAAATTAAACGTGACGGATCTTTTTCCTGCCACCAAACATTAAAATTGCGGTCTGCCCATGTAAATTCAGGCAAAAACCAGGTGTATTTTTTCTCTTTTAACAGTATAAAAGCAGAATCATTGGTCGATTGTATTTCTACGTGTGTAAACAATCCCAAATCGCTTATGCGCTGTATCCAAAGTGTTTTCAAACTATCATTAAATATGGTATTCTCAATTTTTTTGAGGCCCAATTCCCTAAAAACAACTTCTTCTTTGGTAATACGATTCCCTATTATCGCTATATTGCGATTAGGTATACTATTTTGAGCAAATAGGATGTGAATACTAAAACATAACAGCAAACCGATATATCGGTTAAAACTAGGCATTTTTTCTTTCCAGAATCACAAAATCAAATGCGTATGGGTGTTTTTCATCCACAGGATGATGCTCCCTGAAAGTCTCTTTCCAAAAGGCTTTGTCATATTCAGGGAAAAACGTATCTGCCCCCGGAAAAACCCCATCGACTTCTGTGATATACAATTTATCCAGCAAGGTTAAAGATTGCTTGTAAATTTCTCCACCACCGATGATAAATATCTCATCGTTATATTGCGATTTAGCATATTCCAAAGCTTTTTCAAGGCTATCTACTGCATAAAAACCTTCCATCACACTTTCCGGGTTTCGGGTAATCACAATATTCAAACGGTTTTTTAATGGCTTACCCAGGCTTTGCATAGTTTTTCTGCCCATTATAACGGGTTTCCCACGGGTATGTTGTACAAACCAGGAAAAATCATCGGGCAGATGCCACAGCAAATCGTTGCCTGCGCCCAGTTCCAGGCCTTTTCCCACGGCAGCAATGGCCGAAATACAATGAGAAGACATACCGCAAAGGTAAGCCCTGAAAATTAAGCCGTATCTTTGTAGCTAATTATGAGTCGTTTGGTAGCCATAGTAGGAAGGCCCAATGTGGGTAAATCCACATTGTTCAACCGTTTAACGGGAGAGCGCAAAGCCATTGTTGATGATATGAGCGGCGTTACCCGCGACCGGCATTATGGCACTTCGGAATGGAACGGCATCGAGTTTTCGGTGGTTGACACCGGCGGTTTTGTACCCGATAGTTCGGATGTATTTGAAGCCGCTATCCGCGAACAGGTTCACATTGCCATAGAAGAAGCTTCCGTGCTGCTGTTTGTGGTGGATGTGATGAGCGATGTGCACCCGCTGGATGAAGAGTTTGCCCAGATCCTGCGACGCTCCAAAAAACCCGTCCTGCTGGTGGTGAACAAGGTTGATAACGAACGGCTGAGCATGGATGCTTCCGTATTCTACACCCTTGGCTTCGACCAGTATTTCGAAATATCTTCTGCCAACGGGCACGGCACCGGCGATTTGCTGGACGAAGTAGCCGCGCGGCTCAAGGAAGAAGCGCCCGATACCAGCATTGACGAAGATCTGCCCCGCATCGCAATAGTGGGACGTCCCAACGTGGGCAAAAGCAGCCTGGTGAACGCCCTCACAGGCACCCAGCGCAACATCGTTACCAATATCGCCGGCACCACCCGCGATTCGCTGGATACCAAATATAAAGCTTACGGCAAGGAGTTTATTCTGGTAGACACTGCCGGTATTCGCCGTAAGAGTAAGGTTCACGAAAACATCGAATTTTACAGCGTTATGCGCTCCCTGCGCGCACTGGAAAACAGCGATGTGGTGGTGATTGTGATAGATGCCACACAAGGCCTTGAATCGCAGGATTTGAACCTATTCTGGATGGCACACCGCCTGGGCAAAGGGGTTGTCATACTGGTAAATAAGTGGGATCTGGTGGAAAAAGACACCAACACGCACCTCGCATACACCGAAGATATCAAATCCAAAATATCGCCGTTTGTGGATGTGCCGATCTTGTACATCTCGGCAGTAACCAAACAGCGTATTTTTCAGGCCCTGGAAACCATCCTGCAGGTGTATGACGGCCTAACCATGAAAATACCCACCCACAAACTGAATGATTATCTGTTGCCCATCATGGAAGCGTTTCCGCCACCCAGCCGTAAGGGCAAATTCGTGAAAATTAAGTTTGTGACTCAGCTACCTTCCAAAAGGCTGGCGATTGCCCTCTTTTGCAACCTGCCGCAGTACGTGGCCGACAGTTATTCCCGATTCATTGAAAACAAACTGCGCGAAGCATTTCCGCTGACCGGTGTGCCGGTGACGTTGTTTTTCCGTAAAAAATGAGTACCGCTCAGGATATCCGATCCCTTACCCTTCCTCAACTGGAACAGGCCCTCAAAGACCTTGGGGAACCCGCATTCAGGGGCCGGCAAATTTATGAATGGCTATGGAGGAAAGGCGCACGGGATTTTGCGAGTATGACCAATTTGTCGCTGGCCCTGAGAGACAAGCTGCAAAGCCATTTCAGCCTGCTGCCCGCGCAAATACACACCCAGCAAAAAAGCAAAGACGGCACCATTAAATGCAGTTTTGTACTGCACGACGGCAACCTGATCGAAGGCGTGCTCATCCCTACCGAAACCCGCGTTACTGCCTGCGTGAGCAGCCAGGTGGGCTGCAGCCTCGATTGTAAATTCTGCGCCACAGGCTACTTAAAAAGACAGCGCAACCTCGAGGCCGGTGAAATTTATGACCAGGTGTGGCTGTTAAATGAACTGGCTGAAAAGCACTACGGAAAAGGGCTTGACAACATCGTATACATGGGCATGGGCGAACCCTTGCTCAATTACGCCAATATGTGGCGCAGTGTGGAACTCATCACCGGCGAAAACGGCCTGAACATGAGTCCTCAGCGCATTACCGTCAGCACTGCGGGCATTGTCAAAATGATTGTGAAAATGGCCGACGACGGCGCCAAATTCAACCTCGCACTGAGCCTACACGCCGCCAACGATGAAAAACGCACCGCCATTATGCCCATCAACGCCAGCAACAACCTGGAAATGCTTGCCGATGCGCTAAAACACTGGTACGACAAAACAGGTACAAGGCCCACGCTGGAGTACACCGTGATGGAAGGCGTAAACGACGATGGCGAGGAAATGCGCGAACTGATTGCATTTGCACGGAAATTTCCCTGCAAAATCAACCTGATTGAATACAATCCTATAGGCGAACTCGCCCCTTATCTGCCCACGCAGGACAATAAGCTGGAACGTTTTGCCAACGGACTTGCGGCTGCTAAATTGATTGTGAATGTGCGCAGAAGCCGCGGTAAGGACATTGATGCCGCCTGTGGTCAGCTGGCCAATAAGCTGGGCAATTAACGCTTCAGCAGCATCATAAAATCATTCATGAAATAACCGTCGCCGATATCAAAATCGGCCACCTGCTCTATCACAAAACCCATTTTAAAATAAAAATTAATGGCCTTGTAATTCTGACGGTTCACCTGCAGGCGCAATTCGCGGCAATCTTCATATTTTTTCAGAATTTCATGAATAACATAAGAGCCCACACCGGAGCGCTGCAGGGTAGTTTTGATATAGCATTTGTTCAGAAAATATTTTCCCTGCCCTTTATTCTCTACCGAGGCAAAACCAATAGGGTTTTCATTTTCCATCACCAGAAAAAACTGCTGCCCGGACTGCATTTGCTGTAGCATGGAATCTGCGGCATACATGCGGTTTAGCATATAATCCACCTGCTCCCGACCAATGATGGCGGGATAATGGTCGTTCCAAATTTCCCGGGCCAGGTCCTGAATGGTCGAAATATCTTTTTCAGCGGCTGCAGATAAATGCAAATTCACAGTGCAAAAATGCGCAAATTTGTGGGGCAATACCATGTTTAGGGCAGAATCTCTGGAAAGCGGCTATGTACAAGGAAAAAATTCCTGCGTATTACACGGCCCTATGGATTTTGACATAAAATCGGGCACATTGTTGCTGCTGGCAGGAAAAAACGGGGCGGGCAAAAGCACGCTGATGCAGATTCTAGGCGGACTAACTAAACCCTTATCCGGTAGTGTTACCGTAAACGGCACCGATATACACAAAGCAAGCGTAGAAACCCGCGCATCACTCATCAGCCAGGTATTTACACACCCGCCGGATATGCCTTTAACAACGGCCAAAGAAGTGGTTTTCAGCAGCAGGCTTCGTTTTGTATCCGGCTGGAACGGCAATATCAGAGACCATGAAAACGAACTCCTGAGAGCACTGGAAATATGCGGCATGGAAGCTTTTGCCGAAAGACAATTCAACACCCTCAGCGACGGCGAAAAACAAAAAGTGATGATTGCGCGTGCGCTGGCTCAGGAAACACCCATAATACTGATGGATGAACCCCTCGCCTTTCTGGATTATCCCGGCAGAAGGGAAATGCTGGCACGCATGAAAAAATGGTGCACTGAGATGGGCAAAACCATCCTATTTAGCAGCCACGACCTTGAATTGGCACTAAAAAGTGCCGATGCAATGTTGCTCTTGCAGGGAAAAGGGGATTTCCGGTGGGAATGGAATCAAGAAACCTTAGCACACACCGATCCCGCGACATTGTTCAGCGCATGAAAAGCCGCAGGCCATTTCGTTTTAAACAATTTGAAGTAGCGCAGGAAGGCGGTTGTATGCCGGTCACCACCGATGCCTGTATTTTCGGCGCCATCGCAGATATTGGAAAAGCAAAAAGTGCGCTGGACATTGGAACAGGCACGGGTTTGTTGTCATTGATGCTGGCGCAACGGTTTCCTGAAGCCCATTTTACGGCAGTTGATATTGATGAAGCAAGTGTAAATCAAGCCCATTTGAATTTTGAGAATTCTCCCTGGAAAGACCGATTAAACGCAGTAAAGGCCGATATCCGTGAATGGGAACAGGGCAAACAATTTGATGCCATAGTGTGCAATCCACCGTTTTTTGAGAATCAGTTACCAAGCGAAAGCGAAGACAAACGCAGGGCTCGGCATACGGTCACCCTTGATTTTGAAACTTTATTGCAGAAAATAAATACGCTGTTAAATATGGATGGAAAATGCTGGTTGCTACTGCCATTTTTACATACACAATACATTGAAAATATAGCGCGTATAAATGCATTGTATATTATTCATAAAATAAATATATTATCCTGTGTTGAATCGCAGCCTCATGTTTCTATTTTTTGTATCAGCAAAAACAATACGGGCTCATTTTACAGCGATTTCATTATTTATAATGGAAAAGGCATTTATTCAAACAGCATGAATGCTATAATGAAATATTTTTATCTGGATTTAATTGCAGACAGACAGTAAAATAATTTCGCGTATTATTTTATTTATTTTTTAAAATAAAATGAACAGCGCTGCACAAATTAACCCCTTGGTTTCAGCGGCCTGATCTCGAGGTTTACAGGGTGGTAGTTGGCCGGACTCTCCAGCGCATATACGATTTGTGCGGCTACATCTTCCGGCATCAGCATGTTGTCATGCGCCTTGATATTGGCACTGTGCCTGAAAAAATCGGTTTTTACACTACCAGGATACACGCAGGTAACCTTTACCCCAAAATCGCGCACTTCCTTGTACAGTGCATCGCTGAACCCGCGCACCGCAAACTTGGTGGCACAATACCCCGAAACCTGCTGATATCCTTCCAGACCGGCAATGCTGGCAATATTTACAATGTGACCTGAATCCTGCTTTTTCATACCGGGCAATACCCTGCGGGTAAAATAGAAAATACCGCTCACATTGGTATTGAACATCTCATGCCATTGTTCCAAGCTCAGTTCTTCACACATGCCAAAATAACCCAAACCGGCATTGTTAATCAGGATATCCACGGCACCATGTGTGTGTAAAATACCGTCCATTACCGCATCTACCTGCGCCTGATTGCCCACATCGGCATGCAGACAATGGTATTTCTCATGCTGTAAGCTGCATCCGCTGCGGCAAATGCCATAGACCGTTGCACCTTTTTCCAGCAACATTTTCACACACTCCAGGCCAATGCCTTTGTTGGCGCCGGTAACCACGGCAATTTTATTTTTCAATTCCATACAATTTCAGTTTTTTCATTAACAATTCAAGGCTGTTTTCGGTTTGCTGCCAGTCCCAGGGCTGTGGCTCAGGACGAAAACCATTTTCTGCTATAAAATAACGGTACGATTTGTCGTAATAGCCCATCAATATCTCCACCCATTCCGCTTTTCTGCCTTCCAGAATAGCCTGTTTCGCTTGCTGGCAAAGCAATCCACCCAGCCTTTTTCTTAGTTTTTCGGTTTTTTCTGCCAGTATTTCAGGGGCAAAACCGGCATATTCCTTTTCCAGGCGTTCCTTGCGCTGATGCTGCGACACATCAATTTCAAGCACCGTACTTTTCAGCATATTTTGCCAAAAACCTTCCGGCATAACACAGGTTCCAATCTTGCGGCTTTCATTTTCCAGTATGAGTGTTTGTGCAACAGGTAAAGCTGAAACCGCTTTGTGCAGCAAATTCTCAAACATTTCCACCGTGGGTTGTGCCGGCATACCCAAACCACCCAGGGCACTGCCTCTGTGTGAGGCGATCCCTTCCAGATCAATTACAGGATAGCCCTTCTCTGCCAGCAGGTGCAGGATTTCGGTTTTTCCCACACCGGTCATGCCACCCAATAACACCATGTTTCTGGGTTTTGCCAATTCAGTTTGCACTAAATGCCGGTAAGCCTTGTAGCCACCGGAAAGGAGACTCACGGATTGTCCGCCCCATTCCAGCAAAGTGGCAGAAATGTGGCTTCTTAAACCACCGCGCCAGCAATAAAACAAGGGCTTGGCACCCGCCGCTTTAAATTCCTCATACAACGTGTGAAACCGGGGACCCAACAGTTTAAACCCCAATGCCACAGCGGCATCCCGGCCTTGTTGCTTGTAGGTTGTGCCTACCTGCACCCGGTCTTCGTTGCCCAGCAACGGAATATTAACGGCTCCGGGAATGTGCCCCCTTTCAAATTCCGCCTCGCTGCGCACATCAATCAAAACATGACCTTCAAAGGGAAAACTATCTGCCTTGATCATGTTTATCATTTGGCAAAGATGCTGAAATTGACGGAATTGGTGCTTATAAAGTTTTCCTTTCAGTCCCTTTTATTGCTTAATGCAGATACAAAAAAAATTGGATATTGTAGTTGAATAACTATAGTTTCGAAAATAAATGATCATCTTATGAAAATACCATTTACCCTTTTTTCATTATCCGTTGTGGCGCTTGTTACAATATCCGCCTGCAAGAAAAAGACTGAAGCGCCCCAACTGCCGAAACCTACAGCTGATTTTACCTACACCGGAGCCGATGCAAAGGCACCTGCCACCGTTGTGTTTGCCAATGCGTCTATCAATGCAGATAAGTATCTGTGGGAATTTGGGGACGGAGACACTTCAACGGCAAAAAACCCCTCGCATGCCTACCAAAGCGGGGGTGATTTTACCGTAAAACTGACCGCAACCGGACCGGGAGGCAGCCACAGCGTTTCAAAAACCCTGAATATTCTTCCAGCCCCTACCATTTGCTCCATCCAAAGTATTTCACTTACTGCCATGCCCTTTGCCGACCAGAACGGTGCCGGATGGGACTTGTTTGATGGCCCCGATGTGTGTTATAAAATAACCAATACCGCCGGTGACGTGCTGCTGGATGGAAGCAGTGCGCGCTTCGACAATACCGCTGCCGGCAACCTGCCCCGAAACTGGACACTGAGTCCGGCCTATACTATTTCGCCTATCAATACAGACAGAACCATCCAAATCCTAGACTACGACCTGTTGGATCCCAGCGATCTAATCGGGAGTGTATCCTTTAATCCCAACTTTTACCGCGGCACGTATCCCAGCACCGTAATTCTTACCGGCAAGGATGTTACATTGAAGTTGAATCTTGCCTGGCAGTAAGCTACACGGTAAGCCTTTTTCAGGACATGACCACAGGCCTGACTAATAAACTATTGTACCATCACCCAATCACCTCAAGCAAACTGCGGTATGCCAATACGCGTTCGCCATATTTTTCGCGGGTTTTGGCCTGCAGTGCGGGTGCAAAATTTTCACGGTAGCGCTCATAATCTGTCATGCTCTGCGCAGTATACTGCACGGCAATGTTGATTCCCTCATCGTCATCCGCCTGGGTAAGCAAGCGCATCATTTTCACATCCAGAAAACAACCGGTGGCCATCACCTCCGGTAAATGCTCATCGCGCATCCAGGAAAGCCATTCGGCCTCCATATCGGATGAAATGTGGCAGGTGACGTTGTAAACAATCATCAGAGCGCTTTTACACGAATGTGGTAGCTTTCCATGATAAGGTTGGCAAGCAGCTTTTTGCAGGCTGTTTCGGCTGCTGCATGGGCGGCAGCTTCATCGGCAGCTTCCATTTCCATGGTAATGAATTTACCAACACGCACTTCAGTGACATGCGGCAGACCAATAGACGACATGCTGTGCGTAACGGCTTTGCCCTGCGGGTCAAGCAACCCTTTTTTGGGCATGATTTCGATTTCTGCGAAAAATTTCACAAGGCAAAGTTACCCATAATTGAGCAATCGTAAATGTGCCTTTTACACAGAATCTGCACAATAAAAATTGACTTTGCCGTGTGCAAACTCCGATGTTATTTTGAACAATGATGCGAATTTCTGCTTTAGCACTGCCTATGTTACTTTTGGCCTGGGCCTGCAATCCCTCCGCCAAGGAAAAAAACACCCAAACTGATTCATCTGCAACCACCGCAGTAGATACAACACAAATACACACTACACAGCCCGATCTGGTTGAGGCAGATGAACACAGCATTACCGACAAGAGTACCTTACAAAAGCTCTGTTTATTGGGGAAGGAAGTAAACTGCAGTTATCCGGCAATTCCCGAACAACTAAAACAGCAATTGCCCGCCATTATGCTAGCCATCAGCGAAAATAAGGCTGTGATAACCGGGAGTTACCATATCGTGCTGTTGGAAAATCCGGATGCCGCGAAAGCTACACGCATTTTCATAGGCATTCCTGTGCAGAAACCACTGAAAGCAGCAGGAATGTCCACATTTACCATACCCGCGGGCAAGTACCTTCGCCACCAGTGTTCGGCCGAACCGGGCAAATCGCTGGCCATTCACCGGAATGTGCTAAATGTGCCATTCAAAAAACTGAAACAAAAAGCAGGATTTCCCATTGTTGAGAAATATGCCGAAATCCGCAATGACGAAATGACCAGCGTAATCAGCAAAGCCACGTTCTATTACACCATTGCGCAGTAACAAACCGCATTGGCAATACTGAATTATTTTTCGTATATTTGATATTATGCTGAGACTTGTGCTTGCTTTTATTATGGCAATTTTTGCCGCGGCGGCTGCCGCACAAACACCATGGGATGCAAAAGCATCGTTTCCCTTGCAGGGCCGGGTTGCAGCCACCCATTTTACCCTAAACGGCTTTGCATACCTGGTGGGCGGAACAGATGCCACAGGCTACCGGCGTGATGTATGGATGTACGATCCCGTATCAGACAACTGGAGTCAGAAAAATCCGTTTCCTGGCGCGGCACGGGGCGAGGCAACAGCCTTTGTTATTGACAGTTTTGCCTATGTAGGCTGCGGGGTGACCATCGGAACCCATTTTCGGGATTTTTACCGCTACAATCCAAAAACAGACACGTGGAACCGCATTGCAGATTTTCCTATGGATTGGAGGGCTGCACGGGCATTTTCAATCGATTCTCTGGGATATGTGATGGGAGGGATGGCCGGTGATGGCAGCGCAAACCGGAACTTTTATGCTTATAACCCACGCAACAATGCCTGGCAGCGTAAAAAAGATTTTCCCGGTGAACCCAGATTCTACCCCTTTTTGGAATCCATCAACAATAAAGGGTACGTATTGGGAGGATTTATTCGGGGTACCCATTTCAATGACTTCTTTGAATATGACCCTTCATCCGATACCTGGAAATCCCTGCCGGACTTTGCAGGCGGCCCAAGGGTTTGCCCCGCCGGATTCGTGATAGGCAACAAGCTTTTTATCGGAAATGGACGCTACTACACCACCCATTACCAAGACTGGTGGATTTATCAGAAGCAAACCAACACATGGCAACGGATGACAGATTATCCGGAGAATTTTTCTTACGGCACCACCGGTTTTGCCATAGGCAGCAAAGGGTTTTGCGGCCTTGGACAAAACAATGCAAGTGGCTTGCGGTATTCCAGTAGTTTGTATTCATCCAACATAACTGATTTCGTAAACCCTGACCCTATGCCCGAACTGAAATCATACCATGTTTTTGGCACCCGGGATATTGTATTCAAGAATGTCATCGGGACGGTAACCTATTCCCTGATTGATGCCGCAGGAAGATTTGTTATCAGAAATAAAAGCATCACACAAAACAAGATTGAAACATTGCCTGTTATCAGTTCAGCTATGTACATCGTAAGTATTGAGCATCGCGGACGTCGTTTTTCCTATAAACTGTTTTATCCCCCCGACATTACCCCATGAAACCCTGGATGAACCTTTCCGATCTCATGGGCGGGGTACGCAGGGCCCTGGAGGCAGGTTTTACAGGTCATACATTCCGCATCATTGCCGAAACCACGGACGTTAAGATTTATCACAACCGACAGTACGCATTTCTCAACCTGGTTGAAAAGCAGGGCAGCGAGATTGCGGCGGCTGCAGGCGCTGTGATATGGCGTGAACATTTTCATCTGATCAAAGAATTTGAAAATATCACCGGTATCACATTTGAGCAAAACCTGCAGGTGGTGCTGGAGGTTGAAATACAGTTTCACGAACGCTACGGGCTTCGCCTGAATATTGTGGACATAGACACTGCCTATACCCTGGGCAAAATGGAGCAGGAGCGTGAAAAAGTATTGCGTAAACTGGCCTTTGATGTACCCCATCTGGTGTGGCTGGAAGACGGCGATTACATTTCGGCAAACCAATTGCTGAACAAATCACTGGTCATGCAGCGCGTGGCATTGATTGCCGCCCCCGGAAGCGACGGGCGCCGGGATTTTTTGAAAGAACTGAAAGAAAACACCTGGAATATTGCCTATGAAGTGGAGGAATTTCCGGCTTCCGTGCAAGGTCAAAATGCAGCAAAAGAGCTGTTAAAGCAACTCAATAGCATCGTTTCCAGGGCATCGGAATTTGATGTGATAGCTATGGTTCGCGGCGGCGGAAGTAATACGGATCTTACTGCTTTTGATGACTATGAACTGGCCAAAACCATCGCCGATTGTCCCAAACCCGTGCTTACCGGCATAGGCCACGACCGAAACGTAAGCGTAGCGGATGTGGTGGGGCATACTATGCTGAAAACCCCAACCCGCTGTGCTGCTGCCATTACCGAACACAACATGGCATTTCTGGGCTGGCTTCAGGAAGGACAAACCCGCATTGGGAATGCAGCTTCACGTTTTCTGGAAAATGGGAAGCAACAAGCCCAAGATGCGGCCCGAAGACTGAAAACGGCGGCATCCTGGTTGCTGGAGGCCGAAAAAAACAAACTGCTGCAGGCAGACAAACACCTGGATATGCTTCAACCTGCCAAAACCCTGGAAATGGGCTATGCTCTCATTTCCAAAAACGGACACATTGTAACGTCCTGTTCGCAGGTATCCGAAAACGAAAACATAGAAATCCGCTTTTCAGACGGATATTCGCATGCCTTGATTACTCCAAAATGAACATAAACGATACTTTCTCTTACGAATCAGCCAAAAAACGCCTTGAAGTCATCATGAAAGACCTAGAAAGCGGAAAAATCGGCATTGATGACCTGGAGGCCACGCTTAACGAGGCCAAGGACCTCATTCAGAAATCGCTGAAAAAACTTACCGAAACAGAAAAAATTATCAGGAATTGGGAAGCTTAACCGCGTTAAAACCCGGCGACCATGTTGCCCTCATTGCGCCCGCAAGGGCTGTAAGCAAGGCCGAAATGAAGGCTTTTACGGCATGGTGTAATGCAAAAAAACTAATCCTTCACGAAGGACAACACCTTTACGGTCGATACAACCAGTTTTCCGGAACGGCCGAAGAGCGGGCTTCAGACCTGCGTGAAGCCTGGCAAAACCCTGAAACCAAAGCCATCTTTTGCGCCCGGGGTGGTTATGGCTGTGTGCAAATGCTGGAATTACTTGAGGATGTTGACTGGAAATCCAAATCCAAATGGCTGATTGGGTTTAGCGACATCACCACATTGCACCTGCATCTCAACAAATTGGGAATACCCACCCTGCACGGCCCTATGGCCATTCATTGGGGCATACAGCATGAATTCACAGAAGATAACATCGCGCGGGTTGAGCATGCATTGTTCAGGCTTAACGTTGAGATAGAAAATACCAATTCAATCGAAGATTATAAAATACACTTTAAAGGCCGTCTTTTGGGTGGGAACCTCAGTCTGATATACGCTTCACTGGGAACCCCTGAGCAGCCCGACACCGAAAATGCTGTTTTGTTTTTGGAAGATCTGGATGAATATCTCTATCACATAGACCGCATGATGATGGCACTGAAAAGGGCCGGGTTGCTAAAAAGCCTGTCAGGATTGATTGTCGGGGGTATGACCGACATGAAAGACAATACTGTCCCCTATGGACAGACAGCTAAAAAAATAATACAAAATGCCACTGCGGGCTATCGTTACCCGGTAATTTTTAATTTCCCCTCAGGGCATACGCCAAAAAATGCTTGTTTCTTCATGGGTGCCGACTGTACTTTTGAAAACGGAAAACTGATTCAGCAACTGTAAACCATGATTTCCCGCGAAACCTATATAGAGCTAACCAAGTTTGGTATCGTGGGTGCCCTGTGTTTCGGAATGGATCTGAGTATCTACTACGGCCTCACCATGCTGCCCTGGATGCCCACCTTCGTGGCTAAATCCATCAGTACGGTATCCTCCACCATGTTCAATTATTACCTGAACAAAACCTGGACCTGGGGACAGAGCAACCGCGATGCGAAAAGATTTACCCGCTATATAGTGCTATACAGCATCAGTGGTTTGCTGAACGTACTTTCCAACGAACTATTCCTTCAATGGCTGCCCAACAATGAATTTCAGATGCTTATTGTGCACACCGAACAGGCCGTCCAAAAACCCTTTTTCACCATCAAACTGGACAAATTTCTTGCTGTAATCGGCGCTACCTGCGTGGGAATGGTAGTAAATTTTATCGGTCAGAAATGGTGGGTTTTCAAGGAGCCTGCAACACCTGCATTCCCGGAAGATTCAGGCAGTGTGCGCTGATTCAAATCCCGGGGAAATTTGGTATCAATTTTGATTTACACAACATATGCATTCACGGATATTACTCTCCCTGCTGGCCGGCATGCTGATTTTACCCGCCTGCGATACCCTCAGCCAACTGCCTGTACAGATCAATCTACCAACAGCCGAAAACCCCATTCCTTCGCAGTCTGAAGCCGCATCCGGGCTGAAAGAGGCGCTCATCAGCGGGATTGGAAAAGGGACCACTTCGCTCAACAAACCCGGTGCATTTTTTCAAAATGCCGCACGAAAGATTTTATTGCCCAAGGAAATACAGGACCTGGAAAGCAAAATCCGCGGAAATGCCGTTTTGAATGCCGCCATCGGCGGGCAACTCGATAAAGCCATTAAGGCTATGAATGACGGTGCAGAGAATGCGATGGGAAAGGCCATGCCAATCTTCAGGGATGCCGTATTGAACATGTCTTTTGCCGATGCAATGGGTATTTTACGCGGTGGCAATGGCGCGGCCACACGTTATCTGCAAAACACCACCACAGCAGCACTGCAACAAGCATTCAAGCCTGTTATCCAGCAGGCGCTGAACGACGTGAAAATTACCGAATACTGGAACCCCATCATCCGCGAAATCAACAAGCCGCTCAACAAAACACTGCTGGGAATCAAACAGGATATCAACCCCGATTTGAATGCCTATGTGACCGAAAAAGCCACCACAGCGCTGTTTCAGGAAATAGAACAGCAGGAAAACGCCATCCGCTCCAATCCGGTTGAAAGAACCACTGCGTTGCTTAAAAAAGTGTTTGATTACGCAGACAGTCAAAAAAAATAAGTTCGGCGCACCCTTCGGCTTTTTTTATTTAATTTTACCTCGTGAGAGGCCCTTTCATCCTTTTTCTGTTTCTGCTTGCAGGCACCAATCTTCAGGCACAGGAAAAAGGCCTTTCCATGAATATTAGTTACACAGCCGTTTCTGTTTCTTTTTCATCGGCCATTGCCGGATTTGAGCAGCGCACAGGCATGCCGGTTCAGTATGATGCGGCAATTGCGCCTGCAGGCAACAAAAAATTTAGTTTCAGCTACCAAAATGTGCGCGCCTCACAGGCCTTGCATGATTTTCTTGCTTCGGTAGGATTGCGTTATGAGGCAAAAAACGGACAGATATTTCTGCAGAAGCGCCTGCCCCAGCATCCGGAATTGGGTTACCGTGTATCCGGCAGAATACTATCCGCAGGAAATGGTGAATATATCAGTGCTGCGGTGGTCGGAACCGCAGAAAAACCCTTCATGACAACCACCTCAGATGCCGGTTTTTTCAGCCTGAGGCTTTTGCCCGGCATCCATGTGCTGCAAATTTCCTACCCGGGTTTTAACCCCATTTTTGATACCCTGAGCATTGACCGCGATTACAACCTGCAGTACGAAATGCTGAAGCAAAATACGGTAATGGATGCGGTGCATATTCAGGCACTGAAAGGACGCGGTTTACAATCGGTCATTCAGGGCCAGACGGACCAGCACGAAATGAACCGCATACGGCTGGGGTGGATGCCCCAGTTGCTCGGAGAGCCGGATGTGGTGCGCACCCTGAGTATGCTGCCTGGCGTGGTGGGTGGCAGTGAAGGCATGCTGGGTATGTATGTGCGCGGCGGTGCAGCAGATCAGAATCTGGTGTTGCTGGACGATGTGCCGGTATTTAACAGCTACCACCTTTTTGGTGTTTTCTCAGTTTTTAATGACGATGCGCTCCGCTCCGCAAGGTTGCTGAAAGGGAGTTTTCCGGCCCGGTATGGTGGCCGTTTGAGCAGTGTGATTTCGGTTCAAAGTAAAGAGGGCGACAGAAGACAGTTTCATGGCATTGCCAATGTGGGTCTGCTTTCCGGGCGTGTTTTTCTGGAAGGCCCTATCTGGAAAGACCGCACCACCTTTACCCTTTCCATGCGCCGAAGTTATATTGATTTTCTGGCAGGACAGGCCGCCACTTTTCTCAATCTTAGCGACAGTATCAATCCCAGCAATCTATATTATTTCTGGGATCTGAACGCGCGCGTAACCCACCGTTTTAACAGCAAAAGTCGCATCAGTGCCGGAATTTACGGGGGACAGGATATCGGTGGACTCAACGAATCTTATGTGAATGAACAACCGGAAATCAGCACTGAAGAGCGAAAAAAACAGCTCACAGGATGGGGAAACCGCGTAGCCGGTATTAAATGGAATTATCAGGCCCGAACCGGTCTGGAATGGCTGTTGAGGGCCCATATCACCCGCTACAGGTATGAATACAGCCGCGAATTTTCATACCGCAGGGAGAGCAAATTCAGCCCGCAAACCAATGTGGATGATTACACCCGCTATGAACTGGAAAACGGCATTCAGGACATGGAAGTCGCCTGGGAGATGCGGATGCGCATCAAACCCGGATGGGTGTGGGAACAGGGTTTTGGACTATCCAACCATCGCTTTACACCAGGGAACAGAAAACAATTCAGCCGCATTAATAAAACTGAAAGCGAGTTGCTATACAACGATGACCGCCTGAATGTTCCGGAATACTTCACTTATACAGAATTTCAGTATAGTGGCAAACGCCGCTGGTCGGGTTCTGCAGGCGTGCGTCTGGGAAGTTTCAAACTACCCGATCCATATTACTTCATCCTGCCGGAACCCCGCCTAAACCTTAAATACAGGCTGGGAAACAGCCGTTTTCTGCACGCATCGGCCACCCGAAACAGACAGTTCTTTCACCTGCTTACCAATCTTACACTGGGTTTACCGGGGGATTTATGGGTTCCCAGCAACCGCCGGTTTCAACCCGGCAAATCCAATCAGCTGAGCATGGGATTTGCCCAAAGCAAAACAGGATGGGCTTTCAGCTCGGAAATTTTTTACAGAAGTTTCAGCCATATTCTGGAATACAGAGACAACGCAGGCTACGTCACCTCAGGTGCAAACTGGCAGGATGCCGTTACCGCAGGAAACGGCGAGGCATATGGACTTGAGCTACTGGCTGAAAAAACAAACGGAAAACTCAACGGGTGGGTGGCTTATACCCTCATGTGGAACAACCGCTGGTTTGCCGGTCTCAATAACGGTCAGTCTTTCCCGGCCCGGTATGACAGACGGCACAATGTATACGTAGCCGGCGTATACCACTGGAAATCCAATATTGAAATCAATGCTGCCTGGACCTTCAACAGCGGATTTGCATACACCCTGCCGGTGGCGGTCTATGGATCACCCACCCCCAACGATCCTTATCGCGATATATTTGTGTATGGAAGCCGCAACAACGCCCGTGCTGCCGATAACCACCGACTCGATATCAGTATTACCCTGCAAAAACAGCGCAAGGGATATGTACGGAACTGGACGTTGGGTGTTTTCAATGTTTACAACCGTTTTAATCCGTTCTACATAAACCCGGGTTTTGACCGGCTGGGTAACCGAAAACTATATCAGGTTAGCATGTTGCCTTTATTGCCCAATATCAGTTATAAAATTACTTTTTGAAAAAGCGCCTGTTCCATATCGCCCTTTCTGTTATCCTGAGCGCCTGCGTGAAAGAGATTCCCTACAATCCTGATATGAAAACAGATCCGACACCTGCTGTGCATTGTTTTATTACTCCCGACAGTATTTTGACGGCAGATTGCAGGCTTACGGCTCCATTTGGACGCAAAGACGTGCCTGTGGCAAATGCTAAATTCTCCCTCAGTAAGGTAGGTCATCAGCAGGATACTGCCTTGTATATCGGAAATGGCATTCACCGTTTTAGTTCTAATACCACAAGAGCAAATGATTCCCTGATTTTTAAGGGCAATGTTGCAGGCATTCAAGCTTTTGAAATTCCGGTAATTATTCCCGGCCATACACCAATAAAGATATTAGACACAACCAGACAGCTTATTCCCGGAATAGGGCGCGCGTTTTCGGTTTCCATTTGGTTTAATGATGATGCTACAAAAAATAATTATTATCGCTGCTATCTTTATAAAACCGCTTATAAATATATTTATGACTACACAGGAAAAATCAGTGACAGCTTTCTAAAAAAAGAGATCATTGCCTTGTTTTCCGATAATCTGGCTGCGGCTGAAAACGATTTCAACAATTATACATCGCGAGAGGTGATTTTCTCAGATGCAACATTCAACGGCGTTTTCAAAAACATAGTTTTTTACACCTCCGACCGACTACAGAAAACAGCCATTGAAAGGCCCACAGGCATTGAATTTCATCTGGAAAATATCAGCAAACCCCTCTTTGATTTCTACAATACCCGCAATGCCCATATATGGCAACAGCAAAGCATCAGCCAGCTGCCGGGAAGAATTACAGGTAACATACCCGGTGGTTATGGCGTTGTAGGTGCCTACACCGGAGATTACAGGCAAATAGCCTTAAAGCGATAAACTTTTTGTAGTAAGGTTGCCTTAAATAACTTAAACAGGCTTCCGCATTCAGGCCATTTTTTTACAAATAATCAAACCGCACATAAACTCATCTTGTTGATTTAATGATATTTATACCGTTTGAAATCTGCACTTGAAAGATGCTTATTGTATTTTTAACAATAATCTTATTGTTTTTTGTACAATATGAATGGTTTTTATACCTTTGTTATTAAATAAACTTAAACAGACATGAAAAAAATCTTTACTTTTTTGATGCTTGGAGCCATCTTCTCAGGATTGCTGGCACAAAAGCAGGTTACATTTAAAGTAGACATGAACAACTACACGGGCGGTTCATTTACTACGGTTTATGTAAGTGGTTCATTCAACTCCTGGTCAGGAAACAGCAATGCTCTTAGTGACGCTGATGCAGATGGCGTATGGGAAGGTACCTTTCCCCTCACAGATGATTCTATCGAGTACAAATTCACCATGGACAACTGGGCAAAACAGGAATCCCTCACACCCGGTAGCACCTGCACAAAAACAACCGGCAATTTTACCAATCGTTTTGTGCAGCTTACAGGCAACATAGCCCTTAGCAAGGTATGCTTCGAAAGCTGCTCTGCATGTACACCAGTAAACAACAAATCAGTTACCTTCAATGTGAACATGAAACAATACACCGGAACCTACACCAATGTATATGTTTCGGGCAACTTCAACGGATGGTCCGGTAACAGCAACCAGCTAACAGACGCAGATGGCGACAAAATTTTCAGCGGCACTTTCGACATCACACAGGATTCCATTGAATACAAATTCACAGTAGACAATTGGAAAGACGATGAAAAACTGACCGCAGGAAGCACATGCACCAAAACCACTGGTCAGTTCACCAACCGTTTTCTGAAAGTAACAGGACCAAAGGTACTTAGCAATGTTTGCTGGGGTAGCTGTAGCGAGTGCACCAATGATGTAACCTTCAAGGTTGACATGACCAAATACAAAGGAGCATCTTTTACCGGTGTGTTTGTAAACGGAAGTTTCAACGGCTGGTGCGGCAGCTGCAACCCCATGTCAGATTCTGACAAGGACGGCATTTGGGAAGTAAAACTGCCTTTGCCTCAGGATTCCATTGAATATCTTTTCACACTGGACACCTGGAGGGTAAAAGAAACAATGGCTCAAGGAAGTTCATGCACCAAAACCACAGCCGGGTATACCAACCGCTTCCTGAAGATTACAAGTGCCAAAGTGCTTGATGCCGTTTGTTTTGAATCTTGCCTTAGCTGCGCCAATACAAAAGACAAAGCCAATGTTACCTTTAAGGTTGACATGAGCAAAAACACTTCAACGTTTACCACTGTAAACATCAATGGCACATTTAACAGCTGGTGCGGCAATTGCAATCCTTTGACCGATGCCAACAACGACAAGATATACGAAATCACCCTGCCCATCAATGCTAAAGACACATTTGAATACCTGTTTACCCTTGATGGATGGGCTGCAAAAGAAACATTTACAGGTGGTGAAAGCTGCACCAAAACCACTGGTCAGTTCACCAACCGCATTGGAGTTGTGAATGGCGACTCTGCAATGCCGGCTGTTTGCTGGGAAAAATGTGTTAGCTGCGCTACTGCGGGCAACAATACCATTGCAACCAATGGCGTGAAGGTATTCCCCAACCCAGGTAGCGGACGCTTCAACGTTTCTGCTTCCTTCAGCAACCTGACTTCAGGAAATATCGAAGTGTTTGATGTAGTGGGTCAGAAACTTTACAGCAAAGGTTTCTCCGGCAAAGCCATCAACACCGAAATCAATCTGAACAGCGCTAAGCCCGGCATGTATCTGATTGTTATCAATACCGCAGAAGGCAGCCACCAGGAGCGCATTTTCATCAACAGCAAATAATCATTTGGTTTGATATACAAAGAGGGAGGCCTTGTGCCTCCTTTTTTGTTTTTAAGGGATATACTCAAACGAGCGTACAACCACTTCCACCGGCTTTCCATCAGAAGGCGGAAGGCCATTCAGCAGCCACAAATTCATGCGGGCATGGGTGGTAGCACCCGGTGCTGGTATAATGATGGGATTAGATACCCTTCCCCCTTCAATTTTGGTTCTTACCGGATTGTTCAGATTGAAACCCCAGCTTGCCAGAGGGCTGCCTCCAGGATAAACCGAGCCTGTGTATGAATTCCATGTAACCTGATCGGCACGCCATGTAAACAAGTGTGTGCTTGGCTGTTTTAGTTTGCTTACCTGCATCACAGGTTTGAAAGACCGCTCACTGTAGGCAATGGGATTGTCGAAAATTACAGGCTGAACAGAATACGTGAGTGTTGAGCTGTCGCCTGCCTTGAACCATTTGGAAAACTCAATATCCACCTCGCTGTTGGCCTGCTCCTGAAATGAATTGTCATCCCAGGTAAACAATCCCAGTACCACGCGCTCATTAAAAGTAGCCACATCGCTTTCCAAACAAAATACATAGGTTCCGTATCCGGAAGTCTCGGTGCAGATAACCTCGCTGCTCTGCCACCTGCCGTTAATTCTGGCAATGCGAAGGTGCAGATATCCCTTACTGTCTACCCAAACCATGCTGTCGCTGCCGTTAAAATAATTGGGCCCCGGACCCACTGGCCCCGTGCTGGATTTGATATTCCAGCCATAGCCGGAAAACACAATATCACCAGAATCGCGAATGACCCTGTTTTTATTGTCGGGCGGGTCGGATTGCTTACAGGAATAAACCGGCAACAGCAACAGTGCTGCCAAAGCAGGAATAAAAAACAATATTCTGGTCATCAGGGTTTATGGTTAAGGGTTACGGTTTGCTGTCCGGCGCGGAAAACAATGGTGCCGGATGCTTTAAAGGGTTTCATATCAGCGCCAATGTCTCCCACATCGAAAAAGGGGACTTTAAAGGTAACAACGGTATCCTGGCCGGGTTTTAGGTTTACCTTGGCAAAGGCACAGAGTTTTTTCTGTGAGGGTGTAACCGGGGCATATTCATCACGATAATACACCTGCACAACTTCCTTGCCCTCGCGATTTCCTGTATTTCTTACAAGAACCTGAATTACAAAGGTGTCATTCTCAGGCCTAACGTTCAAGCCCCTGTAATCGAACTGGGTGTAAGAGATACCATGACCAAAATCATACAGGGGATTGTATCCACTGCTTCCAAAATTGATGTCATTGTCTTCGGTGCGTTTACGGTCATAGTGTACAATATCTCCAGAAGAACGTGGGTAGGTAAAGGGCAAACGGCCTGAAGGATTGATCTTGCCATACAATAAGTCCGCCAGCGGCTTTGCGCCCTCCTGCCCTGGGATGTAGGCATGCACTACTGCACGGCTCAACTTATCCAGATCGGTTATGATGCGCGGCCTTCCCAAAAGCAATACCAGCACCACGGGCACTTTGCGGGCCTTTAACGATTCCAGCGCCTTGCGGTCTTCTTCCGAAATGGTAATGGACAGATCATTAATATTGCCGGGGATTTCCGTGGCAGGTGTTTCGCCAAGGCAATAAACTACCGCGCCGGGCAGGAGTTTTGGTTTCCGCTGGTTCTTTAAAACATATTGGGGATTTACCTCGGTAATATTTTCCTTGCCATAGCCTGCTTGCAAAGCCTGCAGAATGGTCATTTTTCCGGGTTCGTTGAACCTTGCATCCTGTCCCAGCCAGGTCTGTGACCATGCTCCGTTCAGGTAATTGAGGCTGTTGGAAGCATTTCCCATCACCCATACTTTGGATCCGGGTGACAGCGGCAATACATCTCCCTCATTTTTCAGCAGGGTTATCGATTCAGCTACGGCATCATAGGCCACACGGGCAAAGCTGTCTGAGCCAAACAAAGGATAATCTGCCTGAGATGGCAGGGTAGTTTTGCCTTCAAGGACTAAATCTGATTTCAGTTTCAATATCCGCCTCACAGACATATCCAGGCGGCTTTCCGGAATTTCACCCGACTTTACCAGATCCAGTAACAGTTCATTGAACTGAAAATCATTTGGGGTCATACTCATATCAATGCCTGCCATCACGGCTATTTTTACGGCATCCCTCAGCGTTTCAGCCACTTTATGGGTGGTATGCAGCTTGTATACATCTTCCCAGTCTGTAACGGCAACACCTTCAAAGCCCAGTTCCTCTCTTAGCAGGGTTGTGAGAATGGGATAGCTGGCATGAACCGGAATCCCGTTTAGCTCACCTGAATTGATCATCAGGGTTTTGGCTTTCAGCCGGATGGCTTCCTGAAAGGTGGGTAGAAAATATGCCCTGAGTTCCCGCTCGCCAATCCATACAGGGGTGCGGTCTTTGCCACTCAGCGGATAGCTGTAGCCCAGAAAATGCTTCATACAGGCTGCCACCTGTTCATTTCCGAATGTGTTGCCCTGATAACCCGTAATACAGGCATTTGTCATCTTTTTGGCCAGACATACATCTTCGCCATAGGTCTCGAAAAACCTTGACCACAGGGGTTGTCGGCCAATATCCAGCACAGGCGAAAAATTCCAGGGGATGCCCGAGGCCCGGGTTTCGTAAGCGGTTATGCGTGCTGCAGCTTTTACCAGCTCAGGATTCCAGGTTGCTGCCTGCCCAATTTGCTGAGGAAACAGGGTTGAGCCCAGGGTATAATTGGCACCATGAATGGCATCAATCCCATATAGCACCGGAATTTCATGCTTTGAGTACAGGCTATTGGCCTGCTGTATGCTGTCAATAATTCCCAGCCAGCGGTTGCGGCTGAGGGCATGAAAACCACATCCGCAATTGAGAACAGAACCTACTTTGTAACGCTGGAAAGCGAGGCGCAATTTGGCTGTATCCAGCCTAATGGGATCGGCTACCTCACAGATTTTTCCCACAGCAAGCACGCCCAGGTCAATCTGCGACATCTGACCTACTTTTTCTTCCAAAGTCATGGATTGCAGGCGATTTTCAAAGGCCGCATCGCGGTTGTTTTGCGCACTTATTGTATTCACAAATACAAAAAAGATATTCGCCAAAAGTAACTTAAAGCCTGTATTCATATAGCTCACCTGCCTTTTCTTACCAATTTGATATTGTCAAAATACACATCCCCATCGGCCTCAAATTGTATAATAAATTGCTTAATCATATCAGGCTGGGTCTGAAAACGTTCAAAGGGAAAATCAGACAAAGGGATGAGGGCGGGTATCCAGCCACCGGGCATGATTCGCTTGCCATTCAGGTATTTGGGTGAAAACCCGATAAAACATTGCGCCCCTGTATAATCTTCGAGCGCCAGCGCCAGCGGTAAGGATTTCAACGTGTCGGTTTGTGATCGAATCATCAGTTGAATGCATGCCGAATCAATGATGCCGGATAAATCCTTGGGCTGCCAGTTGTCCCAGCCAAAGCCCATTCCAATCCATTTACAGCCGCCGGCAATTTTATCCCATTTTGCATGCATACAGTATTCCCCGGTAGCGGGTTTCACCGTTTCGCGGCTCACCACAACACATTGAGATTCTTTAGACACCCATATTTCCGAGCCCATGCCCTCATCGAATAGCTGCAAAGCGCTAAAACCGCCTATATCCGCAACCGGATTGGATTCAGGCATATCATACATTCCCTTATTTTTCATTCGCACCACACTATTTGTAATATGTACGGTATCTATCTGTCGAACGGGAGCATCCTGTGCCTGCAATGCCGAAGCCCAAACCAAAAGGAAGAGGATGATAAAATGTCTTTTCATTACAGTTCCAGCGGCGCTTTATCCGTGAAAATCAAATAGTCTATTTTGGTGCCGGCCGCACCCAGCGAGGGATTGGCCAGATGCAGCATGGAAATAGTAACAATGCTGTTGGGGTTATGGCGATTATTGCCCTTATTGGGTGCAGGCTGTCCATTAATCAGGTGTATCAAATCACTGTATTTAAATGATACCATTTTCCAACCCTGCCAGTTTACGATGATTTCTTTGTCGAACTGGTCATCGGCACTGGGATCAAAGGTTTTGTTGTTGTTGTCGTCCTCTTTGAACTGGAACAGCACCCTGCTGGGATTGGGAGTCGCATCTCCGTATATCAGGCAATTGAAATATACATCTTCGGGCACTGTACTCAAAGCCAGTGTGGGAGAACCATAAGCCGATGCAGGAAAATCTATCAGCCCGATAAGCCAGTCCCAGGAAACCGTTCCGGCCATATTGAGGTAATTCTTACCCTGAACGGAAAACGCATCGGTTTTCACCTTAAAATCCATGTTGGCACCGGATTGAATAAAGGTATTCCATTTGATGTTCAGGCCGCTTTCAAAGTCAGCAATAACAAGACCTTTGGGCACGCGTACCCCGTTGACACCCAGATTTAGGCTAAAGCTGTCTGTAACCCCGGCAATTTTCAATACTGCTTTGCAAGGTTCTGTACGGAAGGCGGGCAATACCGTGGTTGTTCCTTCCCAGGTAGCATTTCCGGCGTCTACTGTTCTGGATTTGCCGCTGATAATTTTACGTGCTTTGCTCAAATCTCCGTAGATGGTGATGGTCCAGTCGCACTGCTTGGTAAATTCTGCGGCAAAGATGACCGTTTCGCCCTTGGAAAAATCCGCCGCGGTTCTACTGGCAGTAAAGGGTTTCACCATGCCGAACGGTCCGTTAAGATCTTCCAGGCTTGGGCCTTCAAATGGCTTTTTATCGCGCTTGCAGGAAGCCACAACGAGCAACAATGGAAGTATGCGAATCAAGTATTTCATATTTCTTAGAATGTCATATTATAAATGGCCTGCATCTGTCCGATGCGGTAATCGCGGAATGCTTCGGCCTTGTTTTGAAACTGCATGCGCTGATACATCAGTGCCAGGTAGGTTTTTCCGCCAAAACGAACCCTGAGTCCGGCCGCGGCGGTGCTGTGCTTTTGGTTGACAGAAAATCCGGTAAAATCAATTACTTCGGTGTAGGTATTGCGTACGGTAGTCATGTCGTTCCCTTTTCCCTGAAGTGAGGTATATCCGCCAAGCAAATCAATGTCTTTCATAACCTCCACTTCCAGGCCTGCAGACCATTGCAGAGAGCTTAAATCCAACTCCTCGTAGGCGCGGGGACTTTTCCGAACGGTGTTTTGGTCACAGGCAGAAACATGAATTTTTGCCATTTTTTTCATGCCCATCAGCTTACCCGCATCACAGTTCACATCCAGCCGGGTCATATCCATTTTCTTCAACTCGGATGTACCTTGCCCCAGTATCTCCGACAAACGCCAGTGTTGTGCATCCATTGTTATTGTGTTTTTTACAATATGATAACGGGCTTTGGCATAAAAACCCTTGCGGTTGAACGTGGCGATACCGTAAGGCAATACATTGTTTACCAGCGGATTATAGGCCATGAGTTTTGTGTTGATGCCGTTGCGGTACAGATTGGCATTGCCTATAAAATCAAGCAGGTGCAGGGGGCGGTCAATCTGCATTTGGGTATAACGGTTATACAATAAGGGCTGAGCATTGTAATCAATGCGCTTGGACTGAGCGGCCATGCTTCTGAAGTCGGGTCCCACATTGATATAACCCGCTTCGGCTTCCCAGCGTTTGCTCTCGGGAGCAACTTTTACAAATCCATGAATAAAAAAGTCTTGCAGGTGCGGTGACGCAGTGTCATGAACCATTCGATAGGATGAATTGCCGGCTTCACCGCCCAGGGTTAATAGTTGTTTGCCTACTGCTTGTCTGAATTCCCATGAAAGGGTTTGCACGGTATTTTGAAACAGAACAGGCTGGGTTGCCGTTTCCTTTACATCAAAGATGCGGCTAAGGTTATATGCCAGTGTGGCTTTTTTGTTCCATACCCAGTCTGCGGTAGCTCCAAGGTGCAGTCTCTCGGGCTGGCTGCCAAAGTTGGTGGCGTTCAGGCGGGTTAAATACCCATGAGCATTCCACTCCGATTTCAGTTTGAGTGATTCGAGTCCAAAATCCACAGCTGCGCCCTGCTGTCGCCAGGTTCCGGGCACATAAAACGATTCGTAGTTTACAATATCGCGCTGCAGGTCAAATACGGCAGGCTGTTGGATGCAACGGTCCTCATCGTGGTTCCAGAAAGTAAACGGGGTCTGTTTTAGGTTGATATCACCCAGCTGATAGCGCACTTTATCGGCGATCACTCCTTTGAGCCAAAGTTGCCGCACATCAAAGGTTACCCCGGCACCCCAGAATCCGCCGAAGCGGTTGTTGATGCGGACCATACCCATTATTTCGGTATTTTTATTGGGACGGATATTAAACCCCAGGTCTATGAGGGCATAGCCGCCGGCGTTTTTGGGCGCGGTAACCTTGTCAGGAATACTATCTTTTACCTGCAATTCCGAGTTGGCCAAAACCGAACGTGCGCCACCTTTCATGCTGAATTTAGGGGTATTCTGGGCTGAAATCCATAGCGGCACTGTTGCCGACAAACAGCCCAAAATCCTGATACTATGGTGTAATCTTGTTTTCATCAAAAAAATATTTTAAGTTCTACGGTGGTCTCCCATCCGCGGTACTCGTCTTTACTGAAACTGCGGTCTTTGTAATACATTTTTCTTTGCCTGATATATAGGCCTGCACCTTTGCTCATCTCAATATCAAAACCTGTGGCAATACCATATCCTTCCTGGTTTTTAGGCCTGCGGCTAATGGCATCCGTACGGGTGTCGTAGTTGGCGATGATTCGTTCTGCACCTGCGTAATTGCACCACACCAGGTTTTTAGCCAGTTTGAGGTAAGATTCTATCTGATGGTAGTAGGTGCGGAGATAGGCTTTTTCGGTAAAAACGGTAAATGGCGCCGCAAACGACTGCACCGAGGCATAGGTACCCAGATAATTCACAAATAGCTCCTTGCCCGCCAGCTGTGTTTTGTATTTGATTTGCAGTTCAGCCGTATTAAAATATTTATCTTCCAAAGGAACCTTGCGGGAATCTACATTTACCAGATCAACGGATTCAAACACGCCGCGGTATACTTTGGTTAGATTTGCATAAGGTCCCACCCCCGCAGGGAAAGACCATCGCCAAAAACGGGACAGGGCCAGGTTATTAACGGGGTGCGAATAGGTGATTTGTGAGGCAATACGCTCCAGTTCTTTGGCGATGCTGTATCCCGCATTGATGCGGAAGCGCCCGGCTTTGGTTTCTGAATTCAGCTCTATACCTGTGCGGTTATTGGTGAGTTGTCCTACAGGCACCATTGCACTGGAAAAAGGCGCCAGCACCAGCTGTGCTTCACTTTGAGCTCCGGTGTTGTTGCCTTCCTGAATGGCAGAATTCCAGAATACGCTGCTGTTGTTAATCACTTTGGGGCTGATACGGAAATAGTGAATTTGCAGGGGCACCCGTAATACACGCTGTGGAATATCCAGTTTTAGCGATATTGCTTCTCCCCAGCCCTTATTGTATGATTTACTGAAATAGCGTCCGGCGCCGGTTTCACCGTATATTTTCCAACCTTGTTTTTGCCACACAAATTCTGCGGTATGAACATTAAAACCCAGTGTGCTGCTCAGCAGGGAATCGGAATAGGTTTGGTTGTTGAATGTGTTGATACTGATGTATCGGTTATCGTTTCCGTTTTTAATCTTCCCGCCCAGGCTGTGATTGGGCAGAGGCGTCATG
This sequence comes from Flavobacteriales bacterium, assembly GCA_947463125.1. Classification (GTDB taxonomy): domain Bacteria; phylum Bacteroidota; class Bacteroidia; order NS11-12g; family UBA955; genus RGEC01. The sequence goes on along the minus strand of CANHQZ010000003.1, from coordinate 19,807 downwards.
CCACCATTTAGCTGGGTTTTGCCGTACATAAGCACCCCTGAAAAACCATTGGGAAGGTTGCTTAGGTCCATGATCAAACCCTGAAAAGCCTGTCTGCCCCAGCGGGTATCCTGGTTCATGGCTCCGGTCTGATAAAAGGTCTGATACCGATCCATGGCATTGCGGGTCATGGGGTCCCATGGGTTGCGTTCAAATACTGTAAAACGGTTGAAACCCGGATTGGAAAAGAAGGTAAATGGCGTGAGGGAATACCAGTTGATACCGCCTGTCTGAATCTGCAGGGTTCCTTTGTCGAAATCATGGGTACCGGTGAGACTTACACCGAGGTTAAGACCTTTCACATTTTCGACCATACCGCCGCCCATCATGGGTGTCCACAGGTAAAAATCCGTGTAGAAACGGGTGTTTTGCGAAATACTTCCTCCCAGGTTCAGCAGCAGTTGCGGGATTTGGCTATCGTCGCCTACGAAAATATTCAGGGGTGTTTTCATCTGATCGGCATATCCGGTCTGCAGATGGCGCACATTGGTGATGAAGCGGTAGTAACCCGAAACCTGAAATCGTTCCAGCGATGGGAGCGGTGCTTTGGGATAAACTCCCGGGGTTTCGCTCAGCAGGGCTGTATCCTGCGCTGTTACTACCATGGCGGTGATTGACAGCCACAGGGCGAATACCATATGTACGTATTTCTTTATCATGGCTGATCAAAACTTTGCATATCAAACTTTTTGAATCTGAGCACCTTACTGCCACCCTCTGCGGCAGCATCTTTTACCTGGAAAGGCACATTGGCATAGGCGACCTTGTTTTTGTAGTGTATGGTCACAAAAAGACGGTAGGCACCGGGTTGGCGGGGTGCCTTGAACTGCAGTTCAAAATCTTTGACCTTTTTGATAAATCCGCTAATCTCGGCGGCTTCGTTTTCCATATCGCCACCGGCTTTTTTATCATCGCTTTCGGCCAGCATTTTCCATTCTATTTTATAGCTGTTTGGGTTTTTGCTTTCCTCAGCCGAGGCCCTCAGCAGTGCTGCTTTTACCAGCGCATTATTCAAAGAACCGGCCGCAACCGTGAGGGTGTCTGAAGCCCCTTTGGAATTGATGAATAAGCCACCTACAGAAGGTGTAGGGGTTGCAGGCCATTTTCCATTCCATAGTTTGTACAAATTGTCTATGGCCTCCGTTTGCTTGTTGTCTTTCGTAAACAGCCCGTACCATGTGAGGGTGTATTCCTGCTTCTGGCCCCATAAAAACACGTAGGAACCTATACAATGTTGGCTATCGGCCTTGATGTACTTCACATAACGTTCCCAGTACACATCGGCTTTTTCACGGCTGGTTTGTTCAATGGCGGCATTCCAGGGCGTTACAGGCGATTCCCAGTGTCCATTAGGGCCCCATTCGGTTATCATGTAGGGACCGGTCCATCCAAATCGGCCGATGTTTTTGGGCACACCGGCAATATCTCCGTAGGTATTTACGCCGTAGATGTCAATATCGGGGGCTTTTTCGAGGACATGCTGTACCTCCATAGAATCCAGTCCGGCGGTAACCGTGCAGGTGGGATGGTTAGGGTCGGTTTCGTGGATGTATTTTGCGATAGCCTGAATGCTGTGCCACACCTTGGTATTGCTGTAAAACAAATCCACCTCATTGCCTATGCCCCACATCAACAGAGCGGGATGGTTTTTATAGCGGTCCACCACCGATTTAAAGTGCTGTATTTGTTTTTGTACAGCCAGGTTATTGTCGTAGTCAAAGCCGTGGCGCTCGTGCTGAACCCACATGCCCAGCATCACCATCAGGCCTTTGCTGTGGGCCTCATCCAGTATACGCTGCGCATCATCTATGCCCCAGGTACGGATGGTATTGCCACCGCATTCCACCAGCAAATCGAGCTGCACGGTGCCACCGGCACCTTTGACATAGTAGGGCTGTCCGTTTTTCAGCAATTGCCACTGTCCGTTATTTTGGATAAGCGAAATCTTTGCAGGCTGGGCTGCAACAGGCAATTGCGCTGCCATAAAAACGAATATGACCGCGAGAACTCTCACTACAAAATACCTCCTTCAAAACCAAGCTGCTTGGCCTTTGCTGCATTGTATCGGTATAACATGGCCGGACGATGCGTCACATTTTTTTGCATTTTACCGGTTTCCTCAATGATACCCGAAGACAATATCTTCTTTCTGAAATTCCTTACATCAAACTCTTCCTCGAGAATACTTTCATGGATAAAATGCAACTCCGTAAGCGTAAAATATTTTGGCAACAATTCAAACACCAGCGGCTGCGTTCGGATTCTGTTTTTCAGCAGGCGGCGTGCATATTCCAGAATATCACGGTGATCGAAGGGAAGCTTGGGGATTTCAGTTACTTTAAACCATGCCACATCTTTGGCCCATGAAGCTGCCTGGGGATGGTAATTTTCTACTTTTATCAGGGCAAAATAGGCAATGGTGAACACGCGTCCGAAAGGGTGACGGTCCACACTGCCGAAAGTTTGAATCTGTTCCATATACACCTGATCCAGTCCGGTAAGCTGTTTCAGAATCTTCTCTGCAGAATATTCAAGGTCCATTTCAGGTGAAATCAGGTCACCGGGTAGGGCCCAGGAGCCGGTGAAAGGCTCGGAACCACGGGAAATAAGGAGAACCTTGAGCCCGTCAGCATCAAAACCAAATACCACATTGTCTACCGAAACCGCAACATTGAAGTATTGCTTTAGTGTTTTCTTAAGATTTTTCATCGGGTTTGAAGCAAATATATTGTAAAAAGTACAATAATTCTCTATTCCAAAAAAGATAAGCCTTTTGGGCGTTTTTGTTTAACAATATTTTACAAAATAACTGCCCTGAATCCGGGGTCAAAACAAAAGATGGGGACTTGATTTCGGCGGCGTATCAACACGGCAAATTATTTTTGGTACAGTTGTTGATATTCTATTTTCAAAAATTACAAAACCATGAAGAAGATTTTTACCCTCGGATTTACTGCCATGGCCGCAACTGCCATGCTGGTAGCAGGTATCAAGCAGAATGAGACCATCAAGTGGAACAAAACCACCCACGATTTTGGTACTGTAAAAATGGGTCCACCTGCTGAAGTAACGTTCATTTTTACCAACAATGGCAAAGCACCTGTGGTAATTACCGCTGCTCAGCCCAGCTGCGGCTGTACTACGCCTACCTACACCAAAACTCCGGTTATGCCCGGCAAAACCGGTGAAGTAAAGGCAAGCTACGGAACTGAAGGCCGCCCCGGTTTTTTCCAGAAATCCGTGAAGGTGACTTTTGACAACGGCGGTTCCACCGATCTTACCATCACCGGCACCGTATCTACCGAGAGCCCTGCCGGCAGCGGAAATCAGCTTAAGTAATTCTTTAGGTATAGAAGCGTTATGAAAAAGCTCCTTTTTTCTCTCCTGCTTGTTGCTGCCTTTGGTAGCGCTGTCGCTCAGGATCAGCCCGCAGCAACTCCTGCCCCCGTAAGCAATGCCAAGGTGAAATTTGAGACCATTACCCATAATTTTGGGAATGTGATTGAAGGTCAGATTGCCCGCTATGATTTCAAATTCACCAACACAGGTACCGACCCGCTGATTCTGAGCAATGTTCAGGCCAGCTGCGGCTGCACCTCGCCCAAGTGGCCCCGCGAGCCCATCGCACCGGGTGCCTCGGCTGTGGTTACCGCTGAATACAACAGCTCGGGCCGCCCCGGCAACTTTACTAAAAATATTTTTGTGTACAGCAACGGCGGCGATGTAACCCTTACCATTACCGGTATTGTGGTGAAAGAACCCGAAAAACCCAAATCTGTTATTATCGGAAATTAATATCCCAAAGGCCGGTTTATCCGGCCTTTTTCTTTCTCCATGAAATACGCGCTCTTTACGCTGTCCATACTGGTCTTTGGCCATTTTACCAAAGCACAGGAAACGCACATACAAACCCTTGGTAGCGACACCATTCTGTTCGGCACCTGCAACCCCGGTGACACAATTGAGGCGGTATTTGCATTTACGGTAAAAGGCTCGGAAAAGCTCATGATACGGCAGGTACACCCCGGTTGCCAGTGCACGGTTCCGCAGTATCCCAAAGACAGCATGGCTGCCGGAACGACCGATTCCATAGTGCTGGCACTCCACACCCGCAATTTGCACGCGGGTCCGGTAGAGAAATATGCGATTGTCATCAACACCGGCCCGGAAAAGATGTTTTACCTAATGGGAAATATCCTGGGAAAAGGCACGTCGCCGCCCAGAAAGAGGGTGGTGAGGGTTGAAAAAAATATGGGTGTGAAAAAATAACACACCGTTTTATTACATATTCGTTATTCTGTTTGTTTTTAATTTAATTACGATTATATTCGTATTTAATCATTAATGACAAATAGGTTCAACAATAAATACCGCATACCAACCAATCGTTTGACGGGGTATGATTATGGTGCGGATGGATGGTATTTTATAACCATTTGCACAAAAAACCGGATGCATTATTTTGGTGAAATCGTAGAGACGCACAATTGTGTGTCTCTACAGGCCACCGAAACGGGTGTGTTGGTACAACAATATTGGTTACAAATACCACATCATTACCCGTTCGTGCAATTGGATGCGTTTGTGATAATGCCCGATCACCTCCACGGTATTTTGTTTTTTAATAAACCCAACAAAACCGATTGGATTGCAAATCAATTTGGAATACAATCTCAAAATTTAGCAGCGGTTATAAGAGCCTTTAAATCATCGGTAAAGCGCCACACCAACCAACACCATATTGAATTTGCATGGCAGGCACGTTTTCATGACCGCATTATACGTGATCAGGAGGAATTGGATGCCGTAAGAAATTATATTGCACAAAATCCGGTGAAATGGATTGCCGGAAAACAAAATAAATAGAGACGCGCAATGGCGGTTATCAGAGACGCGCAATGGCGGTTATCAGAGACGCGCAATGGCGCGTCTCTACAGGCGTTTCAAAAACGCCTCGCTGAACAACCCCATGCTGCCGCCGGTATGTAAAAACACCCCACGGCCCGGCAATGCCAAATCACGCAGGGCCCACAGGGCCTTTCCCGTGTATACCGGATCAAATAAAATACCCGATTGCGCAATGGCACTTTTTACAAAATCCATGAGCAAATCTGTGATTTTGGCATAGCCCCCAAACGTATACCCATCAAGCACTTCCACGGTTTCTGCCAGCCCTGCTTCCTGTATCAAGCGCCTCTGTTCCTCAACATTGTTGAGCACCGCCACCGCATACACCCGTGTGGCATATCCACAGGCCTGTATACCCTTTCCCAGCCCAATGGCAGTGGTGGCTGTGGCAGATGCGTGTAATATATAATCGGGGGAAAAGGGTAAGGCCTTTACAATACCGGCAACACCCTCCCAGGCCGCTGCTCCGGCGCCGCCTTCGGCAATGCAATACGCTGTGTTGTCTTTCCCAAAATGACGGGTAAACAATTCCTCTTTCTGTCGGTATTCATCCCTTGAAACCGGTATCAGCTGCATACCATACAACTGTGCTGCCCTTAGGTAATGGTTGTCTATAGGTTCATCGGCGCGCAAAAATGCAGCGGTCTGTAAACCCAAAATGGCACCCGCTGCAGCTGTGGCCAGCAAATGGTTGCTGTAGGCACCGCCAAAGGTTACTAAGCGGGTCTTACCTTCCTGTCTTGCATACAATATGTGGTACTGCAGTTTGCGCCACTTGTTGCCGCTCACCAGCGGATGAATCAAGTCATCGCGCTGAATGTATATATCCCCTTCAACACCCTTTATTCGAAAGGGTTGCAGGGGTGCGTGCAGTTTATCAAATTCGGTGCTCACTGTGGCCTGGCCTCACGGATAATATCGGCGATGCTGCCTGCGGCCACGGCGTGGTAACCTTTTCGGGCTTCGCTGAAAATCTGTTCCGCCAGTGCCTTGCCCTTAGCGGTTTTCACAAGGTTCTTGTAAATGGGCAGCAAAAATTTGCGCCTGCCTACCGATTTCAGAAACTTTGCCATTTCGGGATAGGCTGCTTCATAGCCGTTTTTCACCGACAGGGTATACCAGTCACAGGCAATTTCGGCATTGCCAATACCGGTGAAGGAAAATGCCTTGTCCAGCGCCGCCATTTCATCAGCACTGAGCGCGGGCATGCCCCTCAGCAAAAACAACCAGTGGTGAGTGGTATAGCCCTTTGTGTCAATATCGGCGGGGTTTTTGGATTTTATGTACAGCGCCACCGCTTCGTTCACGCGCTTCAGCTCCTTGCTGTTAACCTCCGGGGCATCTTTGGGCAAACCGGTGCCGTGAATCCATGCATCCAGATCAATTTTGCCTGGGTATTTATTCAGCAGTTTTTCGTTGAGGTAGGCCATAAATTTTTGGGTATTCATGGTTTGGAAAGCGTGGGTTTTGAAGTAATCGTTCAAAAATGCATCCCAGGCGAGTCTGCCCACCACTTCCTCAATTCTGCGAAGGAAAAAACGGCCTTTTTCGTAAGCAATATCGGTTACACCATCATCCGGATTGCGGCCGTCGAGGTTTAAAAACAGTTTGGTATCATCGGGCGCTTCCTGCATCAGGTCATCCAGGGTGTGCTGCAATTCCCCGCGGCCGATTTCGGCCAGCATTTCGGCGTAATCATGGCCGTAAATTTTCTCCATGATGCGCTGCTCGAAATACACAGTAAAGCCTTCGTTCAGCCAGAAATCGGTCCAGGTTTCGTTGGTAACGAGGTTTCCGCTCCAGCTGTGGGCCAGTTCGTGTGCCACCAGGCTCACCAGGCTGCGGTCGCCGGCAATGATGGTGGGTGTAGCAAAGGTCAGCACAGGATTTTCCATACCTCCGAATGGGAAACTGGGCGGCAGTACCAGCACATCGTAGCGACCCCAGGCATAGGGCCCGTAAAGGGCTTCAGCACTGTCTATCATGCCCTGCATATCGGCCAGTTCCCACACGCATTTTTTGAGCATGCCGGGCTCGGCATACACGCCGCTGTTGCGGCCCAGCGAGGCAAATTCCACATCGCCCACCGCCAGCGCCATCAAATAGCTTGGTATGGGTTTAGTCTGTTTGAAAGTGTATTTACCGTCTTTGTTTTTGGCGGTGGGATTTTCGGCGCTCATCATGGCCATCAGGTTGGGTGGCACTTCGATGCTGGCATCGTAGGTAAAACGGACGGCCGGACAATCCTGCAGGGGAATCCAGGTGCGGGCCAGAATAGCCTGACTTTGCGAAAACAGGAAGGGCTGCTTTTTGTCGTGGGTTTGTTCCGGACTTAGCCATTGCAGCGCCTCAGACTCCGGAAGGGTGTGGTAGGCAACGGAAACCTCTTTGGTTGTAGATGTGATGGGTATAATCAGGGCAGCACCCAAAATGCTGTCTTGTGGCCCAACTTCAAACTTTACTTCTTTGTTATCAACCGCCACATGATCCACCTTGAGGGTTTTATGGTCAAGGATGAGCTGTTTGGCTCCATTGGGATTGCTAATTTTAAGCGTAGCCGTACCCCACAGTTCTTTTTTATCAAAATTGACTTTGAGGTTGAGGTTCAGGTGGGTTACGGTTACTTCTTTGTAATTGGAAAAACTGTGGTTTTCTACTTTCATTTTTTGGGAGTTTTTCGAAGCGCAGGCAAACAGGCAAAGAGATGCCGCAAGGAATAAGGGTTTCACAGTACAAAGGTGGTTTATCGATCCAAAATAAAAAAATGGTATTTCACAGCAATCATGAATGCCTTTCGCCGGTTCTTTCCCTTTGGTTATTAGAACCATCAGTGGTTTGCTTTAGAAAATAACACCGGCTGAGACAACTGCGGCGTTAAAATGTCACCTGCGCCTGTGATACTGCTCATGATCAAATCTTCCGCGGTGAAAAAACTTTGTACTTCAAATAAAAACGCACATGAAATCGCAAAGAATTACACTGTTTGTCATGGCTTTTGCCTTTTCCATTTTTCAGGGGAAAGCGCAAAAAGTTCTGCAAGACTGGAATGCCTACGTAGCATCCAAAAACACCGGAGGAACCGGTTATGTTGACTTGATTCAGGGGGTAGTGGAGAAGGCCGGCCAGACCTACCATTATTCCGGCCCGGGAAGGGTTTTATCCGTGCAGGTGGAGGGAGATAACCCGGGATTGATTTTCGCGGTTCCGCTGCGTGTGAGCATCTTCAGCGTTGACAACAACGGCAGACCGGTTGCAGAAATGGCGGGCCAGAATGCGAGTTTCCAACCCTGGAACAATTCCATACAGGTAGATTTTCCCGGTGGTGTTTCCTTAAATCAATCCTTTGCTCTGGTAATTGCCTTGCGCAGCAATGCTTATCCGGGGCAAACACTCAGGTTGAAATACAGCGGCGATGGAGACGGCAAAGGCAGAGATCTGGCATCGATGGCAGGTACTCTTACCGGAGGAAACTGGAGCAGTGCCAAAAACAATTTTGGCCGCGACGGCGATTTCTACATCATCCCCAGAATGTCGCATGACATTACCTCGGGTTTCAATGCAAGCGGAAACTGCGTGGCCACAGGCTCATCAGTTGCATTCACCAACAAATCCATGTTTTCACGCGACAGCATGTTTAACCTGCTGCTGTGGAGCGGCTATACCGGATCAGCCAAACTCTATACATGGCAATTTGGTGACGGCAACACATCCAACCAGGAAAACCCCACAAACACCTATGCCACCGCCGGCTCCTACACAGTTAAACTGATAACAACCCAGGTGGGCTGGACCGGCAGCAAATCGGATACATCCATGCTGAAGATATCGGTTGGATTGGCTGTTTCCATTTCATCCAAAAACAACCTGAGTTGCAACGGAGTAAACAATGGCAGCATCACTGCATCCGCAAGCGGAGGAACCCAGCCCTACCAGTACAGCCTTGATGGTTTTAATTACCAGACCTCGCCCACCTTTACCGGACTTTCCGCCGGCCCATACACGCTACAGGTTAAAGATCAGCTGGGATGTGTGGCAACGACCACATTTAGTATTACCCAGCCCGTTGCCATTTCATTCACCGGTATTCAAACCAGCAATGCCAGCTGTAACAATGCCGATGGAGCGATTCTTGCAACCGCCACAGGCGGCACAGGTGCGCTTCAATACCGCGTGGATGCAGGATCCTGGCAGGCCAGCGGAAGTTTTTCCGGTCTGACATGGGGTCCGCATATTCTTTCAGCCATGGACGGCAATATGTGTATTGTTTCTGCCACGGTTGTAATTGACAATTTTTCATCTCCCACACTCAGCGTTAGCTACAACAATGTGAGCTGCAACGGGGGTAACGACGGCAGCATAACCCTGACATCTTCCGGCGGAACAGGCGCTGTTCAGTACAGCATTAACGGTGGCCTTTCCTACCAGTCAAGTGGTTCATTTACAGGCTTGCCTGCCGGCAAATACAGTGCCCTGGTAAAAGATGTGGCCGGTTGCGGTCAAGGTGAAGTGGTAACCATCAACCAGCCAAGTGTCATTACCTTCCAGGTAAGCACCAAAGCAGCAACCTGCTTTGCAAAACCAGATGGTGAAATTCATCTTTCCTCTGCCATTGGTGGAATTGGTAAAATTACCTACAGCCTCAATGGCCTGAACTACCAGTCAAGCCCTGATTTTTACGCACTTTTGGGCGGAAATTATACTGTTTACGTGAAAGATGCTGCATCGTGTGTGGTTACCAGAAGTGTTACTGTTCCCCGCCCTGCGGATGTAGCTGCTATCTATACCCTAACCCAGGTAAATTGCCACGGCAGCAATAATGGCGCAATTCTGGTAAATGCAACCGGAGGAACACCTCCCTACCAGTACAGCCTGAACTGGGGAACATACCAGCCAACCAGCCAGTTTCTGAATGTAGGCGCAGATACCTGGACCCTGGTGGTAAAGGATGCAAACAACTGCACTGATACCGGCTCGGCCATTATTACCCAGCCCACGCTCATTGTTCCGTCAATCTCATCCACCAATTCTACCTGCGGAAATGCCAATGGCAGTCTGCTGATATCTGCGTCCGGAGGCAGGGGAACCACTTACACGTACAGCCTTGACGGTACCACCTTCCAGAGTTCTGGCTTGTTTAGCGGCAAAAGCTCCGGAACCTATCCCGTTTCGGTAAAAGATTCTGTTGGCTGTGTTGTAACTACCACCGGAGATATACAGGACTCCAACGGTCCCAGCTTTGGCAGCATCAGCAACACCAATGTTACCTGCAATGGTGGCAATGACGGAAGCATTACGGTAAACAGCATATCGGGTGGAACAGGCACCATTGAATACAGCCTGACGGGTGCCAACTGGCAGACATCCAACAAATTCACGGGCCTGACTGCAGGAAACTACAACATTCAGGTGCGTGATGCCAACCGCTGCCTCAGCCAGAGCCAGACCATTCTCATTCGCCAGCCTGCAGCCATCAGCATCGGCAGAACCCTTACCCATGTGCGCTGCAATGGTGAAAGCGACGGATCTGCCGTAATTGTAGCATCGGGTGGTGCAGGAACACTTGCCTACAGCATCAACGGCGGACTCAGCTGGCAGTCCTCCAATGTGTTCAACAACCTCAGTGCCGGCAATTACACCGTAATGGTGCGCGATGCAGGCGGCTGTATGGGAAGTATTAACTTTACAATCAATGAAGCACCCGGAATTACAGCGCTGCTCAGTGTGCTGAATGTGCAGTGCCATGGTGACAGAACCGGTGAGGTAAACTTTACCGCCTCGGGTGGGAAAGCGCCTTATCAGTACAGCATCGGTGGTTCGTATCAGAGTTCAGGTCGTTTTACCGGACTCAGTGGCGGTAACTACATCTACTACATAAAGGATGCAAACAACTGCGTAAAAACCGGCGAATTCTTCCTTTTTGAACCCACACCCATCGCTGTAAATGCCATAGCTGCGGATGTAAGCTGTGCCGGTGGTAACAATGGAGTTATTAACCTCACCGTAAGCGGTGGAATTGCTCCCTACACCTACGATTGGTCAAACGGCGCCAATACCGAAGACATTTTCAATCTGCGGGCCGGAACCTACTCGGTGAACATTACAGATGACTACGGTTGCAGCGAAACCAGGAGCTTTACCCTGAATCAGCCGGCCCAGCCCATCGTGATAAATGGCGTGGTTACCGACGGAAACGGCACCCGTGGAAGTGTAGACATCACGGTAACAGGCGGCGTTCCTCCATACCGTTTCCTGTGGTCAAATAATGCTACAACCGAAGATATTGGGGAACTCTTACCCGGCAATTACACCGTTACCGTTACCGATGCCAACCTATGTGTTGCCACATCAACCTTCACCGTGAAAGTAAGCACCGGTGTGGACAAAGCCACATTGGAAAAATCCGTGAAACTCTACCCCAATCCGGCACAGGATATGGCCAAACTGGAAGTAGAAGGATTGATCCCCGACAAGGTTTCCATCATCAGTACAGACGGCAGAATTATCTGGCAAACCAAACCAGCCGAGCACCTGCTGAATATTGATACACGGGCTTTTGCACCTGGAATGTACAAAGTGGTTGTACACTCCGGCGGCACTGTCACAGCCATGAATTTAATGATACAACGATAAGAAAAGTGAACAGGAAACGCCCTTTGCCGCTTCGGCAAAGGGCGTTTTATTTTATGTCAGGAATACAGGCATTCACCGTATCTTTGCAGCACAAAATCAGGGCATGAGCGATCCCATTAAGCACGAATGCGGTGTAGCCTTCATTCGGTTGCTAAAACCCCTAAGCTATTACCGGGAAAAATACGGAACACCCCTTTACGGCCTCAGACAGCTTCAGTTTTTAATGACCAAACAGCTCAACCGCGGGCAGGATGGTGCGGGCATCGGTGTGGTAAAACTGGACCCGGATTACGGAGCACGTTACCTGGCGCGCAAACGCAGTGCCAGCAAAACTGCCATCACCGATATTTTTGATGAAGTGGCCGCACAATATGCACAGCTTAGGGCAGATGTAAGAAACGACGTGGATGCGCTCAAGAAAAGCTATGCCTATGCCGGTGAGCTGCTACTGGGACACCTTCGTTATGGAACCTACGGCGGCAACAGCCTGGAAAACATTCACCCTTTCCTTCGTCAGAACAACTGGATGGCCAGAAACCTGATGCTGGCGGGCAATTATAACGTCACCAACGTAGATGAGCTTTTTGAAACCCTCATTGAACTTGGACAACAGCCAAAAGAAAAGAGCGACAATGTATTGATGCTGGAAAAAATCGGCCACTTCATTGATGAGGAGAACCAGCGACTGTTTAGCATTTTCAAAAGCCAGGGTTTCGATAACCGGGAGATTACCGAAAAAATCAAAACGGAAATGAACCTGGTAAACATCCTGAAACGTTCATTCAAGAATGTAGATGGCGGTTTTAACATGATTGGCCTGCTGGGACACGGCGATGCATTTGTGATGCGCGACCCTGCCGGAATACGCCCCAGTTTCTGGTATGCCAATGATGAAGTGGTGGTTGCCGCTTCAGAACGCAGCGCCATTCAAACCGTGTTTAATACCGCACTGGAAGACATCAAAGAACTTGGGCCGGGCAATGCCCTGATGGTAAGGAAGAGCGGTGAATATTCAGAGGTGAATATTCTGGAGCCGGTGGCCAAACGCAGCTGCTCGTTTGAGCGTATTTACTTTGCCCGTGGCAACGATGCCGATATATATGCCGAACGCCGCGAACTGGGACGTTTATTGAGCCGCAACATTTGCGAACGCATCGGGTATGATTTTGAAAACACGGTTTTCTCGTATGTGCCCAATACCGCTGCCACAGCCTTCTACGGACTGATTGACGGGGTGCATGAAATTATCCGCGAAAAACAGGCCGAAGCCATTGCAAAGCCCGGTGTTGCGAGCGACAGCGCTGCATTAAAACGCATTCTGGACTGGAAACCGCGCAGAGAGAAAATTTTGATCAAGGATGCCAAAATGCGCACCTTTATTACCAACGACAACGACCGTGAAGTGATGGTGGGCGGCGCCTATGATGTTACCTACGGCACCATAAACCCCGGCACAGATACCCTGGTCATTATGGATGACAGCATTGTGCGCGGAACCACGCTGAGAACCAGCATTTTGCGTATTCTGGACCGGTTAAAACCCAAAAAAATCATCCTGGTTTCGTCTTCGCCACAAATCCGCTATCCCGATTGTTACGGCATTGATATGAGCCGCCTGGGCGATTTTGCCGCATTTCAGGCAGCTGTGCACATACTGAAAAGCAGTGGAAGGGAAAACCTGCTGGATGAGCTGTACCTGAAGGCCAAAGCCGAAATGGAAAAACCGGCAGAGGAACAACGCAACATCATACAGGATTTGTATGCCGGCATGAGCGATGCGGAGATTAGCCTCAAGGTGGCAGAATTGGTGCGCCCTGCAGATTTGAATGCTGATCTGGAAATTGTGTACCAAAGCGTGGAGAGCCTGCACAAAGCAACCCCCAGGCACGAAGGAGACTGGTATTTCACCGGCAACTATCCCACACCCGGAGGCACCAAGGTAGCCAATCGTTCGCTGATGTATTACATTGAAGGGCGCAAAGAGCGGGCTTATTAAAAGGCATCTCAGCAAAAAAGCATTATTGAGTTTTTAGCAAAAGGCCGTGCATTTTATGCCATTCAAACCGGCCCTATAAACCTAACGATATTGAGTTGTGCGTTGGCGAATACTTGTAAAAGTGCCGTTTGTTAATTACGTTTGAAAATAATACGCAACAAAGTATCGCATATACGCCCAAAACGGGTGCGCTATGCGAAATAAAGTAGCGGGTATAGGGGAGTTATGGGCAAGTTAAATAAACTAAACAATTAGAATTTATGAATAGAAGGCTCGAAAACGCTGATATTGAGTACTTACTAGAAAACCTCAATTCCGATTTTGCAAAGAGATGTAAACAAGGCAAAATACATGTGATTGATAGTTATTGTGAATTAACTATAAGGAAGAAAAATATTACTCTAACAAGTGATACTAGGAAACAAATAGATCTAGAGTTAGCAGAGATATTACTGTTTTCTAAGATCAACAATTTTGACGAATATCTTAATGAATATGAGCAAGGCTCTGATTTGTATGCTGAAACTATAAATAAATATTTACACCAATCTGGGTGGAAGTCATGGAATCGAGCAACTGTTGAAAGATCTATACTTGATAAAATTGGCGAAAATTGGCTTGTTAAAGCTGCCCTTGCTATAGTTGGTGCTATCTTATTGGGCTTATTAAGAAAATCAGGGAAAATAATCTATTTACTTTCAAAAGATAACCCTGGTCCAGCTCAAATCTTTATTTTACTTATTTTATTTGCAGGTCTAGTCTGGATTTTATATTACATTTTTGATCTATTCTCTAAAATTATTTCTGCTTTATTTATCTCTTCAAGAGAAGATTTATTACAAAAGTTAGAAAAACAACCTAATCTTATTAAATATTTACCTAAAAAGTGGCTCCTCGATAAGGATGATATAGTATTTATTCTCATTAATCATATGAAATTGCAAAGTTCTTCCGCCTATGAGAAATTACTAAACTACATTCCGCAGAAATGGTACAAGGATAAAGATGTAATGCTTATACTTCTATCAATTGAGCACTATAGTTGTACATCTTACGAGAAAATAATGAGTAAATTAGATCAAACAATTCTTGACGACAAGAGTTTTTTTATAAAAGCTGTTTATCGAAACCGGAGAGTCTATGAATACCTACCAGAAAAGTATAGAAATGATGAAGATGTTGCTTGGGCTCTCTTAAAAAATGAAAGTAGACCAGGTGGGTGGATTAAGATTCCTGAAAGTATATTTTCCTCTAAAGAAAATGTTTTAAGGCTATTTGAGTATGAAAAAGATAATTGGCTTGGAGATAAACTCTGGTTTAATTCACAATTTCTAAGAAGGATTCCCGACGAATACAAGAAAGACAGAGATTTCTTAAAGTCAATACTAGCGTTGAATGGCTATAATATTGAATATGTACATCCTGATTTGCGAAATGATTTTGAACTGTTGGAAATTGCTAAATCATCCAAAGAGCCCTATAAAAATAATTGAAACACCAGCCCATAACAGTAAATTGGCGGATATGGAGGGAGCAACAGTAATTTGAACAGATATGCTGCTATCAAACTTTGGTAGTAAATTGAAAATTAAGTGCTTCTAATCCCGCCACATCGCCAATCTGCAAACCGTTACCAAAAAGCCAACTTATCAATTTAACATTAATATCATTCATATGAAATCGCTAAAGGAAATTGGAATTGAAAGTATTATCTCAAAAACAAATTCGGTTAAAAATATTTTAGCAAATATTGGTGATAATATTGAATATATATCATGTAAGATTGAATGTGATAAGCTACCGGAACCCGAAAGAAGGGAAAAGGACGGAAGATTTGTAGCTCCAATGAGTGCAGATGTATTTAAAATAATTATTGAAAATAAAAAACCATGTTTGTATTTTTTTGAGTTTAATAAAAATGACAGAGAGAAAATAATTTCTTCCTATGAAATATTTATAGATGAACAGAAAAAGAAATTATCAAGTGATAGGAGGGTCTCACCTGCAACCAAAAAGAAATATCCTAATGATACAAGCATTCTTTATGTTGGTAAAAGTAAAGGAAGAAATGTTGGTAGATTAATCGTTCATTTAGGATATTATGACAAAGGAGGTACAGCGGGTTTGCAATTAATACATTGGGCAAAAAAACTTAAAATAGACATTACATATCACGTGTTCTATTTTCCTTTGGAATTGCGTGATTTTGTTGATCCTCTTGAGATCTCAATTGCAAGAAGTTTAAATCCACTGCTTGGAAAATTATAAAAAATAAAAAAACATTACATATGGGTCGAATAACGTTTGTTTCATTCAATAAAGAAGGAAATCCAATAGATTTTATCTTAGAAATATTTAAAAAAAGTCATCATCATTGGTCAGTTAATAATATTTATAGTTTATATCATGAGTATCAGTGGCCAGATATTGTTCTTTCAGAAAAAGAAAAATTAGTAAAAATCGATCTCTCAAATATATTTCCAGATGAAATAGAAGATTTAAAAAAAAGAGAATTGATATACGATAATGGAGATTTAACACAAGAAGAAATGTTTTCTGATTTAAAAGAACAATTCATTGATATTCTTGGGGAATACAATCATAGTGGATATATTAATCTATATGTAACCCGTATCGAAAAAACAGCTTATAAATACTTTCATTTATTCGGAGGTGTTATTGAAGATATAATAGAATGTTTAACTGAAATTGTTTTAATACACGAGACAATCCATTGGTTAATGCACAAGTCAATGTCTCCAAGTGTAAGAAAATTTAAAATTCGATATACTTCGCAGGACGAGGTTTATTATCATGAAGGCATGGCACAATATTTCACAAATGAAGTTGTTAATGAAACTGATTTACACAAAAGTATTTTTAATTGGTTGTTGTCAAATCAGATTAAACGTTATAGAATATTTTTGGATATTATACCACCTAAATGTGCTTTTAATGATGTAATGGCTGGGTTAGTAATTACTTCAATTCTTGATATTCAAGATTGGTCCTTACTATTAAAAGAAATTGCTAATGCAGGCTCAATTGTTGGCTCAATAGAAGACAAGGTGCAATATACTCTAAATAATAAGTACAAAAAGGCCAGTTGCTAACATCGTTTAAGCAATATTGCTTTTCCGCAGAGTATACCCCGAATTTGTGGCACAAAACAAGGCAATCTCGCCTACTCGCAAATCCGTTAACCCAATCAATTCTTGACCGGGCTTATTAAAAGAGATTATTTACCCAGCTTCATCCGTTTCCAGGTGTCGGTTCTGCCGAGCGCCTGAACACCGATGTAGCCGCGGATATCGAGGGTGTTGTTGTCTTTCATCTTGATCACCGATTTGTAGGTGCTGCCGTTTTCAGGATCATAGATGGTTCCGTCACCCCATTCGTCGTTGTCTTTGTAGGTGAAGTCCTTCAAAATCCGGTAGCCTTTCAACGGCACAGTACGCATTTTTTCATCGGGGTTGTTTTTATCCACCTTGGGCTTGCCGGTGGCAGGATCTACAGGCTCTTTCAGCCACACAATCTTACCGTAATATTTGGTTCCGATCTTTTCAATTTTAACACCGGCTTTTCCGCTGCCTGACTGCCATACACCGAGCAGACGATCACCGCTGGCAGGCGCAAAGGCCATGAGCACACACATGAGGGCAGCGCCCAGAACGATACTGATTTTTTTCATATGATTAATCTTTAAACGTGAATTCAAATGTTAGTTTGGCCTTCAACTCAAAAGGTGTTTCTCTGTCATTTTTGGGTGTCAAATCACATACCAAAAATTTCTCCTTGCTTTTGAAATGTTCTGCAAGATCGGCATCTCCCGCGGGCTGCGCATTGAAAGTATTTTCTTTCGACAAGGGGTTTTGCACCGCAATTTCTTTGGCTTTGCTGTCGCCGCCCGCCATCATGTTCAGGGTAAGGCTGCCGAAATCGGCAAATCCGGCTGAATCAGCAGTGGTGAAAGAAGCAGAAATCAATTTAACCGCTTCAATGTTGGCCTCGGCAGCATTGTGCTGCTTCATAAAGGCAGACAGTTCATCAGCCAGCTGGTGCTGCAGCGATTCGGGGGAGGATTCAAAAAATGGACCCTCACTTTTGAACGTGATGTCCAGGGTAATGTTGTCTTTGGTTTGTTTGCCGCAGGCGCTAAACAGCAATATGCCGGCAAATAGATACAGTATTTTTTTCATGGTTATGGACTTACAAGGTTGATGGAGAACATGATGTAGGGTGCGTTGCCGGCCCTGTTCTCCATGAGGTAGGGCTGGGTGCCAAAGGGACCTCTGAAAAATTCTTTTTCATCGAGGTTAAACGCAGTGTTGATGCGGTATCCGGCTTGCAGGCTCATCCAGATGAAGCCTGATAGGGATTTTTCGTAGGTAAAACGCAGTCGCGCTTCGCCGCGGCGAAGTTCAGAATCCGCACGGTTGGCAATGGTGGAGCGAAGAAAATAGGTCTGTCCTTCCAGCTCGTAGCCAAACAAGAGCAGGTTTCTGGAATTAAAGGTTCTGCGAACAGCTGCCCTGGCGGGAAACAACGCCTCAACACCCCATTTGCGGTTGGGAAATGTGTAATTGTAAAACAGGATGGGCACATAATTCATTTCCCCAACACGGTAGGTGCGCGACAGGCCCAAACCCCACTGCAGTCGGTCGTGCGGGCGTTTTCCATAAATAACCGCACCGGAAACCCTTGTTTTATTGAGGTAATCACCGATTTCAGAAATACCGAAATTTCCGTTTACATCGCCCTGTGCCTGCATCAGAATGAATCTTTTGGCATCAAATGGCACGAATACGGTGGTAGCCAGGCCGGCACTCAGCAATCCCTGATTTAATGCGCCCACGAGGTAATCTGTGTTTCGAACTACCATTGTAGTTGGGTAGTCAGTTCCCCTGTAATTGTTTGCCAGATAATTCCCAGCTATCGTCCAGGTAAGGCGGTTTTTAGAGATAACAGGAATATTGAATCCCAGCCTCAATCCCTGACTGCCTTTAGTGGACAAAGTGCCTAAAGTGTCGGATGCGACCTTTGGAAAACCGGGCATTACTTTCATGTTGATGTCATAGGCTCCCTGCACATCATAGCCAATGGAAATGAGTTTTTGGGGGGATAAATCAAATATTTTTGTACTGGCCCAGGGTGCAGCAGCCGTTTCCTCGGGCACCAGGTTGTCGTATAGGGAGAAGTCCTCTTCAGCCGCAGTGTCTGAAGGTGTTTTCAGGGTATCGGTCTGGGCAAAGACTGCCGAACCCAAGAAAAGCAAGGTTAGAAAAGCCGTGTTTTTCATCAAGAGTCGCAAAATGCTGTTTTTTATTGAATAATCAAAAGATACGGGATAAAAACCCTTGGAATATTATTACACAAAATTTAGGAAAGCGCCTTTTTCAGCATCCGCTCTATGCGCGCTTCCAGCGATTCATTGCTCATTTGTTCCCTCAGGCGGTCTACCATAATCGGAAAGGAAAAGGGTGTAGGTTTCGCCGGAAATCTGACCATGATTTTTTGTTGGTTTATTCGGGTCAATGCCGCGCGCAACCGGTGTTCTTCCAGCTGATTGTATAGCACCTCTTCTTCGGCCTGCCGCAACAGAAGATTTTCCGGTTCGTACTCCTTAAAAACCTCAAAAAACAGACGGGCATTGGCCTGCAGATGCCTTCCTTTAACCGGTTTTTCGGCGGTTCCTTTGAAAACCAGTCCGCTAATACGGGCAATATCGCTGAATCTGCGCCGCGTCATTTCGGTGTAATTGGTGCTGCTGAAAAGGTCCTTAATCAGGTTTTGCGTGTTGAATATATCTTCCTCCAGTGCTTCCTCCCAGGGTATGGGTTCAGGACACAGCAGTTCAAACCCGTAATCGTTCATGGCAATGCTAAAGGAAGCCGGCCTGATTTGCCCGAGCCTGTAGGCCAAAAGCATAGCCATGCCTTCATTCACCATGCGCCCTTCAAAAGGGAAAACGAAAAGATGAAAACCTTCATTGCTTTCAATATATTCAATCAGCAATTCATTGTTTGCCGGAATATGGCTACGCTCCTGTTGCAGTTCAAACAAGGGCTTCAGTGCTATTACCTCCTCGTCCGAGGGGTTGCTGTAGGTTTCTATTTTTTGCCTCAGGGCAAAACTCAGTTCGCTGGTCAGGCTCATTCTGCCCCCCTGCCAGCTGGGCACCAGTCCTTTGGTTTTCTGGCTTTTACGCACCAGCGCTGTATTGCCTTCCAGCTT